>CAMTVV010000072.1:0-9956 GCA_947085305.1 uncultured Nitrospiraceae bacterium
GGATGCTTTGACCTCTTCTGAAAGTCCGAAAATACCTCTCTTGCCTGGTCATCAGGGCCTGTCTTGTATGGTCCGTGGCATATAAGGCAGAGCTTGTCAGCTGATTCTCTCATCATGGGTGTCGCCGGCTTTCCGTGAGATTTATGGCATCCCGCGCAGCCGCGGGGGCTCCTGTCCGGATCAATGTGCGTCGGCTTATCTTTAACAGCCGCAGCAGGCATCCCCAAAAAAAGCAGGAAAATGAGCGTATAGCCTACAGCGCGTAGCGTGTAGCGTATAGCCGGGGTCTCTTTGTCCATTATTTCTCTATTCCTCATGGGCAGAATATATGGCACGCCGTGCACAGGGCTGTAGAATTCTGCGGCGTTCCCGCAACGAGGAAGGCGCCGTTGGGATTGTTATGCGGGTCATGGCAGCTTGCGCACTGGACGCCGGAGGGTCTGCCGTTTATAATCTTCCCCGCGTTGCCCTTATATGTATTGCCTGTGGGCGTAAGCTTCACAGCGCCTGCCGGATAATCCACATAAAATGCGGTTCCTTCAAAGCACTGCGTTAATTTATCATTCCTTAATGTATCATTCATGGCGATAGATACGGGGTGATGGCCTGAGATATTAATGCCCAGATAACCGGCAGCGGTTGAAGGTATTTTGCCTTCGGCAGTAACCCCGGCCATTGGTATCGGCTGTCCTGTGTTGCCGGGGCCCGGCGTATTCACAACCAGCCCTATTGCAACAGTGCCGTCATGGCAGCTCAAACAGAGCTTGGCGCCCCTGTCGGGCTGGCCCACTGTTGTGAGCAGCGTTGCCCAGGCGCCCTGAGCATTTGAAGGCAGAGTGTAGATTGCCGAGCTTAAGGTCTTATTCCAGAGCGGGCCGTCAGCGGGATTTATCGCGCCATGCGGGGTATGGCAGAAGACGCATGTCCCTTTCTCGGATACCGCCTTGATCGAGCCGGGGCCGGTGGATGACAGGTTATGTTTTGTCGTTGCAACGCCCGCGTGAACATCGAGCGTGTAGCGTGTAGCGCCTAAGGTATAAAGAATGAAGGTTAAGGTCAAGGCATAGGTTAAGGTTAAGATCGTTCTTTTCCATAGGTAGCCGCAGGCTTTAGCCTGCGTGCATTTCCATAATTCCATTTAGAAGATCCTCCATTTTGCATCCTATTGAGCCTTTAAAAGGATACGCCTGCCAGGATGATACCAATCCTTTCCTCACCGGATTATCAAGTATATATTTTACTTGAACTGCTAAATTCTCGCTTTTTCTTATTAAATGATCATAAAAATCTTTCTGCCACCCGATTCCAATTTTATTTGCAGCCATCCAAAATCCTGTTCTCTGTTTGTAATCTACAACCGTCTTCCATAAGTCTGAATCTTTTTGTGTCCCTGTAAGTATTAAGTAATGTTCCGACAATTTCGGGCTTAATGAAGGCCTGAACACGCCCGTTTATACATAATGTGAAAGCAGCCGATACCTCGCCCGTATAGAATTCTTTGGGCAATCTGTGCCGTTTTTCTGTTATGCTCATATTATTAAAACTAACGCAGGCTCTGCATCTAACGCAGGCTAAAGCCTGCGGCTACCAAAGGCTGCGGCTTAACCTCAACCTTAACCTATTTGTTACTTTCTTCCATCAATTGAAACGCCTGCACTCTCATATTATACGTATCCGCAATATAAATGGCATTATCCCTGTCAATAAATATACCATTAGGAAGATTAAATTTTCCATATTCGAGCCCTCCCTCGCCGAAGAAGAGGAGGAGCCTGCCATCGCGGTCGAAGATCTTTACAATGTCCTGTTTTCCATCCACGACAAAGATATTGCCCCGGGAGTCTGTTGCCACGCCTTTTGGCCCTGAAAACTCGTGATACCCGCCGCCCATCGCGCCGAATCCGGACATAAACCGGCCATGTGAGTCGAATATCTGTATCCTGAAATTCAGGGTATCGGAGACAAAGAGCCTTCCTTCCCCATCAACCCAGAGATATGTGGGATAGTTGAACTCCCCGGGTTCTTCGCCTCTTTTGCCGATGGAGTATCTCAAAGCTCCATCCCTGTCAACAGCGTGGACAGCGTGATTCTCCGCATCCGCGACATAAAGGGTGTCAGTCCTGTCGTCATAGGCAAGGCCCACGGGCCTCCAGCCTTCACGCGCGACCGGCCTGATAAAGTTTCCCTTTGGGTCATATTTATGAACCTTTTTGAGGGTTGAATCCGAGACATAGATATTCCCGTCTTTGTCGGAGACTACGCTCACAGGAAAAGCCAGCTCGCCCTTTCCGTCAATCCCCGCGTTAAAGACCTCTTTGGTCTTGAGGTTTATGACAGTGACCCTGAATGCGCCGGAATCCGCGATATAAAGGTTGTCGCCCCTTTTATAGACAGACATCGGCCTTATAAGATACGGCGCCTCCCTGTTGTCGAAGAAATCGTATTGCCCGGCAAAAATATCCATGAACGAGCTCCCCTCGGGCATGAGCGAATAAAGACTCCAGAGATACCGTATCCTCGGCTTCTCCGGCGGTCCGGGCCAGAAGATCTGACCTTGCATTGACACGTCGAAATTTGCCTTGAGCTGGGGGGCGCAAGAAAAGGTTAAGGTTAAGGTTAAGGCTGAGGTTAAGAAAAAGAAAAAGTCTTTACTCGTTTTCTTTATAGTCTCTTTATTTCTCAATCTCAACCTTAGCCTTAACCTCAACCTGTCTTTAATATATTATTGTTGCTTTTGCCTTGAGGCTGTTGATGTACTCCTCCCTGATCTTCTTCCTTTTTGCGTCGGCAAGCTGCTTTTTCAGCCTCTCCTTCACCTCATCAAATGAGAGCCGGCGCTCGGGCTTCCGTTCGATGAATTTCACGAGCATAAGGCCCTTTTCGACCGCAACCATTTTAACCTCTCCCTCTTTCATGTTCCAGACCTCTTTTTCGAGGGTCTCGTCAAGCCTCCCCTTATGGACAAACCCCATGTCGCCGCACCTTGTTTTCAGCTCGTCCTCGGAGTACTGCGATGCGAGCTTGCAGAAGTCGCCGCCTTCTTTTATCCTGCCGAGCGCTTCCCTTGCCGTTTCTGTTTTCTTCGCCCTGGCGGCATCATCCGCATCCGGCGGTATGTAGATGAAAATCTCACTGAGTCTAACCTTTTCAGGCTCAACGAATGTTGCGCTGTTTGCCTCATAATAATCCTTAGCCTCCGGATCGCTCACCTTTGAGGGTTCGTCTATCTTTGCCTTGATTATCCTGTCCACGAGCATCACCTTCCGAATCCTCTTCCTGAATCCGTCCTCTGTAAGACCCATTTTCTTCAGGAAGGAAGAGAACTCCTTTGCTTTAAACTGCGCCTTCTGGTCAGCGAAAATCTTCCTGACCTCCTTATCTGGAATCTCCATGCCGAGCCTCAGGGCCTCCTGATAGAGAAGCTCTATATTTATAAGCCTCTCCAGCGCATCCTTCCTGAATCTTTCTTTCCTCTCGGGGGTCGCTTCTCTGTGAAAAGGCTGAGCAGCGATAATCTGCTCTACGGTCTCATCAACATCCCTCTCTGTTATGGCAAAGCCGTTCACTGTGACAGCAGCCTTCTGCTTCTCCTCAGCGGCGAAAGTCAGCGTATAGCGTGCAGCGTATAGCGTGTAAAATAAAAAAGTCAATAAAACTAAAAACAGCGTGTAGCGTATAGCGTGTAAGGTGCAGCGTATAGCGTGCAGCGTGCAGCGTGTATAATTCATTTTGAATCCTCCATTTTCAATGTAAATCCTATTTCGAGACTGTTTGCCTTACTGTTGCAAAAACATGAGCATCCGTCCAGGTCGCACAGTCTGTCATTCCGGCCGGAATGACAAGCAAACGGCAATAATGTCGACTTTATACACAGACACTATTTACCCTATTTACACTTTTGAAACTATTGAAACTTTGCCCTTCTTACCCTACACCCTATTCCCTATACGCTACACGCTATACGCTGTCTTAAAGCAGCCTGAAGGGCCTGGTTACTGTCAAGGTTATCCTCCTGTCAATTGTTCTGGCGCCTTCATCAGGCGCGGTAATGGTGTATCTTCCGTCCGCCTCTATGATGAGCCTCCTCCAGAACCACCTGATGGTCGGATTAAAGGCCAGCAGCTGCGTTGTCCTGCTCAGGCCTGTCAGTAAATTGCTTGAGACGGTCTTTGAGTACGAGGAGCTCACCGAGAAAAAGCTGTTCCTGAAGAAGAAGGGCGTTGATACGATTCCATAGGCATTATAGTTTCTGTTCTCATCCGCGCCTGATTCAACAAATTCCCTTGGCTTATCCCTTGAAAGGCTTGCCCCGAGGGATATATTGATCTTCTCCGCGACGACTGTCGAGACAAGGGCGTTTATTCCAGAGGATTCCTTTGCCGGGGATACGGACAAAGTGACGTTGCTCGAGAAGTTTATCCTGCTGTAATAGTTCAGTCCTGCCTCTGCGGTATGCAGTGGACTTTCATTAATCCTCCTCAGCGCTGCCGTGTCTGCGAACCTGTCCTCCCCTGATGAAACCCCGAGCGAATATCTCGCATACAGATGAAGGCGGTTAAGGGGCCTGTAATTGACGCCCGCGTTGAAAGAACCGGAGCTCCTCTCTGTGCCGGCAGTCAGCCCCACTGATGTATTGAGCGAGACCTTTTGAGAAAATCTATTGTCCGCTCCGAAACTCGCTGTAACAAAGGCATTTTCTTCAGTCGAAGGGCCGTCCTGCCGGATATAGCCTGCGCCGAAACCATAATTGAAGGAGGTAATGCCCCGGGTCGCTGAGCTTCGTATATTCCCCCCTGCGCTGTAGGATGTGGTCCTGTCGTGATTATCCGACACTGAATAACCTGCGCTCAGGCCGTAATCCCAGCTCTTTCCGAGCAGGCCGCTGAGGTTGGTCTGGAGGCCGTATGAGCTCCCGCCGTCGGCTGCAAAATATGCCTTTGCGTCGAGGCTTGCCCTGTCCCACCTGGTATATGAAGCGAGGTCTGAGGTGAACTGGTTGGTTGATGTTCCCCGTATATTATCCTTTGTATAGTAATCCGTGATGGTCGCGAAATAAAGCGTCTTTCCATACCCGCCCTTCATTAATAACCGCGCGTTATAATAGGTGTTGTCAGCGTCCCTTGTCTTCGCATTATATGTGTCGAAGTCAAGGGTGAAGATCCTGGGCAGGGCGTAGTAGAGGAATCCCCTTTCGAGTCTCTTCCTGAGCAGCTCCTCCTGGAGCTTTCTTCTTTTTTCGATTTCCTCTCTTTCCCTTTTTTCTTCTTCTGTCTCATCCCACTCTGCCTGATCCTGCTCATTCCCCTCGGCCTGACCCTGCTGCTGCTGCGCCGGCTGAAGCCCCTGCTGCCGGGCCTGGTCAGTCATCTTTTTCGGCGGGGGCATGACAGCTCTCGCATACGCAAGGCTGAGCCCCCCGCTCCTCAGCGTATAACCATCCCCGTCTATATACCCGGCCCTAAGGTCCATGGTAAAGGGCTGGAAGGGAAGGAACTTTAAGCCCAGGTTGACGCCCTTGTACCCCCCTCTTGCCGCTGTTCCCTGAGACTCCTGCCAGTCGAGGGCCACACTGTAGTGCAGGAGCCTCCTGTCCAGCACAAAGCCCCTCACATTAAGGTTCAGATGCTCGGTGAATCTATATCTGTGCGCGCTTTTGTCATCCGTTTTTGAGAAGAAGTCTTCATACCGGCCCTCGAGGTATCCTGTTATCATAAGCCTCGGCATCCTCCAGAGCGCGTCCTTTTCCCTCATCGAGGCATAGAGGTCCTGGGGGAAAAAGACAGCAGACAGCAGACAGCAGACAGCGGACAGCAGACAGCAGACAGCGGACAGCAGACAGCAGACAGTGATGTTCCGGATATTCCTGATGATAGCCCTCCTGATAAATAAATGCGCTATTTTAAAAAGTATATAGTAAAAAAGCAATATTCTTGCCAATATGAAAAAAAAGCGTGTAGCGTATAGGGAATTAAGCCGCAGGCTTTAGCCTGCGTGAATTTTAGGGTCCGTCCTCTTAAGAGGGGGAATACCCACAGGAATCCCGGAAGAAACAAAAAAGAGGCGGGTCATATGACCCGCCTCTTTTTTGAAAAACTGAAAACCAGTCTGACTAGAAGTTAGGATGGCATGCGCGGCACATTGCCGATTCTGCATTGCTTGTCCTCAGGAAGTATACCTGAGCGCCTGCGGGAACCGAGGTGTAGGTCTTGTTTGTATTGTCCCATGTGCCTGTTGTGTAGGTGGCTGTAGGTGTGTGATGGACCGCATGGCATGTTGCGCACTCAAACTGGTTCCTGCCCGTGCCGTAGAGCTTGAACTGGGCCGGTATAGTAGCGGGTATGCCGCTGCCGCCTGTATCAAGACTAGCATTGTAGGTGAAGCCCACAGGGTGGTCGTTCTTGAGGTCCAGGCCGAGATTAGCCCATGTTGCGTATGTCGAGTTGTAGGGCGCTACGCCCATCTGGAAGTTGTAGCTGGAGTTTACTATTGAGCCCGGTCCCGGGACATTGACGAGAGTGCTCGCCACGCCGTTGTGACATACTGCGCACGCGCCTGTTCCATACTGGGGAACTGTAGCAGGCCCCATCTCGAATGTTGCGGATGTGTAAGGGGTGTAGGCCTGGGCTGCCTGGTTGCGGTTCCAGAGGGGACCGGTTGTGTCAGGACTAACCGCTAAGTGAGGCGTATGACAGAACGCGCAGGTTTCGTTTGCGCCTGTGGTCCTCAGATCATGCGGTGTTCCTGACAGGGCTGCCAATGCTACAGCAGCCCCGAGCGCAAGGATCGTGAGTGCGAGTAACAGAACTAATGTCTTTTTCATTTTCATTTTCACCTCCTTTCTATTAAAAAATAGAGACCTCATAATGAGGAACTTGCATCATTACTAAACTAATCGAAAAGTCAATCCTGAGTCAATAACTTTCTTTCAAATCGCAAGCGCCAATATAAAAGCAACTATCATGCCAGTCGTTAAAAAAGAAAGTTTAAAATGGTAAATAGTTTCAATAGGGTAAAAAGGGGCGTGATTTATCACGCCCTCTGAAGGGAAGAAGGTTAAATAGTTAAATAGGGCAGTCGCAGGCTTTAGCCTGCGTGAATTTTAAGGTTCTTCCGGTAATTCCCCCACCCGTAAGACAGTAACCCCCTCATTCCCCCTTAATCTAAGGGGGAAGCAAATATCCCCCTCTTTAGATAAGAGGGGGCAAGGGGGAGTTATGACCCTGAAGGGGGGGGACGGGCAGGCTTTCGCAGGCTGAAGCCTGCGGCTACCAGCCATGTGTGTGAATTCACGCAGGCTGCGCCAAAACCCACAATAACATAGCTGATAGCTCATAGCTACGGCAGGCCGTGAGACTCGCGGAGTATGTCCTTCCCTTGCCGGATAAGGTTCAGAGCGCTTTCTACAGGCCCGCCTCTCAGGGCGCCTCTCCTCCGGAGGGCCTCTTCGAGGAAATTCAGAGCTTCCCCCTCCCTGCGGAGTCCGATATTCGCTCTTGCGACCGTAAGGTACGGCACGGGATTGTCCGGAGTTTGGCTTATTCGCTGCAGCGCTTTCTCAAGGGCCATTGCATAGGCAAGGGCCTTGGGATAGCCGGGCTCAAGCCTCTCCCTCGAAAATAAGAGGCAGTTCTTAGAATAATAGATGAGGCTCCATTCCCTGTCATCCGCAATTGCAGATATGAGGGGAATAATCCCTCCTCTCACGTCTATGGATGAAATAAGGATGTTGCCGACAGAATAGGCGTCAAGGATAGCCTTATATGCAGGCTTTCCAGCCATATCCGCCTTTGAGCCTGCCATCACTGTCTGATACACGAGGAAGGCCCCCTGGCTCAGTCCCCTGCCGTCCGCAAATACGAGCTTCTCAGGATAGAACCTCCACAGAAGATAACCGCCCCAGTCATAGGAGTTGAATAATCTTCCTTTAAGGCCTTCTCTCTCAATGAACCGCACAGCGTCTTCGGGATAATATTCGTCCAGCAGAGGTTTTTTCAGTATTGTGAGGGGATAGTATGAGAAGACGGCCCAGATCATGGCTGAGACAATCGCAATCCCTGGCATGAAGATCCCTGCCGGCAGTCTGAGCCTTATATGCGGGATGAGCGAGGCGATGACAGGCGTCATCGCCAGCGCCATGAGGGGGATATATCTTATGCCGGCAAAGGAAAGGACGCCGAAGAAAACAAGAAGGAGCAGGTCGGCAAGAATAACCCCCCTCTGCTCCCCCCTTAACCCCTCCACACCTCCCCTTAAATTAAGGGCAACCCCTCTCTGCTCCCCCCTTAAATTAAGGGGGGATGAAGGGGGGTTATCCAAAAAAAGCCTGACCAGTATCGAAAGGCCGGCTGGAACAAGAAAAAGGGCTGTCATATAAACATATCTGTACGTCCCGAGGCTGATGAATGAGAAGGGCGTCATCGTCTCCGTGACGTGAGTGGTGTATGCGGCTGAGGTCTCCCACACGAGGCTGTAGAGCACATTGTAGCCGTTGGGGTTAAGAAACCCTGCGAGGATGGTCAGAGCAGAGGTAATGACAAGGTTAAGGTTGAGGTTACGGCTAAGGTTAAGGTTGAGGTTGAGAAGTTTTTTCTTAGCCTCAGCCTGCCTCACCTCCTCAACCTGCCTCACCTGCCTCACCTCCTCCCCGTCATTGCCGGCAGACCGCGAAGCAATTTTTCCCAGGGCAACCCTCAATAACTCAGAAACCATATATATGCCTGATATTGCCGCGCCAAGTATGAAACCGCCGTGGATGTTCGCCCAGATGACCATAACAATAGGAAGAAAAAACAGGTTAAGGTTGAGACTAAGATTAAGGTTAAGGTTAAGGTTGAGGTTGAGAAGTTTTTTCTTATCCTCAACCTGTCTTACCTTCTCAACCTGCTTCACCTCCTCAGCCTCAACCTGCCTTACCTCCTTAACCTGTCTTATACTTTCAATGAGGTAAAGGAAAAGGGCGAGGAAGAGGAAGGTCATCTGGTTCGGCCTGTCGCCTGTAAAGTTAATGAGCACGTATGATAAGGGCAGGAGGATGACGACAGAGGCTGTGACGCTTAACCCCTTTTTCCTTAAGTGAAGGAAGGAGATGAAGAGGGTCAAAGAGAAGACGAGCAGTCTGAGGGCTATTATCCCGCTGTAGCCGCCGAGCTTGTATGTCCCGTACTGGATGATGTTCGCAAGCCAGTACTGAGTGAGGATTATCCTTGCGCGGAGGAAATCCTCCTGCGCCTTGAGCGAGGTTGTATAGGAGAAGGGGTCGCCTGAGGGCAGTTCCCTGTGCTCCCAGATCCACCTGCCTGTGGCGAGATGCCAGAAAAAATCAGGGTCCGAGACAGGGGTGAGGAGACAAAAAACAAAGGCAGCGAAGAGGAGGATGAAGAGGATGCGGTGCCTCATGCTATGAAAAGTTCAAAATTAAAAATTAAAAATGCAAAATTGCAATTCAAAATTCAAAGTGTCTTGTTTTTTAAGGTTAATATGCTTGAAGCAAGGATGTTTGCCAATTCTTTTGCTTCAGCCAGCAACGGATTTATTTCATCCGCTGATTTCTTGCCGGCATCTCTTAGCAGGGCTAACCAGAACTTGGTTTCGTTGGCTGATTTTAAAGCATGATTCAGGAAGTTCCTAAAATCTTTCTTAGGACTTCCCGCTTGTGCTTCGATGATATTAGCGCCAATGCTTGTAGCGCTTCTCAGCAGTTGATCTCCAATTATTATATTGGCTCTGGAGTTGGATAACGTGTCAACAATGGATATTATACTCAAGGCAAATCTGTACGCCCTGAGTTTAATGTCGAATTTTGAATTTTGCTCTGTATTTTTTAATTTTTCATTTTGCATTTTGAATTTATAGTCTATTGTTCTCTCAGATACTGAAAGACCTGGATGCGGGCATTCAGGGAATCGGCCACATATATCTTGTCGTCCTTGTCTATCCACAGGTGCATCGGCGCGGAC
>CAMTVV010000073.1:0-2446 GCA_947085305.1 uncultured Nitrospiraceae bacterium
CACTTCATAAGGTACTCTCTTTCCCTACACGACGCTCTTCCGATCTCCTCCTGACCGAATACGGTAATCCTGATCTCGGATTTAATTTTGCCCGCAACATTTGTTGTCTGCGGCGCCAGGGAGTAGTTTGCGGTGGAAGAGAGGTCAAGCCTGAAATAATGCTGCCTTGCCGTTAAATTGAACACCACGACAATGAAGAGAAAAAGCGCAATCATAAGCACGCTGTTGAGCCCGAGCTGCGTGGACCTTCTCCTTGAAAAGGCCTTGAAGGCCTCGTAATGAAAGACAAAAAAGATGAGGAGGAGAATAAAGGCGATTCCTGCAAGCGCGGAATTCAACAAAGTCTTTGCAGGGTAAATGGAAATGCTTATCAATGCGGCAGCTCCCAGTATAAGACCGAGAATGCCTGATATTTTAACAAGATTAATTTTCATATCTTTGTTTTCTCCCTACACGCTGCACGCTATACGCTACACGCTTCCCTTTCATTTCCATCTGTTTGATTCCAGAACTCTGTGCGAGAGAAAGAGCGCCACAACAGTGAATGAGAGAAGATATGCAATATCCCTCGTGTCGAGCAGCCCGCTGTAAAGGTTCTCAAAGTGGCTGAAAAGCGACAATTCCCTCATGATTTTTGATATATCTTCCCTGTGTCCTCCGATCACGCCTCCCACAAACCAGAATAACGCAAGAATCCCGATAGTGAGGACCGCTGCAACCACCTGCTTGTCGGTGACGGAAGAACAGAGCAGACCTATGGAGCTCATAGCCATTCCGAGCAGGATAAGGCCCAGATACCCCGAAACGATCTGGCCCCAGCTCACTGTCGAAAAATACTCAATCGTGACCGGAATGTAGAGCGTGGAAAGGATAATAAGCGCATAGATCAACAATGCCGCGACGTATTTCCCTGCCAGTATGGTGGTAACGCTGAGCGGAGATGTCATCAGAAGCTCCATGGTCCTTGCCCTCTTCTCCTCGGCAATGAGCCTCATGGTGATCAGGGGGGTGAGAAGGATGAAAATCGTTCCCATGCTCCTGAACAGCCCCTTCATGATGACATTTGTAGGATTAAACCCGCTGATCTCCCTGCCGCTTCCTGAAAGCTGTATCGCCTGCATGCTGAAACTCAGAAGGGAGGAGGCAAAGAAATATCCGATAAGGCCGAGAAAAACCCCGGCGACAATATAGGCGATGGGCGAATAAAAATACGCCCTCAGCTCCTTTTTTATGAAAGGCACGAGGTTTCTCAATGTATCTTCTCTCCGGATATCACTTTGAGGAATATGTCTTCAAGCGTCAGGGTCTCTTCCTTCATCCCGAGCAAGCCTGCCCCCATGCCGGCAACGGTCGAGGATATATTTTCGAGGACGTCATTCCCTCCTGAAACATTTAGAACAATCTCCGCATCCGGGCCCTGAACAATCGCATTTACACCCGTAATGGAAGAGAGTTTTTTTGTATCTATTCGTTCCGGCCTGATCACCTTAAGCTTAACCTGCCTTCCTGCGCTCAACCTGCCGGACAGGGCTTCAATGGTATCAACTGCGACAAGTTTGCCGTTGTCTATAATCGCGACCCTCCTGCAAACGTTCGTAACCTCCGAAAGGATATGGCTGGAGAGTATCACTGTCCTCTCCTCTCCGAGTCTCCTGATAAGCTGCCGTATCTCTATTATCTGTTTGGGGTCAAGCCCGGCTGTCGGCTCGTCAAGCGCCAGTATCTCCGGGTCGTGGATGAGGGCCTGGGCAAGCCCCACCCTCTGACGGTAGCCCTTTGAAAGGTTCCCTGTGAGTCTCCTGAGCATATCCGTTATACCGCACAGTTCAGCGACCCTTTCTATGGAACCCTTTACCGCCTTCCCCCTCAGCCCATGCGCCTCTGCCACAAAAGTAAGGCACTCCGAGGTGGTCATATCATGGTAAAGGGGCGGATGCTCTGGCATATAGCCTATCTTTTGCTTCACCTCATAGGAGCGCTCGAACACATCCATGCCGTCAACGGTTACAACCCCTTCAGAGGGAGGCATAAAGCCGGTTATGATCCTCATGGTAGTGGTCTTTCCCGCGCCATTGGGCCCGAGGAAACCGAGCATCTCCCCCTTCCGGACTTCAAAGTTAAGGCTATCAAGAACAAGCCTGTCACCGAACTTTTTGGTGATATTCTTTACGGAAATCATTAATATATAATAACAAATTTGCGCCCAAAATATGGAGAGTTTCGGGGACACATGATGTTACCATTTTGAAATGTCACAGGTTATTACTATTTTAAAATGTCACATTTTGGCTATTCTCTATTTTCAAAATCTATTGAAATGGAGGGTAGCTATAATGTGCAAATTAATAGTAACTATGCGTGACATACAGAGATATAACGTGATAACAGAGGTTCTTAAAAAGAGACACTCTCTTACGGATGCAACTGAAGTGTTATCAGTAAGCTA
>CAMTVV010000074.1:0-9583 GCA_947085305.1 uncultured Nitrospiraceae bacterium
CGGCAGGAGATACAGACCCGAGGCATTAAAGGTCATCTATCGGGGCAGGAATATCGTTGATGTTCTGGCAATGACCGTTGACGAGGCTATGGAAGTGTTTTCCGACGTCCCTGCCATAACCAGCACGCTCTCCCTAATGAAAGATGTGGGGCTGGGGTATCTCAGGCTGGGACAGCCCGCCACAACCCTTTCAGGGGGAGAAGCCCAGAGGCTCAAGATATGCGCAGAGCTTATGGGGGTCGGGGATTGGGGGTCGGGGGTTAGCAGAACTAAACCCTGGCCCCTAACCCCTAATCCCGGTATTTTATATATCCTTGACGAGCCCACTGTCGGCCTCCACTTCAATGACGTGAAACTTCTCATTCATGTGCTTCGAAGGCTTGTGGATGCGGGCAATAGTGTTGTGGTGATAGAGCATAACCTTGATGTCATCGCGGCCTCGGACTGGATTGTTGATCTCGGCCCCGAGGGCGGCGACCAGGGCGGCAGAATAATATTTGAAGGAACTCCGGAGGAACTAGTGAAAGTCAGCGAGTCGTATACGGGGAAGTATCTGAAGAGTGTTCTGGGTTATTTGTGAGACACCACACCGGCATTCTTGTATAATACCTGCATGCTTTCATACATCGGAAAACGGCTTCTCATGATGATCCCCCTTGTCTTCGGCATCACCTTGATCAGCTTTGGCGTGGTCCATCTTGCGCCCGGGGGACCCGTGGAAGTCGAGACCGAAATGCAGCTCAAGGCCTCTGCCCAGGCAAGGGAGAACCTGAAGAAGCTCTATGGCTTGGACAAGCCGCTGCACATCCAGTATTTCGACTGGCTCAGGAGGTTTGCGAAAATGGATTTCGGCAAATCCTTTGTGGACGGCAGGGAAGTGATAAAAAAGATCATGGAGCGCATCCCGGTAACACTGAAAATAAACATCCTCTCTCTCCTGCTGATACTGTGCACAGCCATACCCATAGGCATACTCTCGGCCACAAAGAGGTATTCCCTTTTCGATAAACTTACGACTGTTTTCGTATTCGTCGGTTTTTCAATCCCGGCCTTCTGGCTCGCACTCCTCCTCATGATCCTCTTCGGCGTGAACCTGGGCATCCTTCCTATCTCCGGCATACAGAGCATAGATGTTTCAGATATGAATACAATAGAGAGATTTATCGATCAGGTAAAACATCTCATCCTTCCTGTGGGCATCTCTGCCTTTGGCGGCATCGCCGGCCTGAGCAGGTACAGCAGGTCCAGCATGCTGGAGGTCATACGGCAGGACTATATCAGGACAGCAAGGGCAAAAGGACTTAACGAATCGGATGTTATACTCAGGCATGCCTTCAGGAATGCGCTGATGCCGGTGGTGACCCTCCTCGGCCTCTCGGTCCCGGGGCTCATCGGCGGGGGCGTCATATTCGAGACCATCTTTGCCATACCGGGGATGGGGCAGTTGTTTTATTCCTCTGCAATGTCCAGGGACTATCCCACCATTATGGGCATCCTCGTCATAGGAGCGATTCTCACCCTCATCGGCAATCTCCTTGCAGACATTTCGTACGCCTTTGTGGACCCGAGGATACGAAAGGCAGGCAGATGAAGATCTCGGCCATTGTCATCAGGAGGTTTTCGAGGAACAGGCTCTCCCTCGCCGCCCTGTTTGCGGTGATCGCCATTATCGCCATCGCCCTGCTCGCAGGCATTATCTCGCCCCGGAACCCCATGGCCATTGACGTTCATAATGTTCTCTCTCCACCTTCGCTGTCACATCCCTTCGGCACTGACGAGCTGGGGAGGGATGTGCTTTCGAGGATGATCTGGGGCAGCAGGGTCTCGCTGCAAGTGGGGTTCATTGCCGTTGGCATCGCAATACTTGTGGGGACCATCATCGGTTCGGTGGCAGGCTTTTACGGCGGAAAGATCGATGCGCTCCTTATGAGATTCGTGGACATCATGCTTGCGTTCCCCACATTCTTTCTCATCCTCGCGGTGATCGCCATACTGGAGCCGAGCATATTTACAATCATGGCGGTAATAGGATTTACCGGATGGATGGATGTGGCCAGGCTTGTGCGGGCTGAGTTCCTGACGTTAAGGGAGAGGGATTTTGTGACGGCGGCAAAGGCCCTGGGCGCGGGAAATCTGAGACTTATGTTCAGGCATATACTTCCCAATGCCCTGGCCCCGGTCTTTGTTGCAGCCACCTTCGGTGTTGCAGGGGCCATACTCACCGAATCAGGTCTCTCCTTCCTCGGACTTGGGGTACAGCCGCCTAACCCCAGTTGGGGCAACATTCTTACTGCAGGCAAAGACAATATCGAGGTGGCGTGGTGGCTGTCCCTTTTCCCCGGCCTCGCAATTCTTGTGACGGTCCTCAGTTACAACCTCGTGGGCGAAGGCCTCAGGGATGCCCTTGACCCGAGATTGTGGGAGCGTGAGAGTTCCAAAATCCGCGACAAGGAAAAAACTCCCGGGGTCAGCGCCGGTAATTAACAGAGAGCGGGAACGTGATGCCGGACAGTAAACTGAAGGATGCTGCTTCATCCACCCCTGACCCGGAGAGGGCGTATAATAATCTCCGCTCCTTTTTCGAAAGCAATCCGGAACGCACAGAGGAGCTCGAAGCGAACCTGAGGCCGATCGCCCTCCTTTTCAGCATCAGCCAGTTCCTGGCGAACTTCTCCTCAGCCCATCCCGACATCCTCTTTGAAAGCCTGGCAAAACTCCGTGACCCTGTCCGGAAGGAGGCGCTGACAGCATCGCTGGAAGAGATGATACGCGGGACACCGCAGCCCTCGCCGGAAACACTCCTGAGCAGCGTGCGCAATTTCAAAAAGAGGAGCCTTCTCCTGCTCACCCTGCGGGATATCCTCGGTATCACTGATAGTGTGGATGCCATGTCGGAGCTGAGCCTCCTGGCCGACGTGATCCTGAAAGAATCGGTGAGGATTCTTCAGAACCGGATGAAAGAGACCTACGGCGAGCCCAAAGACAATGCATTTACGGTTATCTCGGTGGGCAAACTCGGCGGGAGCGAGCTGAACTACAGCTCCGACATAGACCTCCTCTACGTGTATGGAACAGAACAGGGCGAGTCCGGAGGCGTAATGACCGCGGGCAGCGTCGTCAAGAACAGGATCAGCAACCATGAATACTACTGCAAGCTGGGAGAACAACTCAACAGATTCCTGTCCATGAATACCGGGGACGGTTTTGTTTACAGGGTGGATTTAAGGCTGAGGCCCGAGGGGCAGAAGGGAAGCCTCGCCCAATCCATCTCCGCCTATGAAACATACTACGAATCCTGGGGCATGGCATGGGAAAGGGCGGTCCTTCTGAGGGCGAGGCCTGTGGCAGGGGATATGGATCTGGGCAATGCCTTCACCGAAATGATCAGGCCTTTCATCTACAGAAAATATCTCGACTTCAGCGCTATAGACGAGATACGGCGCATGAAGACAAAGATCGATGCCGCGTTCAAAAAGGACGACATCAAAAGAGGCTATGGCGGGATCCGCGAGATAGAATTTTTTGTGCAGGCCCTTCAGCTCATCTACGGCGGGAAAGAGCCCTTGCTCCGGGAAAGGAGCATCCTGACTGGTCTTCACCGGCTCCTCCAGAAAAATCTTATCGGACATGAAGACTATTCCATCCTCAATGACAACTACATATTCCTGAGAAAGCTCGAGCACAGACTGCAGCAGCTGAACGACCTCCAGACCCACTCAATCCCCCCGGACAAGAACGAACTTGCTGCCCTGGGCAGGAAAATGGGGCATCCCGGCGCCGCGTCCTTTATCACGGAACTTGAAGGCAGAAGAAAAATGGTGAGGAACATCTACGATTCTCTTTTCATGGGAGAGGAGAAAAAGACGCCGGTGGAAACCTCTCTGTTTTTCAGCGAGGACCTGTCAACAACCGAGCTCAAAGAAGTACTTGCCTCATATCCCCTCAGGGATCCGGAAAAGGCGGTGAGGAACATCATCCACATAAAGGACGCCACCTTTGCGTTCCAGACCCTTCGCGGCAGAAGGCTCCTGGGCGGGCTCCTCCCTGCCTTTCTCCACGAGGCCCTGAGCACAAAGAATCCGGACACCGCGCTTCATAACCTCCAGTCCTTCGCAACGCTCCTTGCAGCTGAGGAATCGTATCTGGAGCTGTTCGAAAAGAACAAGAGTCTCATCCCCATCCTCACCCGGATTTTTTCACGGAGCGAATACCTGCTTAAGAATATCATGAAGCGGCCTGAGCACCTTGAACTCCTCGGGCATGAGCTGTTCTTTAAGAAAACCCTGACATCCCTGACACAGGAATTGAGGGAGAACATGGCCTCGGGGATGCCCCTTCCTGATTCCATCAGGATACTGCGTCAAACCGAAGAAATAAGGCTCGGGACCCTCTTCCTCGAGAAGAAAATCGATACTGTGAGGCTCGTAAAAGGTTTGAGCAAGGCTGCCGGGGCAGTGGTTTCTGTCTGCACTGATGAACTGGCAAAGAACGGCTTTGCTGCCATTGGTATGGGAAAAGCCGGGGGGAGGGAGCTCACCTTTAATTCAGACCTTGATCTGATTTTTGCATGCAGCAGGGATATAAGCGACAGCCATGTGAAGGCGGCGCAGCGGCTAATTCGACTGCTGACATCATATACAAAGGACGGTATTGCGTACAGGGTGGATGTGAGACTGAGGCCTGACGGCACAAAGGGACCCCTTGTCACGACACTAAATGCGCTGGCCGGTTATTATGCCGGCGGGGCCCACTTCTGGGAGTTTCAGGCGCTCCTTAAGGCAAGACCCCTGGGAGGGGACATGCTCACAGCCCGCTGTTTCATGGAGCTGAGGGAAAAGACCCTCAGAGAAAAAGGAAAGGGGGTGTCTGCCGCGGACATCAGGGCAATGAGGGAAAGAATCCTGAGAGAGCTCTCGAAGGAACGGGAGGGGTATGACATAAAACTCGGGCCTGGAGGGATAGAAGAACTGGAATTTACGGTGCAATACCTCCAGTTGATGCATTGTGAACAGCACAGGGGGCTGTTAGCCCAGGGAACCCTTGATGCAGTCAAGCGCCTGAATGCAGCGGACATGATTACGAAGGGAGAGGCAGAGCTCCTGCGCGATGCATACCTTTTCTTCAGGACCCTGGAGAGCTTCCTGAGATTAAGGGGAGAACCGGTTCTCAGGAAGACGGGCGTGGCCGTAGATGATTCGGCGGAGTTCATGGGCTTCGGCAGCGCCGATGAGCTCCTGGAGCAGATAGAGCAGAGACGAACATCGGTGAGGGAGATATTCGAGAGATACCTGCAGTGAGATTGCTATCGGCGAAATTATGATATAATTGAAATAACCTCCGATTCTTACGATTAAGGATAAAACATGCTGAAACTCCGCGATGGCATTGTAGAGCTGTACAAGAAAGTTGCCACATCTATCCCGCCTGATGTGGAAGACGCCATAAAAAAGTCTCTTTCCTCTGAAAAAAACCACGGAGATAGAGAATCGCTCACGAGGATAGCAAACACTATCCGAACCTCGAGACAGACACCGAGGCCCGCCTGCATAGACACCGGCATCCCCATCTTTAAAGTAAAGGTCCCCCGTGGTTTAAGCCATACGGAAATGACGAACACCCTCAGGGAGGCCACTGCCATCGCCACGCAGAAAGTGCCTCTGGCCCTCAGCGCCGTGGACATTCTCACCGGGGAGAATTCCGGGGATAACACCGGCCTCGGGTTCCCTGTGATCTATCTTACTGAGGCGCCTGACGATACCCTCACCGTAGACCTCATGCTGAGGGCCGGTGATTGCGAGAACTATGGCCTGGCTTACAGCTTGCCCGTGGAGGAACTCCATGCAGAGCGGGACCTCGACGGGGTCAGGAAATGCGTGCTTGACTGCGTGAAGAGAGCCGGAGGGAAAGGCTGCCCGCCCTATACCATAGGGGTCGGAATAGGCGCTACCCGGGATCAGGTCGCTGTCCTTGCCGTGCACCAGCTCTTTAGAAAGCTCCCGGACGAGAGCGAATATCCTGTAATCGCCGAGCTTGAACAGAGGCTCCTCAGGGAAATAAATGAAGGAGCGGGTCCCAAGGGGAACGGAGGCGGCGCTATTGCCATAGGAGTAAAAATAGACATCAATCACAGGCATCCTGAAGCGTACCTCGTGGAGGTGGCCCTCTCCTGCTGGGCAAACAGAAGAGGCCGCCTCATCTGGTAAAACTGAAATGAGCAGCGAACCCAAACCCACAATCTTCGTCACCGGTGGAACCGGTTTCATCGGACGGCAGCTCCTCAATGCATTAGAAGGCAAGTACGTGATCCGCTGTCTTGCGAGGACCTCAGGGCGCGCTGCCCTGTGCAAGGACAAGGGCTTCGAAGCCTTCACCGGCAATATACTTGATGCGGAGACACTCAGGGGCAGTCTTGAAGGCGTTGACATGGTCATCCATCTGGTGGGCATTATCGAAGACAGAGGGGACATGACCTTTGAGAGGGTCCATGTGGGAGGGACAAAAAATATTGTTGAAGAGGCAAAGCGCGCCGGGGTCAGCCATTTCTTTTACCAGTCGGCCCTGGGGGCGTCACTGAACTCATCTTCCCGGTATCAGAGGACAAAGGCCGAGGCCGAGGAGCTCGTAAAGAAAAGCGGCATCCCCTTTACCACATTCAGGCCTTCAGTGATCATCGGCGCTGAGGACGGTTTCACGAAAAAGTTGATGGAGCTTGTGCGTCTCGGTCCTGTGGTAACCGTTCCGGGGGACGGGAACGCAAAATCCCAGCCCATGTATGTCGGCGACTGGGTAAAATGTTTCATGACAATTATCAATAACCCCGAGGCCGCGGGAAAGACCTATGAATTCGGAGGGCCTGAACAGCTGACCTATAATGAAATCGTCACCCAGCTTATGGAAGTCATGGGAGTAAAAAAGCCGCTTATCCATATGCCCATGAGTTTTGTGCGTGCCGGGGTCCCCTTCATCGGCCTCGCGCAGGGGCTCGGAAAATTCCTCGGCAAAAGAATTCCGTCTGTGACCTCTGAACAACTGAGGCTCCTGAGCATGGACAACATTTGCGACACAGCAGCCGTCGAAAAACTCTTCGGGTTCAGGCCCATCACCTTCAAGGAATCCCTGAGAAAGTTCATAGAGTAAGGCAGGGACAAATCCCCCCTCACCCTCACCCTCGCCCTCTCCCGCCAGGGGAGAGGGGACAGGAGTGGATGCTTCTCCCGCCAGGGGAGAGATAACGCCCTTAACCCCTCCACACCTCCCCTTAAATTAAGGGGAGGCTGGGTGGGGTTATTAAGAGGTGGCGAAGGAGGAGTTAAGTTTCCTTCCCACATTTGACTCATCCCCTGCCACATGATACGCTTTAACTATGAAGACCTTCGAGGTGGTAGATATTTCAGGAGATGCGGGGCTCAGGGCATACGGGCAGACCCTCCAGGAACTCTTCGTCAATGCCGCAATGGGGATGTACAGTCTCATCACTGACCCTGAAGCCATAAGGGAGGAAAGGGATATCACCGTGGACATCGAGAGCCTTTCTCTTGAGGGACTCCTTGTGGCATGGCTCAACGAGCTGATATTCCATTTTGATGCCTATGGATTCATAGGCAGGAGGATTGTGATTACTGAAATCACCCCCACCCTTGCCCTCCCCCGTCAAGGGGGAGGGAATAATGTGAGACACTCCCCGTTAAGGGAGCGGGATAACCCCCCTTCATCCCCCCTTAAATTAAGGGGGGCAAAGAGGGGGGTTACTTTAAGAGGGGGCGAGGGGGAGTTAAGTTTCCTCTCCGCTGGCGAGAGAGAGTTGGGAGCGGGGGAAGATTTCAGGCTCAACGCCGTTGTTACCGGGGAGGATTTCGACCCGGAAAGGCACGAAAGAAGATTGCTCATCAAGGCAGCGACATACCATCAGCTCAGCATAGAGAAAAAGGAAGGACAATGGGTAACGGAGGTTATCTTTGATATTTAATGGGAAGGAGGTGGTCTTATGGGCATCGAAAAACTCAGGAGGATCGACAGCACGAAGATAGAGATCCCGGCAGATTACAAGCCCGGCATGAGAGTGAAGGGGGTTATCTACGTGGATGAAGTTCTGGAGAAAGGGCTTGAGGGTCAGTGCATTGAGCAGGTGGCGAATGTGGCAACGCTTCCCGGGATTGTGAGGGCATCAATGGCAATGCCTGACATCCACATGGGTTACGGGTTCGCCATAGGCGGCGTTGCCGCCTTTGACCTGAAGGAAGGGATAATCTCCCCCGGCGGCGTAGGCTACGATATTAATTGAGGGGTCCGCCTCCTCAGGAGCAACCTCAAAAGAGAAGAGGTCGCTCCGGGGATAAAGGACCTCGTTGGGGTCCTGTATAACGAGATACCCTCCGGTGTCGGTTCAAAGGGGAAGATCCGCCTCAGCGCTGAGGAAGAAAGGAAACTCCTCGTAAAAGGCGCCCGGTGGGCAGTGGAGAACGGCTACGGAGACGCACATGACCTCGAAAATATGGAATCTGGCGGCTGTATAGACGGCGCTGACCCTGACCTCATAAGTCAGAAGGCCTATGAAAGGGGAAAAGCGCAGCAAGGCACTCTCGGTTCAGGCAACCATTTCCTTGAAATACAGTATGTGGACGAGATCTATGACGAGAAGGCTGCCGGTTCATTGGGCCTTTATATGAATCAGGTGGCAGTCATGATACACACAGGGTCCAGGGGTTTCGGGCATCAGGTCTGCACAGATTTCCTTGAAGTGATGGAGCGCGCAGCGGCAAAATACGGCTTCGAGCTCCCGGACAAGGAACTGGCCTGTGCGCCCATCGAAAGCCCCGAGGCAAAAGACTATCTCGCTGCCATGAGGGCCGCTGCCAATTACGCCTGGGCAAACAGGCAATGCATAATGCACTGGACCCGGGAGGCATTCCTTAAGTTCTTTTCCTCAACCCCGAGGGAGTTGGGCATGAGCCTCATTTACGATGTGGCGCACAACATCGCCAAGCTCGAAGAGCACATGGTGCACGGAAAAAAGAGAAAACTCATTGTGCACAGGAAAGGCGCCACGCGGGCCTTTCCACCCGGACACCCGGAACTGCCGGAAGCGTACAGAAAAACAGGCCAGCCAGTGCTGATCCCAGGTGATATGGGAAGGGCATCCTTTGTCCTCCTCGGAACAGAAAAGGCGATGGAGGAGACCTTCGGCTCAACATGCCACGGCGCCGGAAGGGTAATGTCAAGGCATCAGGCCATCAAGAGGGCAAAGGGCCGCGCCATATGGCGCGAGCTGGAAGACAAGGGCATATTCGTAAAGTCCGCGGGAAGAGAGACCCTGGCAGAGGAGATGTCCGAGGCGTACAAGGACATATCCAATGTGGTGGACGTTGTTCACAATGCCGGAATATCAAAGAAAGTGGCGAGACTTAGGCCGATGGGAGTGGTGAAGGGGTAACCCCCTCAGTCCCAATACTGTTCGGCATGAATATTGCGTCTTATGATAAACGAGGATATGAGGCGTAGTGAAGACGCGCTGTAGCCGGTTATTGTCGTCTGTTTAGCGGAAGGTCTTTTTCGAAGAAACCCTTGACAGACGGGGTCTTCCGGA
>CAMTVV010000075.1:0-2559 GCA_947085305.1 uncultured Nitrospiraceae bacterium
CGTCTGTTGTCCCTGCCGTACTTGTTGTGAAGGATGATATTGCCCATCCCCCTTTTGCCGTAATCGGCGCACAACTCGTTGGGACAGAAGAAACCCCCTGTTTCCGCAGAAAATACCATGCAGATTTTATATATCAACAGAGCGTATTCTGTCAAGATTTATTATCAATGAAATGGGGACAGACCCACCGGCAAATGCGAAATCCCGAAACCCTAAACAAATCTGAATACTCAAATAGTGAAATGTTTCATACTTAGAAAATTTAAGTTTTGAATTTGTTTCGGATTCAGGATTTAGAATTTAGGATTTGTCTTAAAACTCTTCGTCTTCATCGGTTTTGAAACAGTATACTGGATATGGGTATCGAGCATCACCGACAATTCGGAGAGCATCATGCGAGAGAGCTTTATCCTGCATAGCTTTGCCATGTCCCAGCGCCTCAGGGTATCGTAACTCTTAATGACGCCGGGGGAAAGCCTCAGGGGCGTATCCATCCCTTTTGCGCAGATCCCGCATATTATGGACCCGTGGGAAATATAAAAATTGTATCCGGATTTGCCGCATCGCGCACAGCCTTCGAGCCGGGGCCCGTATCCCACCATATCGAGGAACCTGATTTTGTAGAGGAGGATGGCGAGGTCACTGCTGTCGTCCCCTGAGCTGTCGCCCTCGATCATGGTCAGAATTGAAAGCAGCAGATGAAAAATATCCCTGTGCGCCTCCCGCTCGGGGAGGAGATTCAGGGTGAGTTCGATCATCTCCGTCACCTTGAAAAAGCGCCCCATCCTGTCCCGGATATGCTGAAAGGGCTTGACGATGTCCGACTGGGTGAGGCGCGGAAGATTGGCGTCTTCCCTCCCCCAGAATGCGAGCCTCGAATAGGTGAGGGGCTCGAGGCTGCTTCCGAACCTGCTATTCGTTTTCCTGGGACTCTTTGCAAAGGCCTTTATCAGGCCGTAATCCAGGGTAAGGGCCGTCACAATAAGGTCTGCTTCGGAAAACAGTGTTGTCCTGAGAACTATGGCTTCAGATCGGCGAAGCATTACATGACATTGCCGAAGTCTTCCGGCTTCAGATTCTTAAGCCATTCCTCCAGTTCATCCGTACTCCTCTTCTCGATGATTCCTTCCTCCACAAATATCGGCGCATTAAACCTGAGGGCAACCGCCACTGCGTCGCTGGGCCTGGAATCCACCTGAACCTCCTTTTTGCCGTCAGCCAGGTACAGGAGGGCATAGTAGGTATTGTCGAGGATCTCGGTAATCACCACCCTGGTCAGCTTAACCTTGAGACCGCCGAGGACGTTTCTGACAAGATCATGGGTGAGGGGTCTCGGCGTCATCACTCCTCCAAGGGCAAGGGCTATGGAATCGGCCTCCGGCTTCCCTATCCATATGGGAAGGGTGCTGTTGCCTTCCACTTCCTTCAGGAGAAGAATGTACATACTGCTCCTCGGATCAAAAAGCAAGCCTTCAACCTTCATCCTGACAAGCATCTACTGAAACCCCAGCTCCTTCAGCGCTCTCTTGTCACTGCGCCAGTCTTCCTTCACCTTCACCCACAATTTCATAAAAACCTTCCTGTCGAGGAACTTCTCGATGTCCGCCCTTGCAAAAGAACCTATTTCCTTAAGTTTTTTCCCGCCTTTTCCTATTATAATACCTTTTTGCCCCTCCCTTTCAACATAAATATTCGCATCAAGGAACAGCAGGCCGTCCTCCCGTTCAGTCCACTGAATAATCTCAACGGCAACGGAATGGGGCACTTCTTCCTCAGTAGCAGTCATCGCTTTTTCCCTGATGATCTCCGAGACCACAAACCGTTCATACTGATCCGTAAGTATATCGTCGGGATAATATTTCGGACCGGCCGGGAGTCTCCCTGTAATGCCGTCCAGAAGAAATTCCACATCATCAGCATTCAGCGCGGACACAGGAAATATCTCTTCAAAGGGAAAGAGTTTCTGATACTCGTCGATTACAGGGAGAAGTTCGGCCTTTTTTACCAGATCCACCTTGTTGATCAAAAGCATCACCGGGCGGCGCTTTGCGGTTTCCCTGAGGAGGTCTATGATGAGCCGGTCGGCAATTCCGGGCTGCCGGGGTTCGACCATGAGGAGCGCAAGGTCCACATCCTTCAGCGCCTCCTTTGCTTCCCTTACCATGAACTCTCCCAGCGCATGGCGGGGCTTGTGAATACCCGGCGTATCGATAAAGACGACCTGGCTGTCCTGAGTTGTTTTGATCCCGATGATCTTCTTCCGCGTGGTCTGGGGTCTTGGCGTCACAATGGAGATCTTTTCTCCAAGGATGGAGTTCAGGAGCGTTGACTTCCCCACATTTGGTCTGCCTATAATGGCAACATATCCGGAACGAAATTCTCGTCCGGCTTCTTCACTCTTCACTTCTCGCACATCACCTGAGTTTTTCCACGGCGTTCCTTATCCTCTCCACACCTTTTTTCAGGTTTTCCACGGAGGTGGCATAAGAGAGCCTTATGTAGTTGTCATCGCCAAAGGCGTCACCGGGAACAAGGGCCACATTGGCGTATTCCAGCAGA
>CAMTVV010000076.1:0-3442 GCA_947085305.1 uncultured Nitrospiraceae bacterium
AAAGACCCGCGTTTTACCAGGGCAACCCTTTACAAGGAGGGGATGGAGTTTTATGCAGGCCTTCCCCTGAAGGCAAAGGGCAAAGTGATTGGTGTGTTATGTGTCATTACCCATGCCCCGTATTCACTGGATACCGAACTCCTGGATGTGCTCCGCGCTGCCACGGTCCCCATAGGCCTTGCCATAGAAAACGCGCGTCTCTTTGAAGACACGAAGAAAGAGGCGGAAGCGCGGCTGAGATACTACAACTTTGAGGGCATAATCGCTAACAGTCCGAAGATGACTGAAGTCCTCAGGATGGTGAGGAAGGTGACCAATGTCACCTCGGGCATCCTTATCTGCGGCGAAAGCGGCACAGGAAAAGAACTCATTGCCCGGGCGATACACTTCAATAGCATGAGAAGGGAAAAGCCGTTTATTGCGGTGAACTGTGCGGCAATCCCGGAGAGTCTCCTGGAGTCGGAACTTTTCGGTTATATCAAGGGCGCTTTTACAGGCGCCAACGCCGATAAGATGGGGATCTTTGAAGCCGCGGATGGAGGCACGATCTTCCTCGATGAAGTTGAGGCCATGTCCAGGAACCTTCAGGTCAAGCTCCTGCGGGCCCTTCAGGACGGGACTTTTTTCAAGGTGGGGAGCGCCCGTCCCCTTACCGTGGATATAAGGATTGTTGCTGCAACGAACCAGGACCTTGAGGATGCTGTGAAAGCAAAGCTCTTCAGGGAAGACCTTTATTACCGGCTGAATGTCATAAAGATCGCCCTTCCTCCCCTGAGGGAGAGGGTTGAGGATATCCCTCTGCTCGTGAGATACTTCATCAATAAATTCAACAAGAAGATGGGAAAGAATATCAGGAGGGTTTCTGAGGAAGCCATGGATATCCTCATAAACTATAACTGGCCGGGGAATATCAGAGAGCTTGAACATGTCATCGAGAGGGCCCTGGTCATTGCAGAAACTGACGAGCTTACAGGGGATGACCTCCCGATGGAGATAACGCCCGACCGGGCCGAAACAAAGAAGGACTGGACACTGGAAAGCATGGAGAGAGAGCAGATACTGAAGGTATTGAACCTTGCAGGGGGCAACAAAAAAAAGGCTTCAGTCCTTCTCGGTCTGGATACCACTACCCTGTGGAGGAAATTAAAGAAATACCGGATGACGCTCTTGTAAAAGTCCTGACCACAGAGGTCACAGAGCATTCCGTAACTCGTAACGCGTCACGCGTAACGAAAATATTACCCTCTGTGTTCTCTGTGGTTGGAATAGTTGTGCAAAAGCCTCAGATCTAAGCATGATTGCAATTTGCAATTACAGCGCTACCTTAGGTTTTTAGCAAAAACGGCACATTTCTTCTTCCTCGGCATTTTTATCAGATAATTGAATTGCATTCTGCAATTGTGATCTTCAGATAGGCTCGGTTCCGGAATGTTGCTGCCTTGTCCTCAGAAACCTCTTCTCTGATAACCATTTGTATTTTAAGGTATTTCTTTAATCAGGAAGGCATACATCGTGCGCTGGCAAGCAAATTGCTACAATTTATATGCAGAGCAAAAAATAAGGCAAAAGAAAAGGAGGTAACGAGTTATGACAGCGGCAGCAATGATTAACGGGCTTGACACAGCAAGTCTCATGAAGGTCGTGGAGACCGTGAAGCAGAACTGGGAGGTGGGGAGAACCGTTTGGAAGGCATCAACAACATGGAAGGGTGGGTTTAAGGTCGAGACCTGTTCGAGGGAATTTACCCTCCTTGCGGATGAACCGGAGATGCTCTGCGGCACGAACACCGCAGCCAATCCGGTTGAGATGGTGCTCCAGGCATACGGCGCATGCCTTACCATCGGATATGCAATGAATGCCGCCGTAAGGGGAATAAAGATCAATGACCTCAAGATCGACCTTGAAGGTGAAATCGACCTTCCGGGATTTCTCGGTCTCGAACCGCCTGAAAAATATGGAATGGATAAACTCCCGGGGTTCAAGAGCGTTTCTGCAAAGGTGAAGATAAAGGCAGATGCTGATGAGAAGGCCCTCAGGGAACTCCATGAGCAGGTGAACAAGACATCGCCGGTGGGTTTGACCCTCTCCCGGCCTGTGAAGCTCTCTTCTTCTCTGGAGGTCTGGTAGAAATGCAGGGCACTCTGAGCCGACCTGTTCTGTCTTCTTCTGACAAGCGTGAAGCGGGGGATATTTTTATTGTGCTCTGTGCTTCGGGGTTTGAGAACAGCGCAAGGATGCGGTCAGCCCTGATGTTCGCCACTCTGGCCGCATCCGCCAATTTCAGGACAGTGCTCTACTGTATCCAGGATGCGGTGGATGTCATGGTGAAGGGGGCCATAGAGAAGAATGAAAGACCACAGCCCGGTGTTCCAACACTTGAGCAGAGACTGGGCGAGGCGCTGGAGCTGGGAGTGGAGATCCAGTGCTGCACCCAGACCATGGCAAACAAGAAAGTTACTGAGCAAGACCTTATTCATGGGGCTAAGGCAGCAGGGGCCATGAGCCTTATTGACCTGACCGCAGGCGCCAGGGGTACTCTGTGTTTTTAGTTTCCCCCAGGGACGGGAGGTGACTTTTCCCTCCCTCTTCCAGTCGCAGACAGTGGAATGATCCCCCACCCCCAATCCCCCTCCAGGGGGATGTGCTATTGTTTGCGACTGGCAGGGCGAGGGATATTCTCTCTACTTTACTTTGAGTTGCCAGAGGTTAAAAGTCCTCTTTATCATAATTCCCGGGAGCATGGATAAGGAACGAACGGTTCATTCCTTTTCTGAACCCTTCCTTTGGTGCTTTTCTGCACCACTTAACCCGAACTTTCTGAGTTTTCTGACGATGGTGGAGTGGTCTACTCCGAGCAAACGGGCGATCTCCCGGGTGGTCTGCTTCATCTTCAGAGCCTGGGTCAGCATTGCCCGTTCCGCCTGTTCTCTGGCATGGGAGAGGGGGGCAATCCCGGATGTCCCACTGTCTTTGAATGAGAAGCCCTCTGTTTCGCTTCTTTGATAGATGCTGTGCGGGAGGTGTTCAGGTTTGAGCAGATCCGTGTCACCTGTCACCACGAGACGTTCGACAATGTTCTGCAGCTCCCTCACATTCCCCGGCCAGTCATAGGTTTCGAGCATCGTGATCAGTTCGGATGAAAAGGTCTTGGACTGTTTATATCTCTGGTTATACTGCTTCAGGAAATGCCAGGTCAGGGGGAAAATGTCTTCACGCCGTTCCCTGAGAGGCGGTACCTCAATGGGCACCACGTAAAGCCTGTAGAAGAGGTCTTCCCTGAATTTTCCTTCTTTGACCATATCCCGCAGATTGCGGTTTGTCGCAGCGATGACCCGGACATCAAGCTTAACAGGTTTTATCCCCCCGACCCTGTAGACTTCCATGTCCTGCAGGACCTTGAGGAGCTTAACCTGGAGATTCATGGGCATTTCCCCTATTTCAT
>CAMTVV010000077.1:0-2442 GCA_947085305.1 uncultured Nitrospiraceae bacterium
ACTTTAGCCTCGTCTTTTTCAACATCCGGATTCGGAACCCTTAAAGTGAGAAAAACATCTCCGCCGAGTTTCGTTTGTCTGAAGAAGTGATCATACTTCGTGAGGAGTTTGCGAACCACAAAATCATCCACTTCTTTGCCCTCACAGTCCCACATCTGTTCATCACAACCGAGGTGGGAGAAGGCATAGTATGCCTCCTGAACTTCGTCGTCTCCTGACATATCCTGGCTCTCTGCAAAGAAAGGCAGTAAGACATTGTCAGGGTGCTGCGTTGACATTACCCTCGGAATTTTCACTGTTTACCTCTTTTCTGCCGATATAAGAGTTTGCTTCCGGGCATCCTGGTCATCTCCGTATAATTTGTTCTTTAAATATGTCAGCTTATCTGAAACATCTCTGCTCTCTCTGCCCAGTATATTTATATGCCCCATCTTTCTTCTCTCCCTGACATCTCTTTTTCCGTAAAGGTGCAGCTTCACGCCCGGAATGGACAATAGACGCTCAAAATTTAAATCTCCTATTCCCTTGCCGAGGATATTCAGCATAGCAGCAGGGGCTAAAAGTTGAGGGGCTGTTAAGGGCAAATCGCAGATGGCTCTTAAATGCATTTCAAACTGGGATATATCGCAGGCATCGAGGGTATAATGGCCTGAATTATGCGGCCGCGGGGCAAATTCATTTATGAGAATATCATCATTTTCGAGCAGGAACATCTCGACAACAACGACGCCTACGAGGTCAAGCGTTTTTGCAAGTTCCGATACAATATCGTATGCCTTTTTTTCGGCCTTTTCGCTTATCCGTGAAGGGGCAATGGTATAAAAAAGTATACCCTCTTTATGAAGATTTTCGACCACAGGGTAAAGGACAATATCGCCTTTCCTGTTACGAGCGCAGATGACTGATATCTCTTTTACAAAAGGAACTAACTCTTCCGCTATTATCTCTTCTTTTAAAGCATCTTTAACATTTTCATAATCGACTATATTCCTTATCACATAAAGCCCCTTGCCGTCATAACCGCCGGTGGCTGTCTTTACCATCAAGGGAGTTTTACCAACGAGAGGCTGAATCTGGCAGCCGTCATTAAAAATCCAGAACCGCGGGACAGGAAATCCTTTATCCGAAAGAAAGGTCTTTTCGGATACCCTGTTTCGCTTTATGTCAAGAATAGCCGGAGAGGGGAAGACAGGAATGTTTTCTTCTATTTTTTTAACTATATCGATGTCAAAATGCTCGAACTCGTATGTTGCAACATCGCATTCTTTTACAAAATCCATGACTGAATCAGGATGAAATATCTTGTCAGCAACCTGCGCTGCCGGGCCTTTTAGATCAGGATCAATAACAACCGAAAGATAGTCCATTCTCCTGCATTCGAGAATGAGCATCCTGCCCAGTTGCCCACCTCCTATGACTCCTATCTTCGAGCCGGGCAAAAGAGGCGTTCCATTATTCTTCATCGTAAAGCTTTGTGCCGGATACTTTATCCCTTAATGCCTGCATATAGGCAAACACCCTTCCCTGAATTTCAGGGTATTTTATTCCCAGTATCCTCGCTGCAAGTATCCCTGCATTTTCTGCGTTATTTATCGCCACAGTGGCCACAGGAATGCCGGCCGGCATCTGGACAATCGATAGAAGAGAATCAAGACCATTAAGCGCAGTAGTCTGAACAGGAACTCCAATAACCGGTAAAGGTGTTTTTGATGCAGTCATGCCCGGCAGATGAGCAGCTCCGCCGGCGCCTGCTATTATAACCTCAATCCCTCTGTCCTTTGCCTCTTCTGCATACCTGAACATCTCATCTGGCGTTCTGTGGGCTGATTTAATAGAGATTTCATATGGCACTTCTAATTCTTTCAGAATATTAGCTGCCTTCTTCATTACAGAAAGGTCGCTCTTGCTGCCCATTATTATTCCTACCAGCGGCTTTGTCATCCATGCTCCTTTGTATTTTCTCTATACTTTAATAAACAAGTTTACTAATAATCCTCATACGGGAAAGGTCTCGCTTAACTGTTTTTAATTTGTGTTTTTTTCAAGAACAAAGAGAAGCTGGCCTTCCTGAACAGCTTCATTAAGCTTAACACATATCTCTGCTATCTGTCCGTCAACGGGAGCGACAATTGTATTTTCCATCTTCATTGCCTCAAGATTTGCAATCTCTTCGCCTTTGTGGACAATGTCTCCCACTTTAATAGCGCCTCTTCCCTGATTACCGATCCTCCAGACATTGCCGTTAATCGGAGCGCCTATCTCATTGGGTTTCTTTGCCATCCTTATCTCAGTCCGCTTTGCCCTCGGAGTCTCCACAGCATAAACCCTGGTCCTGTTATTGACCTTCATCACCACATGGACAATGCCTTCATGCTCAGCGCCTATTGAAACAAGCTCAATGGAGTAAGGTTTGCCCCAGAGTTCAAAATCAACCTTGTCGCC
>CAMTVV010000078.1:0-4322 GCA_947085305.1 uncultured Nitrospiraceae bacterium
GTTCCTGAATCCCGCAGAGTTGGCCTGCTAGAATAAATGGCCCCCAAGTAGTGGTCGTTACAACGAATCTTTCGCCGATAAGCTTAGAAACGTTTCGGGTTGCTTCTCTAATATTGTTGAGGACAGGGTCGCTGTCTATCTTGTTTAAATCAAGGCGCTTCAGGTCGTCAATTGACCCCACAAAAGGCTGGACGTCAGGAGCTCCGATCTTCCGGTAAACGACCTTCCCTCCCAATGCCCCGGGCAAACAGTTGTTCAGACCGGAGCCTGCGTAGATTATGTCCGATCGGATTTTCTCTGCCACTTCCACCACAATTTCGCTCATCCTTTTCGGGTTTTTTACAAGCTTTTCCGGTTCCTCGCCATATCGGTGGTAAGTCCATACTCCACCCCCGAAAATGGCTGCGGGAAGCCTTTCGGTTTCCTTAAAATCAAAGGCGGAAAACACAATATCTTTTCCTGTCATGGTCTCTTTCATGATTCCTCCTTTCAGGGCTCAGTCTCCTCCCGATCAGAAGATCGAAGTCGCGTTATAGAACCCTCTTATGTTTTTGTCTAAGATTCTTGATTGATCAACAAAAAGATGATCAGCCTTTTTCCTCTGTCCTCCTTTTGTTGAAATTAGGTTCAAACGATTCTGAAGGCATACCCGGCATGAGATTGCTATTTTTGGTCAGGGCACAAAGATAGCCAGCACCTGTAAATGGAATAAAATCAACTATCGGAAAAGTGTATTTACCTGGGACATTTTTTATCCGTGAATCGTGTGAAAGGGAAAGATGAGTTTTAGCGATACAGAGTCCGTAATTTTGACACTTTGAACTGAGAGCTTCCCATCTTTCTATCTCTGTTAAGGTTTCAGATGCTTGAGAAGATATTGTTATCCCCTCTGCACCATATATTTTATCGGCAACTATAGAAATCTTCTCCCCTATTGAAAAGGTATCATCATAAAGCTTACTGAAGTTAAAAGGTTTTTGGGCGGCTTCCGTTACAGCTTCAGCCAGTTTAATCGCCCCCTTGCTACCCTTCTGCCATCCCTCGTGGGAAGCGACGAAATCAGCCCCCAGGTCAAGCGCAATCTTTTTTATCGTTCTTATCTCTTCATCATGATCAAAGGAAAATCTGTTTACGGCAACTACCAGCGGAAAACCGAAAATCTTAACGTTTCGAATATGCTTTTCGAGGTTTTTTATCCCCAACATCAGGGCGGCATCATTCCTCATTGCCCACTCGCTTTCCTCAGGAACCCGGCCGTTGTCCAAAGTGCTGAGGCCGTGCATCTTGAGGGCCCTGGCCGTTACTACTAAGACAACGGCATCGGGCAGCCGCCGAAGGACAGGGGCTTTAATAGCTAAGAATTTCTCTAAACCTGTATCCGTCCCGCCTCCGCCTTCGGTGATGACATAGTCTGCTATCCTCATCCCTATTTCGTCGGCCAGGACGGAACAATTGCCATGGCTTATGTTGGAAAAAGGACCACAGTGGAGAATGACCGGGGTGTTCTCTGAAGAAAGAACAAGATTCGGCATAAGGGCCTTCCGGAGGATCTTTATTAATTCCGGCTCTATCCCGAGATTCACCATACGAATCGGATTGCCATGCTTATTAATGCCTATTGTTATTTTTGAAATCTTCTCCCCCAACTCTTTATGACTTCTTGAAAGCGAGAGAATCGCCATCAGTTCTGATGCCTGGGTCATGATAAAGCCGCTTCTTCTCTTCGTCTCTTCCTTATCAGTACCTACAAGGACACTCCTCAGGGACCTGTCACAAAGGTCGATAGCCCTGTCCCAGAAGACCCTCTCTCTGTCTAAGCCGCGTGGATTTCCCCAAAAAAAGAGATTATCTATATGTGCCGCGACAAGATTGTGAGCCAGGGTCACTGCATGGGTGTCACCGGTGCAGTGGAAATCGATTTCCTCGTGAGGAATAAGACCCGCCTTTCCTCCCCCGGAGCCGCCTCCCTTACGAGCAAAGTAGAGACCCGTTGAGGGCTGCCTGAGAGTGGCTACAGAACTTTTCCCTTCCCGGTTAAGGGCCATGCTTAATGTTATAGCGGTAACAGTCTTCCCTTCTCCTCTGCAAGTCGGAGTAATTGCGGTGACAAAGATGTATTTCCCTCCAGGCCTTCTTGGGAGCCTTTCAGACACTTCCAGCGAAATCTTTGCCATAAACTGCCCGTAAGGTTCGATCTCTTTTTTTTGAAAACCACATCCTGCAGCGATTTGAAGAATGGATATCATCAGTTTGAGAGACTCCCGTTGGCTTTCACTGTTTCAACCATGACCCGCATATTGTTTTCGGGAATTTCAGGCCACAAGTCACATCCGGGCCATACTGCGCTCACTCCGTCCCTGAGACTCCTCATAACCTCTCTCTCAACATCTTCAGGGCTACCCATGCAGAGTATCTGATAGGTATCGAGATTTCCAAAAATTAACGCTTCTTTTCCAAGAAGCTGCCTTGCCTTACTCGCATCAGTCTTCTTCTCCACACTTATTGCGTCGGCTTTTGTATTTGCCATATCTTCCACAATCGGGTTAGTATTACCACAGATATGGAGAACCCGTGGTAGCTTTATTTCTGACATAACTCTGTCCAGATGAGGTTTCACCAGGGATCGGAACATTTTTGGACTCAGGACATCAGCGCCGGCCCCCATCTCCCTTACGGTTATGTAGTCGGCCCCCGCACTTTTGTAAATATTGGCTATTGAAATGATAAGCTCGGAAAATAAGGTGAGGGTCTTATTCACGGCCTCTGGTTTCTTAAAAGACTGCTTTAAAAGCCCTTCCAGGTCCATCACCTGGCCTGCCAAAAGATACGGTCCCAGGACGTAGGTCCCCACCGCCACTTCACCCCCGACTTCTTTCTTTAATATCCGTATCGCTTCCGTGATCACGGGGATCCTTCCCTTTTCTGCAAGGTTCTCGGGCACTTTTATGTCCTCAGGCCCATGGATATTATCCTTTACCGTTGGATAGAGAATTCCGTCCCGGTGGGAATAGGTGTTCATCGTGCAGCCCAGAACTTCAGCCTCTACAGCGATATCGTAGGGGACAACGGCACATTCAAAGCCGAAGAGCCTGTAGGTGGAGGAAGAAGTGGCTGCCATCAGTTTTGGATCCCCATGGACTTCGGAAAAAGGAATATTACTTTTTTTAAGCCCGTGGATGGTAACATTTCCCATACCGCTGAAGACCGGAACCCTGTCTACACTCTCCTTTCTAAAAAGCCTTAGTACTCGTTCTCTGGGGCTATATTTGTCGCCTTTCATTTCATTCCTCCTTGGCATAGAGATTTCTTGGTTTCTGGGCCTTTGACCAGTCCTTAGCCTCCAGCGTAATCTCGTAAAACTCCTGGAGCCTGTCGAGCCTTTTCATCCGCTCATATATCTTGACCCATGCACATTTTCTGTCGGGGTTTACCTCACAGTTGCCTTCACTACAGCCCCCACAGGGGCCGTTGAGAAGACCCTTGGGACAGGTTGTTACAGGACAAATGCCGCCAGTCTTATTAATAATACACTCACCACAGAGTGAGCATCTCTCATCGAACATCTGGTACCTCGTCATGTTACCAAGGAACATGCTATCATTTGTCGGAAATACTGGCTTATCCTTAAAAATCTCAACGGCTGCCTGTGTCCCGGCGCCACAGGACATAACGAGGATGCACTCTGCTTTATCGAGGTCTTCCTTGTATTTTTTTAATTCTGTCTTTGTTCCGAGGACTTGGCATCCTGTCTTTGCAACAAAACCTCCTGTTACGATCTTACCTTCTGACTCGAGGGCCTCTCTCATAGCCTTGACCTCTGGTTCACCGCCTGTTCCACAAAGGCTCGCACACTCAGAGCAACCTATCAGGAAAAAACTCTTATATTTTCCAATATCTTTCATCAACTCCTGAAAATCCTTCTTCTTACTGATTATCATTTTCTCCCCTTATTCAGAGCCTTTTTTCTTCATAAGCCTTGCGGTAGAGAGTGCACTCTACGTCCTTTCCGAGCATCGTTTCAGCAGCGATTATGGTCGCCATAAGTTCGCGATCAAGAGGGTTTAATATAACAGCATCAAGACCAGACGCCATCAACATAGCCTGAAAAACTCGCGTTGCGAGGGAACGCTTCGGGAGATTCCAGGTACTGGCACTGACATTCACCATAGTCTTCACCTGCGGGAGTTCTTTTTTTATAAGCCTGAGCGACTCAAGGGAGACCAGAGATTGCTTGTACCAGCCGGGAGCGCTCACGGGAAGACACATGAAATCAATATAAAGCCGAGAGAGGTCAATTCCATATCGGTCTACTGCTTCAGCAA
>CAMTVV010000079.1:0-4896 GCA_947085305.1 uncultured Nitrospiraceae bacterium
GACTCTGTATCCGTTGTCCTGCACCATGGAACTCCATTCAACAATTCCCGCGCGGCGTCCAATGTTGTCATTGAAAGTCAGCACATGGCCTGGCTCAAGGGGAAAATCGGTCTTGATGCCCATTCCCACATCGCTGATATCCACAATATTCCCATTCAGACTTAACCTCCTCAGATCCCTGAAATCAAGAACAGTGACTGAATACTGGATATTTTGCAAAACCGCTCTTCTTTCAATCTCCCTTTTCTCCTCCATAAATCCCCTCCAAAGTCCTAAAGAGTTATTGCCCCTGTAAATACTTCCTCTGCCGGCCCCGTCATGTAGACGTGATTGTCACCGGCCCATTCGATGTATAAATCTCCCCCTTTCAGATGCACAGTAACGGACTTTTCCGCAAGTCCCTTCAGATGAGCTGCAACTGCAGATGCCGCCGCACCAGTCCCGCAAGCCATGGTCTCTCCCGCGCCCCTCTCCCATACCCGCATCCTTATCTCAGAGGAGTTCAGTACCTCAACGAACTCCACATTCGTCCTCCTTGGGAAAAGGTGATGATTCTCTATCATCGGTCCGTAGTATGCTACAGGGAATTCCGGTACGTTGTCAACAATGATCACTGCATGTGGGTTGCCCATGGAAACACAGGTTATTTTGAATTCCCTATCCTCAATCTGTAAGAGGTAATCGATGATTGGCTTGGATGCATGATGCATGATGCACGATGCACATCTATCCTGTATCCTCACTGGTATCTTTTCCGGCTCGAAAACCGGCTCGCCCATATCCACCCTGACAAGGCCGTCAGCCTTTTCGGGCCTCATAATGCCTGCCATGGTCTCGACCTCCAGAATCCTTTTATCCGACAGTCCCTTGTCCCAGATATACTTTGCAAAACACCTGATGCCGTTGCCGCACATCTCGACCTCGCTGCCGTCTGCATTGAATATGCGCATCATGAAATCCGCACTCTTTGAGGTATAAAGGAGGAGAAGCTGGTCGGCGCCGATGCCGAACCTTCTGCGGCATAGTTTCTTGCTTAATTCTCCGAACTCCAAACTCCGAACTCCAGACTCATCCTTAAGGCAGTCTATGAGGATGAAATCATTCCCCAGACCGTGCATTTTTGTGAATTCAAGTTTCATGAGAAAATCCTTTTTATCGTTAAATAAAATCGGGTATAGCCTCTCCCCTTACAAGGTCCCTGTATGTCTCCCTTCTGTTCACCAGGGCAAAGTCCTTTCCCTTTACCATCACCTCTGCCGCCCGCGGTCTGCTGTTATAATTTGAACTCATGGTAAAGCCATAAGCCCCTGCCGACATCACTGCAAGGTATTCTCCGGGCTTTACCTCGGGCAGCTCCCTTTCCTTCCCGAGGAAATCCCCTGACTCGCATATGGGACCGACAATATCGGCAAGGATGTTTTTTCTCCGCTTCTTTTCCACCGGCTGTATGTGATGATACGCGCCGTAAAATGACGGGCGTATGAGGTCATTCATCCCCGCATCCACAATCACAAAATCCTTTTCCACGCCCTTCTTCAGATAGAGCACTTTGGTGATCAGCGCTCCTGCATTGCCGGCTATGGACCTGCCGGGCTCTATAATGACCGTGAGCCGCCTTCCCCTGAGCATCGGGACAAAGCTTTTCGCAAGGTCCCGGGGAACGGGGGGATCTTCGTCCTTGTAAGTAATGCCGAGACCGCCGCCGATATCAAAATAACGTATGCCCACTCCGTGTTCTTTCAATTCATCCACGAGGAGGAGGGTCTTTTTCAGCGCATCCACAAAGGGAGAGACCTTTGTGATCTGTGAGCCGATATGCTTGTGGATACCCACAATCTCCGTGTTCTCAAGGCGCTCTGCAAGCTTGTAATATTCAAAGGCCTCCTCTATGGGGATGCCGAATTTGTGTTTCCTCAGACCGGTGGAGATATACGGATGCGTCTCGGGATCAATATCAGGATTAACCCTGAGGGAGACAGGGGCCTTCACCTTCATGAGCCCTGCAATCCTGTCGAGCTCGATGAGCTCGCTTTCCGACTCAACATTGAACATCAGTATCTTCGACTTCAGGGCATAACGTATTTCCTCTTCTGTCTTCCCGACGCCCGCATACACGATTTTACCGGGAGGTATCCCTGCTTTCAGCGCCCTGAATATCTCTCCTCCGGATACCACATCAGCGCCGCCGCCGTTCTTCGCAAACAATCTGAGTATTGCGGTATTGGAGTTTGCCTTGAGGGCAAAACAGATGATGTGGGGTATGCTGTTAAAGGCATCGTCATATGCCTTAAAATGCCGGACAAGGGTGTTATGACTGTAGATATAGAGCGGCGTTCCATATGTTTCCGCGAGCTCTCTGACCGGGACGTCTTCAGCATATAACTCGCCGTTTCTGTATCTAAAAAAATGCAAGGGGTTCTCCTTGATGCATCAAGCTTTTCTCCATGAGTGAAAGTATTATATAATAAACAATTGGTTACGGACAACCACTTCAGGCTATGCTCCACGCAATGGTTTTATGAGGTCCCATGCCGGGTCTGAGAGGACATCATCTTGTATGCCTGCACTTCTTTAAAGGGGAAGGCTACAATGAGGAGTTCGTCGAAAACCTTAAGAGCACTCTGAGGGCGGCGCAGGACAAGGAGATAGAAATCCTCGGCGGGGCTGACGACATTTGCGCAAAGTGTCCCTATCTGAACCATGCCGTATGTCAGTATAGCGAAGGCGCAGAGGAGGGGATTGGAGAGATGGACAGGATGGCGCTGGACCTGCTTAAGCTTTCTCGAGGGGTAAAGGTCAGCTGGGCGGAGCTAGGCGGAAAAATCCCGGAGATATTTGCGGCCTGGCATCAGGCTTTTTGCGCCACATGTTCATGGAAACGAGCTTGCGAGGGAAATGACCTCTACCGGAAGTTAAAGGATGCTTGCTCTGGTCCGCGCCGAAATCGCCGAAAGCGAGACATGGCCATATGACACAGATAACAGAGGAGACCTTTGAAAAAGTCCTGGACCTTTTCATGGGGTCTTCAATGCCGGACCTCAGGGAAGCAACCTTCATTGATCCATACGGGATGGTCGGCATTCTTGAGCTGGGCGAAGTCTTTAAAACAACGGGACTTAAGAAAACCGTCTATCTTCCCGAGTCGGAGGAAGTCCTTAAATATCTCGAAAGAATGGACTTCTTTAAGTTTGCCGGAAATTACTTTATTCTTGAGCCTGCCGAACCGGAGATCCCTGTGAAATACCCCAGAAATTCCTCTTCCGATGTCCTCCTGGAAATTACTCCCACAGAGAAATCCGACGACATACATTTTATCGTAGGCAAGGTCAAGGAACGCGCTCAGGCGATACTTGCAAAACATCTCAATTACGGTGAAAAAGCGATAAACGGTTTCATCGTTGCCCTTTCAGAGGTATGCCAGAATATCGTTGAACACAGCGAAAACAGGGGATTTGTGGGGATACAGAAATATCACTTTCAGCACATTAATAAGAATGTTGTTAAGATCGCGGTTATGGATACCGGCATAGGCTTCAGGAATTCCCTGTCCGACAGGTTTCTCTTGAGAAACGACCTCCATGCCATAGAAAAGGCCCTGCTTCACGGCGCTTCACGATACGCAGACGAGGGAAGGGGGCACGGCCTCGCCGCAGTGAGGAAATTCGTCAATCAGTGGAACGGAAAACTCTCCATCCGTTCGGGAACGGCAAAACTCTCCATCATTCCCAAATGGGCCAGGGGGAAGGAGAAGGAACTGGACCTTACCCTTTTCCCAGGCGCCCAGATAAATATCATGCTGCCGGAGGTCTGAGAGATTTATTGCCCCTTTTCGCTGTCCCTCAAAATTTTGCTTGACAAAGCATTTCGGTTATGATTCAATTGAATCAATTGAAGAAAGAACTAATGTTAAAGGTTACGCTTCTGCCCCGAATGTGAGCAGATGCTGAGTTGTATGGTTTTTCATGAGATGAAGAATGAAGGGGAGTGGTTTTATTTGTAATTATGGCAATTTTAACCATAAAAATAGCTGGTTATTTTTACTTCCTCATGTTACGCTATTAAAAACCGGCAAAGGAGGAAGTTATGGGGAAAAAGGCGACTTTTGTTATAGACGAACAAGTTATAGCAGAAGCTAAGACAATAGTGGGAGAGGGGTTTTTTAAATCCATGAACGCCTTTGTTGAATCCGCGATAAAAGATGAAGTCGAAAAGATAAAAAAGGAGCGGATAAGAAAAGCTATCATTGAGGCAAGCAAAGACCCCTTGTTTCTTTCTGATATAAAGGAGATAGAAGAAGATTTTAAATATGCTGATTTCGAGGAAGAACGATGAATTATAAATGGGGAATTTTTGTGGCGGATCTCAATCCTGGTATTGGCTCTGAGCAGAGAGGAACGAGACCTGTCTTGGTTATCAGCGATGAAGACTTCAACAGGGTCATGCCTGTAGTCACTGTATTGCCCATAACCTCATTGAAAGAGGGCAGAAGGGTTTATCCCAATGAGGTTCTGCTGAAGAAGAAGTCGGAAGGCCTTCCGCATGACTCCATCATCCTTGCTCATCAAATAAGGACAATCTCAAAACAGCGGCTGAAAGATTCACAGGGTTTTATTAATGACCACAATGTCCATGACGCAATAAATGAAGCCTTGCGGGTGTATCTGAATTTGTAAATGGATGGAAGATTTATTGATCAGAAGGTGGATAAGTAGCCGTCTGAAGAGGTGAGGAAGGAGAAGTAACAGTTTAAAGTTAGAACTGAAACAAACAATGCAAAATGACTACAAAAATACAAAAGAGATGAAAATTGGACGGTTCTAAGAAAGTGAGTATTGTAAGGCCGCAAACCACCATAATCATCGGCGATAGCCGCAGGATGGAAGAAATGAAGGATGA
>CAMTVV010000080.1:0-12583 GCA_947085305.1 uncultured Nitrospiraceae bacterium
CCTGAATTCCACAATCAAATGAAAGAATTTATTTAATTCCTCGCTAAATCCTTTCTTATGTGTTCTTGCTCCACCTGCAGTCTTTATTTTGTTCACCTTTTAGTCTTTCTTATAGGAATGGTAACATTTTATTTATCCAGAACCGCCTTTACATCAATCCGGTGCGGGGTTACATTAGTCGGCTCCAGACGGAAGCCTGTGAATTTCCTGTTGGCAAGGTCATCGGCGATATTGGTGGACTTCCCTCCATAATCTATCATCAGCTCGGCCACGCCGCCTGTGAAGCTCCTCTGATGCACTGCCTTTACCCCCTGCGTCTCTTTTTCAAGGAATTTTTTGATTGCTGCAAGGTGCCTGTATGATACAAGGCCGCTTATCATGACGGTAATCTCCTGTGAACGGCCGTAGACCTCTCCGCTCCACTGCTTCACTATCAACTGGATGAGCTCATCCGAGAGTTTTTCGCTTGCTTCTTTAATGGCGAGGGCGCCGCCCTGAAGCTCGTCTATATGCACCTGAGCGCCGGTGGCGCTCTTGGAGGCAAAGACCTTTGCAGTGTCTGTACGCACGACCCTTGCCTGGAGCGTTGCCTGTACAGACTGCATGTTTGTGCTGTAGAGCTTGCTGCCTCCTATCTTGGAGAATGCCTTGCCGGTAATCACGACCTGTGCGCCGTATTTCAGCCCTTCAGCAGCGGCAGCAGCATTGTCTCCTTCGAGTATTCTCAAGGCCTTATCCCTTGTGATGTTTGCCTTGACTGTATCGGGGTCAACCACATTGAACCCGGCATTGATGAATTTTTCCATCATTGTAGATTCTGCCTGGCCTACGCTCACATTTGACCCAACGAGTCCGACAGTCTCGTCTATCATTATCATCACCTTGGGCTTTTCAACCAGCACATGGAGGAGTCCGAGCGCACGCAGGTCGCTGGTAAGGTTTGCTTTCCCCACTTCCGCCTGTATCCTGACCTTATAGATGTCGCCTTCAGCCTTTTCCAAGAGTATCTTGTATTTCTCTATGTACCCTGTTGTACGGGCAAGTATCTTGTCATGTATGACCTTATAGTTTTCTGTCATTGTGTCGGAGGACACGAGGGTTCCTACTGCCTGCTCCACCGCCTTTCTCAGGGCGTCGTCAATGGCCTTGTCCCGGGCGATCACCGTATTGCCGCTGATGATGGCTGCCATTCCCTCAGCGGTGATGAGCTCACCCCCTTCGGCATATGGTTGTGAATAGGCAATTACGCAGGGTATTACAAAAAGCGCTGCCAATATTGTCATTGCGAGCGAAGCGAAGCAATCTTTTCGTAACGCGTAACGCGTAACGCGTAACGTGTCACGATCTGGGGATTGTCTCGTCGCTGCGCTCCTCGCAATAACATCCCCATTTAATAAACGTTTCATCTGGAACTTCACGGGAAGATCCTCCTGAATTCGTACCCGAGGGTGATCTCCATTTCCATCTCTACGCTGCCATCGCTGAGATACCGCGTGTCTATCACCTTGGCGCCCCTGATAAATGCATCAACATTGGCGCGTATAGTGTCGTTCTGGGTGATAAAATCCCTGACAGTAGTAGCGGATGTTATCCTGACGCCGTATGCCTGCTCAAGGAGATTCCTCATGGCATCCACCTTCGCAGCTCTTTCCGCCATAAGCCTTGCCTGTGCCTGATTAACAGCAGTCGGCGGCGGCGCCCCACCTCCCTTTGCAGTTACCTTTATAGGCGCCCATTCCGCCCTTGGTTCAGGCGTAGGCGGAACCTGCTGAACATAACATCCTGCTACCGCCATTACCAGAAAAACTGCTAAAAGAGCAACTCCCCTTGTCCTGTACATGCCATACCTCCTATCTTATTATGAACATTCTTCTTAACGGCTCCATTTCTATTTCTACCTCTACCTCGTAGCTTCCGTCTCCAAGAGCCCTTTCCGATACAACCCTCGCGCCCTGCACAAACGCATTCACCCTTGCCCGCATATCATCGCTTTGGGTAACAAAATTCCTTACAGTCGTATCGCTTGTTATCCTGACGCCATATACCTGCTCAAGCAGGTTCCTCAGTGCATCGAGTTTGGCAGCCCTTTTAGCCATCAGACTGCGTTCGGCGCTGCTCATTGAGGGGTCATTAGGTTCAACGCCGTTGCCTTTTGCCCTTATTCCACCGGCAGCCGGAACAGGAGCTGTCGGCGAATGAGAGCCTGACGGAGCGCCATAACCGGTTGCCCTGAAGGTCTGGGAATTATAGTGCAGCCTCCTGCCGAGGATATCCTCCACATGTCCGAGAGTTACCTCCATAGTTACCTCTGCCGTGCCGTCCGGCTGTTCGATATAGTCTATTTCTTTTGCGCCCTGGATGACCGCTTCCATCCTTGCCCTAATAACGTCCGACTGCGTTACGAAATCCCTTACAATGGTGTTGGAATCTATCCGGACGCCGTATATCGTTTCCGTCAGGTTCCTGAGAGCGTCAACCTTGGCAGCCCTTTTTGCCATGAGCCTTTTCTGCGGATCCAGTTGGGCATTAACATCTGCAGAGAACAAAAAAGTCACAACTAAGGCAGGGACAAATATCAGCGCTGCGGTAAAAATTCTGAACAGACTCCTTTTCATGCAAACCCCCTGATTTTTTTATTGGTCAATCTTCACTAACGACTCTATTATCTTATACCATTCGTCCAGCGTAACTTTTGAAGGACCTCCTCTCTCTTTCCGGTTTCCGGCAGATGTCCTCGATGAAGCAGCGATATTCCCGGCAGAAACCCTCGCAAGAATCCTGATGCCCCCGTCTTTGAGGTATTCTTCCCTTTCTATGGTCAGTCCCTTCACAAAACCTGATAGACCGATATAAAACGTCGGTTCGTCGTTATTTGTGGATCCGGCGCCTGCAAGCGCATTCCTGTAAGCATCGAGAATGGCTGCCCTTCTTGCCATCAAACGGGCCTGGGCCGCATTCTCCGCCTTTATGGGCGGATACCCGAGGCCGCTCACCACAAAGGCATCATTGTCAGCGCGGTGCCGGCTGTTCCCGACCTCAGCCGACAGTGGCAGGACAGGGAAAACCAGAAGCGCGAGCATGAAAACGGACACCGTGATCTTTATGCCCGGGCCTGACATCTTTAATATCGCGGCGCCGGCCCGACCGCTCCGGCAGGCGGAGGAGGAGGCGGCGGCGGTGGCGGCCCGTCCGGCGATATGATGATCACCGGTTCAGGCAGCGGTTCCTTTGTATAGATGTAGCAACCGCTCAGAGACAGAGAAAGCAGAATAAGCAACATGAGAAGGCTAAAAAAACGCTTCATTGTTTGGTCCCTCCTATAACGGATTTCCCAAGAAATGCCATCAAACTCCGCATTCCTAAGTCTATTTTGTTCCTGCTTTCAAAATACATCCCCGGTCCGGCAATGTCAAGGTAAAATTCACATCCGGTAATTGTAATTCCTGATGGAGCACAAGGCATCGGATTATGTTTGATGAAAATTGCCGGAGCAGAGCTTCAGAACCTGGGGCAAGTTATAGGGAATGTTCACAGGACGAAACTGGAGCCGGGGAGGAGGGTCGAACTCCCGACCTGCTGATTACGAATCAGCTGCTCTACCACTGAGCTACCCCGGCTTCGAAACGTAATAGTTTACCTTCTTTCCCCATCAAAGCTCAATATCCCCGAGCCGGATTGATCCATCTGCACTCCATCTCCACGAAACGGCAATGTGGTAAAATGATGAAAAAGATTCAAGGGGGATAGGGTTCAAGGATTCGAGTGAGAGACATTGAACCGAAGAAGCCGCTGAACGGCTGATCCAGGAGGTTGACGTGAAGATATGCGCATTGTGCAGCAAGCATCTGGATATCGATAAATATTTCGACAGGAAGGCTACCTGTCTCCATTGCAAGGGCGACTTGCATATCTGCCTGAACTGCAGGTTCTACTCTGAAACTGCCCATAATAAATGTCTCGAACCGAAGGCCGAGTTCCAGAGGTCCAGGGACAAGGCGAACTTCTGCGACTACTTTGTCTTCAGGGAAGGTCAGACCCGGTCAGGCTCTCCAAAAGAGAAGGCGGATGCCCTGAAAAGATTGGACGGCCTGTTCAAGAAGTAGGTTGTGGCGGCTGAACGGTCGGTCGGAAAAATCGGTGGACCCGCAAGGATCTTTTCAGCCTTCATTATTCAGGGATGAATCTGTAGCGACAACTTCACTTTTTCAGCGACTTTCCGATTCTCCTCTCGATGGACTTCACCTTCTCTTCGATCCGGTTCGGCTTTCCCTTTCTGTCGTCAATGGCAATGGTGGTGACTGCACGCTCCTCCGCTTTCATGACGGTGTTATGGCACTTTTTGATGAGTTTCATCACCTCATCCCATTCGCCCTCCACCACAGTGCCCATGGGATTGATCTTGTAAGGAAGCCCGCTCGCATCCACGATCTTCAGGACCTCGGCCAGTTGATCGCCTATGCTGCTGCCGACACCCACCGGGACGATACTGAATACCGCAAGCATGGAAACCCTCCTTTCCGCCCGTACGAGGGCAGTTTACGGTTGCATACGAGGCATTTAGAACCCTATAAGCAAAGGATAACAGAAAAAAGGTGAAAAAAAAAGGGGACAGGAAAACCGGCCCCTTTTTTATTCTTGCATTAAGGAAAAAATAATAATTATCTTACTGCATCCTTGAGCGCCTTGCCGGACGTGAACTTTGGAGTCTTGGCAGCAGGAATTGTGATTACAGCGCCTGTTCTCGGATTCCGCCCCTTCCGAGCCTTTCTTTTCACTACTGAAAAGGTTCCAAATCCCACCAATGTCACCTTCTGGCCCTTCTTCAATGACGCCTTAACAGCATTCAGCGTTGAATCAAGCGCTTTTGAAGCATCCGCCTTGCTGAGCCCGGCGCCAGAAGCTATCTTGTCGATAAGCTCCGCCTTAGTCATATTAGGTCCCCCCTTTCTTTGGTAGTAGTTTGATAATTCCGTGATGAGATAAAGGTATCAAGAAGCAGTTCTTTTGTCAAGCCCAAAATTTCGGCGCGTTTTTGCTTTTTAGAAAAAACCATGCCAGGGACCCTGTGCCCTGGGTGCATTTCGATTTTCTATTCCGTTTCATAATTGAACGGTGAGTCGAGAGGTTGGAATTTCTCCATTCCACTGTGGTATTTTTGAAGCATGCTGAGGCAGTTGCGGATCAGGGACTTCGCCATTATCGACACCCTCACCATGAGGTTTGAACCGGGATTCAATGTCCTGACGGGTGAGACCGGAGCAGGCAAATCCATCATCGTAGACGCCCTGAGCCTTACCCTGGGAGCGAGGGCGCAGACGGATGCCATCAGGACGGGAAAGAATGAAACAACCGTAGAGGCATTTTTCGATGTTCCCGCCGGCCCACACCTGGACCGGCTCGGCATCCCTTTTGAGGACGGCGTCATCCTCAGAAGGAATCTCTTTTCAGGAGGAAAGAGCAGGGCGTATATCAACGATACCATGGTGAATGTTCAGACCCTCCTTGAGTTGGGGAGGTCCTTTGTTGACATCCACGGACAGCACGAACACCAGAGTCTCCTTTCCACTGATAACCAGAGAGCCATCCTCGATGCATACGGAAAACTCCTTGATGAACGTTCGGAATTGGAGAAGCTGTTCCACGAGGTCCAGTCTTTAAAACATGAGCTGTCCACACTGACGTCGAACCTCAGGGAGAAAGAGCAGAGGATCGATCTGCTGAAATTTCAGATTAGCGAGATCGACGCGGCTTCCCTGAAGACGGGAGAAAAGGAGGCATTGACGGAAGAGAGGGCGATCCTTGCGAATCTTGCAAAACTGAGGGAACTGACGGATAACGCTTATCTCCTCCTTTACAGCGCTGAAGGCTCTTCTTCGGAAAAGCTTTCTACTGCCATTAGCATGCTTAAGGAGATATCCAGGATAGATCATGGGGTCGCGGAGACACTGAACCTTCTTGAATCAGCGCTGCCCCTGGTGGAGGATGCAGCGCTCTCTTTGAGGCAGCATAAGGACAGATATGACGCCGACCCCGAAAGGCTTGAGGACATAGAGGAGAGGCTCGACCTTATAAAGAGACTGGAGAAAAAGTATGGGGAAGGGATCGAAGGGATACTGAAGCACAGGGAAGGGGTGTCGCAGGAGTTGGAGAGGCTCACCCTCTCGGATGAACGGGTGAGGGAGCTGGAAAATGAGCTTGCCGGGAGGGAGAAGAGACTCAATGAACTTGCCTCCCGGCTGTCTGCAAAGAGGAAAGAGGTTGCGAAGAAGATAGCCCATAGCGTAAAGGAGGTCCTGGAAGAGTTGGCCATGGTGAAGGCTGATTTTGTTGTCGAGATAAGGCCTGCTCTCCTGTCCTCCGCAGGAATAGACGGCGTCGAATTTCTCTTTTCCGCAAACAAGGGAGAACCGCTCAAACCCCTGAGCAGGGTTGCATCCGGCGGGGAGCTTTCCCGGATCATGCTGGCGCTGAAAGGGACACTGGCAGAGGTTGACAGCATCCCTGTCCTGATCTTTGACGAGGTGGATGCCGGCATCGGCGGCAGGGCAGCGGAGAGCGTCGGCAAGAGGCTGAAGAATCTCGCAAAGAGGCACCAGATATTGTGCATCACCCATCTTCCCCAGATCGCTGCAATGGCAGACCATCACATTATGATTGAAAAGGGGGAGAGGAAAGAGGGAGTATATGTTACACTAAAAGAACTTTCCAGGAAGGAACGGGAAGAGGAGATTGCGCGCATGCTCAGCGGAAAGGTGACGGACATTTCTATCAGGCATGCGCGAGAACTTCTGGGGAGGGAATTACGATCTCAGGAGAAGCTCATATGAAAGGGAAGATTACCATAGACCGGGAGTTGTGCAAGGGGTGCAAGTACTGTGTGCTTGCGTGCCCGAAGGGTGTCATCGTCATGGACGACGAATTCAATTCCAGCGGATACTTTCCTTCAAATGTGGAAGACCCGGAAAAGTGCAATGGCTGCGCATTGTGCGCACAGATGTGCCCGGAGATCGCTATTATGGTCTGGAGGGAAGAGGATCAGAGGGAGGAAAAGAATTTATGGCTTTAAGGGTTGCTGTGGTGGGCGCCGGGTATCTGGGGCAGCACCACGCGAGGATTTATGCGGAGCTGCAGGACGTGGAGCTTGCAGGGGTGGCGGACACCGATGAAGAACGGGCAGGGGAAGTGGCAGGGAAATATGCCTCAAGGGCCTACCGCAATTATAAGGACGCCCTGAATGATGTGGATGCGCTGAGCATTGCAGTTCCCACTTCCCGGCATTTTGAGGTTGCCCTGGACTGCCTAAGGGCCGGGAAGGACATCCTTGTGGAAAAGCCCGTTACGACCACAGTATCCGAGGCGGACGAGCTTATCAGCGAGGCAGCAAAAAGGGACCGCATTCTCCAGGTCGGACACCTGGAACGGTATAATCCCGGCGTCATCACCTTAACACGGATGACTGAAGAGCCGAGATTCCTGGAAGCGGTGAGAGTTTCCCCGTTTCTGAACAGATGCTTTGACGTTGATGTCACCCTCGACCTCATGATTCACGACATCGACATAATCTTGAGCCTTGTTCATTCCCCTGTGAAGAGCATCAGCGCCTTTGGATTTTCTCTCATAACAGAGAAGATCGATGAGGCCAGGGCATGGATCGAATTCGAAAACGGTGCGGTGGCATCCCTCACCGCGAGCCGTGTTGCCGGTGAAAAGCAGAGGAGGCTCAAGGTATTTCAGAAAAGTGCGTACATGGAACTGGATTATCAGACCTCTACCGTGGAGCTTCGTTCCCCCACTGAGCCCGGGGAGGCAGAGGTGATCAGGCCGGAATACAGCGAACCCCTTAAGGAGGAGCTGAAGGATTTCATCCGGTGCATCGGGACCAGGGAACGGCCGAAGGTCTCCGGTATTGAAGGAAGAAACGCTCTGAGTGTGGTAATGGAAATAAATTCGGTAATGGAGAGACACTGATGATACCTATGGTTGACCTGGGAAAGCAGTTCGGAGAGATCAGGGAAGAGATACTGGAGATGATGAGCCGGATACTGGAGAGTTCGCAGTATATCCTCGGACCGAAGGTCCATGAATTCGAAAGGAAGATGGCTGAGTACACAGGGGTTTCCCAGGCCGTCGGGGTTGCTTCGGGGACGGATGCCCTTCATCTGACTCTTGAAGCCCTTGACATAAGTGACGGCGATGAGGTGATCACTACACCTTTCACCTTTTTTGCGACTGCCGAGGCAATTGTCTACACAGGGGCAAAACCCGTGTTTGTGGACATCGAACCGGATACGTTCAACATGGATTGCAGCAAGATTGAAGAAAAGATAACCCCGAGGACAAAAGCGATCCTGCCCGTCCACCTCTTTGGTCATCCCTGCGATATGGAGAAGGTCATGGAGATTGCGGGGAGACATAATCTTTTTGTAGTCGAGGACTGCGCCCAGGCAATCGGTGCAGCGCTGCAGGGCAAGAGGGTCGGCAGTTTCGGGGATGCGGGGTGTTTCAGCTTTTATCCGAGCAAGAATCTCGGCGCCTATGGAGATGGAGGGATGATCACCCTGATGGGCAGTGAATTGGCTGATTCAATAAGAGGTCTCAGGAATCACGGATCCAAAGGCGCTTACGTTCATGACTCCGTGGGCTTTAACAGCAGGCTTGATGAGATACAGGCGGGCATACTCCTGGTGAAGTTGAAGAGGCTTGATGAATATAACAGGAAGAGGAGACTGAATGCGTCATTGTATCGTGACGCCATCTGCGGCGCCGTGCATTGCCCCTCTGAAAAAGAGGGCGCTTACCACGTGTATAACCAGTACACAATCCTCTCCGGGGACCGGGACAGGCTACAGAAAACCCTGAAGGAGAATTCCATCTCTTCCGTGGTCTATTACCCGCGGCCCCTTCACCTCCAGAAGGCGCTGAGTTTTCTCGGACACAAAGAGGGCGATTTCCCCCTTGCCGAACGGGCCTCCCGGGAAGCGCTCTCCCTGCCTATGTATCCTGAGCTTGAGGAAGCGAGCATCGAGAAGGTTGCGGAAGTAATAAAAAGAGTTCCGGGATAATATTTCATGTTCGCTATCCCATCACAAACAATTCCTTGCATTAATTCTGAGGCCGTCATTCCCGCGAAAGCTGGGATCCAGGATGAAACGACTGGATTCCGGGTCAAGCCCGGAATGACAAAGAGCATAGAGGTATTTGTTAGATATCCCGATAGACTATGGACGCCGGTTTCTTCTTTTAAATCCTCCATATGAAAACAGTCATGATCGTGGCCGGGGAGAGTTCCGGAGAGCTTTACGGTTCCCTCCTTGCAAGGGCAGCGAGGTCCCTGTGGCCTGAGGCAAGGCTTGTGGGAATCGGCGGCGAGAGGATGAAGGAGGCCGGCGTTGAGCTTCTCTCCGGCATATCCAGCGCCCTTGGCTTGACAGAGGCCCTTCTTTCTCTAAGAAAGGTCCGTGAATCATATAAACGTGCGGTAAAAGCCCTGACCGAATTTTCGCCTGACGTCCTGGTCCTTATCGACTATCCTGACTTTAATTTCAGAGTGGCAAGGGTCGCGAAGAGGCTCGGAATAAAGGTGCTGTATTATGTAAGCCCCCAGGTCTGGGCATGGCGCAAGGGACGGGTGAAGACCATGGGAGAGATCGCAGACAGGGTCGCGGTGGTCCTTCCTTTTGAAGAGGAGATTTATAAAGCTGCCGGCATTCCCTGTGAATTTGTGGGGCATCCGGTCATGGAGGAAATAGAGGAATACGAAAACAGCAGTCAGCAGTCAGCAGTCGGCGGTCAGAACATGAAATCCGTAATCCGCAATCTAAAATCTGCAATAGAAAGTCCTGTAATCTCCCTTTTTCCGGGGAGCAGGCCCAATGAGCTGAAAACCCTTCTGCCTGTTTTCATTGACGTTGTGAGGGCTTCGAAGGGGGAGTTCAGAGGATGCAGGTTCGTTCTTCCCCTTGCGCCGAATATAGAGACGGAAAGGTTCCAGTCTCCCCTGGATGTCCTTGAAAAGGAGGGAGTGGAATTCATGAAGGGTGGGGCGATCAATGCCTTGGCTTGTTCCGACATGGCGGTTATCGCCTCAGGCACTTCTACTCTCCAGGCTGCGCTGGTGGGCGTTCCCATGGTGGTTGTCTATAAAGTCTCTCCGCTGACATACTTTCTGGCGAAGAGGATACTGAAGGTGAAATACATATCCCTTGTGAACATCATCGCCGGGAGAGAAGTAGTTCCCGAGCTTATTCAGCATGAGGCAGACAAAGAGAATATAATGAAACAATGCAGTAAGATTTTGTATGATGAAACATGCAGGATTTCCATGGTCTCGGCGTTCAGCAACATTCGGCAGGCCTTTTCCAGGAAAAGGCCGTCCCTGAGGGTTGCTGAAATGATCGGTGAGATGGCGGGATGGAAAGACCATGAGGCGCAAGGCGCGAGTCGTAAGGAGTGAGGCGTGAAGGACTTTAAACGGATACTGGCTCTCGTGAAACCTTACTGGGGACGTCTGGCGGTTGCAGGCGTTTGCAGCGTCATCGTCTCGGGCATGAACGGTTCACTGGCATGGCTTGTGAAACCTGCGGTGGACAAGGTCTTTGTGAGCAAGGAGCCGACCTTCCTCATCCTCCTGAGCCTGGGAGTGATGGGCGCTTATCTCGGCAGGGGAGTTTTTTCCTTTTTCCATTCCTACCTCATGCGGTCGACAGGGGCAAAGGTGGTGAGGGATATCAGGAACAGGCTCTACCACCACATGCTCTATCTCCCCATGAGTTATATTCACAAGGACTCCACCGGCGCCATGGTCTCCAGGGTGATCAATGACGCAGGTTTTGTCCAGGGGTTGCTCTCGTACACCATAAAGGACATCTTTGTCGAGACCGGGACCATAATTGTTCTCGTATGCGTTGCCACGTACCGGCGCTGGGACCTCACGCTCCTCTCCATCATTGTGCTGCCGGTTGCCTTCTATTTTGTGGCGAGGCTCGGTAAGAGGCTGAAAAGGATCAGTCACAGGACCCAGGAGAAGATTGAAGAGATCACCGAGATGCTTGCTGAAAGCTTCTCCGGAAGCAAGATTATAAAGTCCTTTTGCCGCGAGGAAGACGAGATGAAAAGATTCAGCGACAGGAACCACGGCTTCTACAGGGAGCTGATGCGGTCACAGAGGATCATCGAGGCCACGTCCCTGATGATGGAATTCGTGGGAGGGTTCGGCATCGCCTTTGTCCTCTGGTACGGAGGCAGACTGGTCATCAATGGAGCCATTACCGCGGGAGATTTCTTCTCCTTCCTCGCAGCCATCTTTCTGATCTATACGCCTGCAAGAAGGCTTGTTTCTGCCAACAACTCCCTCCAGCAGGCCGGCGCGCCCATCGAGAGGATCGACAAACTGCTGGAGGAGGCGAGGGAAACGGACGGCAGCGTTGCCCTTGAAGGTTTTGGTAACGAGATCGTCTTTGACAATGTCTCGTTCCGTTATGAAGGGACTGAGGACGATGCCCTGAACAGCGTCTCCCTCACTGTGAAGAAGGGGGAGATCATCGCTCTTGTGGGAAAGAGCGGCGCGGGCAAGACAACCTTTGTGGATTTGATCCCGAAGTTTTTCATGCCGGTGGAAGGGAAGATCCTTGTGGACGGCGTTGATATATCGAAGGTGACGCTGAAATCCCTCCGTTCCCTCATCGGCATAGTGAGTCAGGACGTCATCCTGTTCAACGATACGGTGAGGGCTAATATCATATACGGAAAACCCTGGGCATCGGAAGAGGAGCTCCTCAACGCGGCAAAGGCAGCGTATGCCCATGATTTCATAACCCAGCTCCCCAATGGCTATGACACTGTGGTGGGGGAGAGGGGCGTGAGGCTTTCGGGGGGGCAGAAGCAGAGGCTTTCCATAGCGAGGGCCATACTGAAAAACCCGCCCATACTGATCCTTGATGAAGCCACATCATCCCTTGACACGGCCTCGGAGATCATGGTGCAGAGAGCCCTTGAGAACCTTATGAGTGACAGGACCGCCTTTGTGATCGCCCACAGGCTTTCGACGGTGAGAAGGGCAGACAGGATTATTGTCATGGACAAGGGCGGGATCGCTGAGACCGGCACCCATGAGGAGCTGCTGGCAGCCGGCGGGATTTACAAGAAGCTCTACAGCCTGCAGTTTGACGACGCTGCGCTGGAACATCTTGCAGCGCAATCCTCCGCGCCTTCTGAGCGGCCCCTCTGAGATGTATTATTTTTGTCGCTTACCTCGCCTCCGTTCGTGTTTTGACAGGAAGATGTTGATATGGGAGATTAAAAGCACGAAATACACTGTGGTTATAAATAAAACCGAATATGGATATGATGTCCACTGCCCCGCCCTTCCAGGCTGCCATAGCCAGGGGGACACTTTTGAAGAAGCCATCGAGAACATAAGAGATGCTATTACAACATACCTCCGGGTGATAGAAGAGGAAACAAAAGACGCCACTGTATATCAGGTAGAGGTGCCCGCCTGAAGCGCTTTTCACTGATGTCTCTGCAGAGCGGGCTGTCAGGGCATTCAAGAAAGCCGGATTCAGCATCATATGGCACTCACCGC
>CAMTVV010000081.1:0-5611 GCA_947085305.1 uncultured Nitrospiraceae bacterium
GAGACCGGCCAGACCATCATATCCGGCATGGGAGAGCTCCATCTCGAGATCATCGTTGACAGGCTGTTGAGGGAATTCAAAGTGGGCGCCAATGTAGGGAAACCCCAGGTGGCTTACAGGGAGACCATAAAAACTCCATCCAGGGCCGAGGGAAAATTTGTGAGGCAGAGCGGCGGCCGCGGTCAATACGGACATGTCTATATCGAGCTCGAACCGGTTGAGGCAGGCAAGGGCTTCGAGTTTGTTAATAAGATAGTTGGCGGCACTATTCCCCGGGAATACATACCTGCGGTCGAAAAGGGCATAAAGGAAGCGCTGGATACCGGCATACTTGCGGGATATCCGGTGGTGGATGTGAAGGCAACGCTCTATGACGGTTCCTATCACGAGGTTGATTCGTCCGAAATGGCTTTCAAGATCGCAGGCTCCATGGCGTTTAAAGATGCCGCAAAAAAGGGGAAGCCTGTTCTCCTTGAGCCTATCATGGGCGTGGAGGTTGTCACTCCGGAGGAATATATGGGCGATGTAATGGGAGACCTGAATTCACGGAGAGGAAAGATCCAGTCCATGGAAAAAAGAGGCAATGCCCAGATAATCAGGGCTGAGGTCCCCCTATCAGAGATGTTTGGCTATGCAACTGACCTTAGGTCAAAGACCCAGGGAAGGGCCACATATACCATGCAGTTTGCTCACTATGAAGATGTGCCTAAGGGCATTGCCGATGCAATCATAGCTAAGGTTAAAGGAGAATAGAGGAGGAAAAATGGCAAAGGCAAAATTTGAGAGGGTAAAGCCTCACGTGAATGTAGGGACGATCGGGCATGTAGACCATGGGAAGACGACCTTGACGGCAGCGATCACAAAGGTGCGGGCATTTAAGGGACAGGCGCAGTTCAGGGCATATGACAGCATAGACAATGCCCCCGAGGAGAAGGCGAGGGGTATAACCATAGCTACGGCGCATGTAGAGTATGAGACGGACAAGAGGCACTATGCGCATGTGGACTGTCCGGGGCATGCGGACTATATCAAGAACATGATCACGGGAGCGGCGCAGATGGACGGAGCGATCCTTGTGGTATCTGCGGCGGACGGGCCGATGCCGCAGACGAGGGAGCACATACTTTTGGCAAGACAGGTTGGGGTGCCGTACATCGTAGTATTCATGAACAAGACGGACATGGTGGATGACCCTGAGCTTTTGGACCTGGTGGAGCTTGAAGTGAGGGAGCTTCTGTCGAAGTATCAGTTCCCCGGGGACAAGATCCCGATAGTGAAGGGCAGCGCGCTGAAGGCGATGGAGAGCAGCAGCAATGATCCCAATGCCGCTGAGTACAAGTGCATCCATGAGCTGATGGACGCAGTGGACGGCTACATACCGACGCCTGAGCGGCCGATAGACAAGCCGTTTCTGATGCCGATAGAGGACGTATTTTCCATTTCAGGCCGCGGCACCGTTGTGACGGGTAGAGTGGAGAGAGGCATTGTGAAGGTAGGCGAGGAAGTGGAGATAGTTGGATTGGGGGAGACGAGGAAGACCGTGGTCACCGGGGTAGAGATGTTCAGGAAGCTGCTGGATGAAGGAAGGGCCGGGGACAACATAGGGGCGCTGTTGAGAGGGATAGGGAAGGATGAAGTGGAGAGGGGGCAGGTGTTGGCGAAGCCCGGGAGCATTACCCCGCACACGAAGTTCAAGGGAGAGATATATATATTGACGAAGGAAGAGGGCGGCAGGCACACGCCGTTTTTCAATGGATACCGGCCGCAGTTTTACTTCAGGACGACTGACGTGACCGGGGTGGCGCATCTGCCTGAAGGGGTGGAGATGGTGATGCCCGGGGACAATATCAGCGTAGTGGTGGAGCTGATAGCGCCCATAGCCATGGAGAAGGAATTGCGCTTTGCCATAAGGGAAGGCGGCAGGACCGTGGGAGCAGGCGTCGTTACTGAGGTGCTGGAGTAAGCGACCATGAGAGATATAATACTTTTTCAGTGCACAGAGTGTAAGAACCGGAATTATTCCAGCATGAAGAACAAGAAGAACACCACCGACAAGATTCAGATAAAGAAATATTGCAGGAGCTGCCGGCGGCACACCATGCACAAGGAGACAAAGGCATAAACAGAGTGAATAGTGTTAGTGGTTTGTGTCAGCAACTGGCACTGTCACCGAACACTGAAACTGAGGATAGGCCAGTAGCTCTAACGGCTAGAGCATCGGACTCCAAATCCGAGGGATGGGGGTTCAAATCCCTCCTGGCCTGCCATTGACCATTGTTGATTTCGGATTTTTGATTGATGATTGCAAAGCCGATCTGAAATCTTGAATCTCAAATCTTAAATCGTGTAAAGGGGAGTAAGCTTTATGGTGAAAAGAATTAAGGAGTTCTTCAGGGAAGTTAAGCTTGAGATCAAGAAGGTTGTGTATCCCAGCAGGGAAGAGCTTATAGGCTCCACCTGGGTTGTTATCATCACGTCGATCGCTATATCCATTTTCCTGGGGGTCGTGGACCTCGGTCTTTCAAAACTTGTGAAGATCGCACTAAGGTAGAAGAATGGCGATGAACTGGTATGTCGTGCATACGTATTCAGGCTTTGAGGAGAAGGTCAAACTCAGCATAGAGGACAAGGCCGGGAAAAAGGCCCTCAAGGAGAAGATCTCAAGAATCCTCATCCCTGCGGAGAAGGTTATTGAACTCAAGGCCGGCAAGAAGAGGGAGAGCGAAAAGAAGTTTTATCCCGGATATATTCTTGTGGAGATGGAGCTTGATGACGAGACGTGGCATCTTGTGAGGAGCACCCCGAGGGTCACCGGTTTCGTGGGGGGGACCAGACCCGTGCCGATACCTGAAGAAGAGGTCGAAATCATTCTTCAGCAACTGGAAAAAGGGCCGGCGCCGCAGGTGAAGACACAGTTCCAGAAGGGAGAAAGCGTCAGGATCATTGACGGTCCCTTCACCAACTTTCTGGGCTATGTCGACGAGGTGGATATGGATCACGGCAGATTAAAGGCGATGGTGAGCATTTTCGGAAGACAGACCCCCGTGGAACTTCATTTCTTCCAGGTGGAAAAAGCGTAAAAAAACCGTGACGTGTGACGCGTTACGTGTAACGAATGGAGGCAATATAGATGGCTAAGAAAGAAGTGATCGCTCAGGTTAAGCTGCAGATACCTGCGGGAAAGGCCAATCCGGCGCCGCCCGTAGGCCCTGCCTTAGGTCCCCACGGCGTCAACATAATGGAATTCTGCAAGACCTTCAATGCCCAGACGCAAGCAATGGGCGACACGCTCATTCCCGTGGTGTTGACGGTGTATAAGGACAGGTCTTTTTCGTTTATCACAAAGACACCGCCGGCGTCGGAACTGATCAAGAAGGCAGCCGGCATTATCAAGGGGTCAGGGGTGCCCAACAAGGATAAGGTCGGGAAATTGACCTCCGCTCAGGTCATGGAGATCGCGAAGACAAAGCTTCCGGACCTGAACGCCTATTCCCCCGAGGATGCCGCAGCAATTATCCGAGGCACTGCAAGGAGCATGGGCGTGGACGTCGTTGATTAAAAAACATATTCACCGCAGAGTTCGCGGAGAGCGCAGAGGGACTTGTCGGATAAGATTTGGAGAGAATTATGAGTTATGGTTTATTCTTAAATCTCCGTGTCCATTCGCTTCGTGTGTTCTGTGAGCTCTGTGGCGAAAAATAAAATGTTTACGTTTGGAGGTTGAAGATGGGGAAAAAGATGGACTCTGCCGTGAAAAAAGTGGAAACAGGGAAGGAGTATTCCCTGGAAGAGGCGATCAAGCTTGTGAAGGAAGCTGCCTATACGAAGTTTGATGAGACGGTGGATATGGCGCTCAACCTCGGCGTTGATCCCAAGAAGTCGGATCAGATGGTGAGGGGAACCGTTGTGTTGCCTCACGGCATGGGGAAGAAAGTGAATGTCCTTGTCTTTGCAAAGGGAGAAAAGGAAAGAGAGGCGCGGGACGCGGGCGCCGATTATGTTGGAGCAGAAGACCTGGTTGAGAAGATACAGAAAGGCTGGCTGGATTTTGATAACGCTGTCGCAACTCCCGACATCATGGGTCTCGTCGGAAAACTCGGAAAGATACTCGGCCCAAGGGGATTAATGCCGAATCCGAAGCTCGGCACAGTGACTTTTGACGTGGCGAAGGCTGTGAAGGAGATAAAGGCGGGAAAGATCGAGTACAAGACGGAAAAAGCCGGCATCGTTCATGTTCCCATAGGAAAAGTCTCCTTTGACGCAGAAAGACTGCTGGATAATGCAAGGGCCATCATCGATGCCGTTGTGAAGGCAAAGCCGGGCACGAGCAAAGGGAAATACCTCAAGAAAGTTGCCGTGTCATCCAGTATGGGACCTGGAATTCGCGTGGACGTGGGGAAATTGTCGGCAAGCAAATAAGAATAGGCAATAAATTTTGTCATTCCCGTGAAAACGGGAATCCAGTCCTTAAAATGCATGGATTCCTGCTTCCCTGCCTGCTGGCAGGCACGGCGCAGGAATGACGAATTGGTGAAGTTGCGGACGTAGTCCGTTTAATTATCTTGTCAGAGACAGTAGGCGCAGAGCTTAATTGCCTTGTCCCATCCGTCCGCCTCAGGCGGATGGACGGACAGGCAGCCTACCGAGACAATGCTAAAAGTGTCAGTGAATAGTGCCAGTGTCGATTGCTGAAACTGACACTAAACACCGACACTAAACTCGGGTCTCTGGGAAAGGAGGATAGTCTGAAAAAGGAAGAGAAAGGACAGGTAATTGAAGAGCTCAAGGAAAAGTTCTCAGAGGCAAAAGCGGTAATCTTAACGGATTACAAGGGCATGACAGTTGCAGAACTGTCCGACCTCAGAAGGCTCCTTCGCGGCGGAGGCATTGATTACCGGGTAGTGAAGAATACCCTTGCCCGCTTAGCATCCGAGGATACCCCCATATCGGCGGCGAAGGATGTGTTTAAAGGGCCGGTGGGCATTGCCCTGGGGTATCAGGACCCTGTAATGACCGCCAAGAAGGTGCTCGAGTTTTCCAGAAAGAACGAGAAACTCAAGCTCAGCGGCGGGGTGATCGAAGGCAAACTCTACACCGCAAACGAAGTCAAGACCATTGCAGACCTGCCGCCGAGGGAAGCGCTGCTGTCAATGCTTGCCGGCGCATTCCAGGCCCCGTTAAGCAAGATGGCCGCTGCATTGTCGGCAACCGTGAGCAGTTTTGCATATGCGATGAACGCTTTGAAGACGAAACGTGAAGCGTGATGCGTAAAGGGTAAAGAGTAAAAACAGATAACGCATAACGGATAACAGATAACTAAATTAAGGAGGTTTACATAATGGCAGTGACAAAGGAGCAGGTTTTTGAGTTTATCGACAACATGACGATCCTCGATATGTCTCAGTTCGTAAAGGAATTTGAAGAGAGGTACGGTGTTACCGCAGCAGCGCCGGTTGCAATTGCCGCGGCGCCTGGAGCGGTAGCCGCAGCTCCGGCTGCTGAGGAGAAGACGAGCTTTGATGTTATTCTCGCCGGCGCCGGTGACAAGAAGATACAGGTCATTAAGGTTGTGAGAGAGTTGACCGGTCTCGGCCTGAAAGAGGCTAAAGAC
>CAMTVV010000082.1:0-2226 GCA_947085305.1 uncultured Nitrospiraceae bacterium
CCTTTACATTCTGCCGCCGAGCATGTAACTGGATTTAAAGGAGGATATTCAGAATAATGAGCGACTGCACAAAGGAAGTCTCAGAAGGCATTGGTCGAGCAAAAGAGGGCTTCTGGATTCAACATCCCTTGCTTAAGGAATTTATCAGGGACCAGATTCCGATGATCCTTGGGGTTTTCATCGCAGCCGTCGTTGTCAGCTACATGCAGTACGGGTTTCTGCCGGGGGGCGACGTGGCCTTTCCTATCGCCGGCATGAGGGTGCCTATCTGGCATCTGCTCTGGATGGGGTTTTGGACCGGCTATACGATGGGCGTTGTCGGTGAAGCAAGCGGTATTTTTGCCCTTCCTTACTCGATGTCGGTGCTCCAGTTCAGTTCGGTGGCAGTGAGTCCTACAACCCTGATTGTTACATTTCTTAATCCGTTCGGAGCCTTGCTCGGGTTCTGGAGAAATCGGCAGTGGAACTGGGACTTAGCCAAGTGGCTCTGCCTTGGCGCAGTTCTTGGGGCGCCCATCGGGCCGTTTATCCGTGTATATCTTCTGAATGACCCTGTCCCATTTAAAGCGGCAATCGGGCTGGCGCTGCTGATCATGTCGATACATCTGTGCATGCAGGTAACCCCATGGTATCTGAAGAGGACAGCCCGACAGAGAGCCTTTAAGGAAAAGTTTGATGCCTTAGTCAAAGAGTGCTTGAAGGCGGGTAAGGCTCCCTGCGGATTGCCAGCCGACTTTAGAATCCAGACGCTGGAAAGCAATTTCAAAAGGGTCAAAATCGGCTACTGGGGTGAGGAGCAAAGCTTCAGTGTACCGACAATGCTTATGATAGGATTCGCCGTCGGAGTGGTATCATCCGCTCTCGGGGTCGGTGGAGGCTTCATTCTCGTCCCCATACTGGTATCGTTCTATGGGTTGCCGCTATATGTCATGGTTGCTGCCACAATTCCGTTCGTGATTACGTTATCACTGACGGGTTTGCTCTCGTACACGATAACGATGCCGATACTTACCGGAGTCTCAGCCTCGCCCGACTGGAGCTTTGGTCTGTTTGTTGCGAGTGGGGCCATCTTCGGCGCATGGGTCGCATCCAAAACGCAGAAGTTCATACCAGAGCGATTCCTGAAGCCTATGCTCGGTGTTGTCACAGGAGCAGTAGCGCTTCTTTACATTATCAACTTCTTCTGGAAACTACCGTTTAAGGTTTAGATGAGGTGAGAAAATATGGGAAATTTTAAAAGGATAGGGTTACAATTGATACCATTCTTGCCGTTTATTGTACTGCTGGTGGCTGTCGTTGTAGCTATTTATCATATTAAAGTTTATTGGTAGAAGTGGGCAATAGTATTAACAAATAAAATCTGAAGGAGAGATACGATGATTAAAAAGATTCTTTTACCGACTGATGGATCGGACAGGTCTATGGATGCCGCAAGGTATGCCATATCTCTGGCCAAACAGACTAATGCATCTATTTTGGTCTTAAGTGTCGTTGATGAAAGGGTCAAATCACTAACATTCGCTCCAGATCTCAAAGCCTTCATGGAGTCTGCTTTTATGGAGGCTGCGAAGACATATGTCGAGGCAGCAGAAAACGAGATTAAGAAGGAGGGTATCTCTGCAAGTAAAGCGGTGAGGATCGGCAATCCTGCCGATGAGATTATAAAAGAGGCGGAGGAATCAGCGGTTGATCTTATCATCATGGGCTCTCATGGTAGAACAGGTCTTCAGTCAGCGCTTCTCGGAAGCGTCACGATGTCTGTAATACATAAAGAAACAAACATACCTGTTCTGATAGTCCGAAAAGGAGTAAAAATAAGTTAAACGATAGTTGGTGCGAATAATTTATGCTTGGTAAAAGAACGATGGAAAGGTTAAGCAATGTGGATTTAAAATTTAACAACTTTGTGTTAATATTACACCTGCTTTAGAATTAGAAGGCTATGAAAGCTAAAGACTTAATGATACCGCTTCAGGAATATTTAAAGCCTGTCGAGAGTTTATTTAAAACAGCCTTATTCCAACCCTCAGGCCCGATTCCATGTGCTTTAATGATGCGTGGGATTTTAATTTTATTGTCATAACTGTAGTCATGCTTTTGAACAATAACCGGATAATCAGCCCTTTCAAGCATGGGCATGTCATTAGGGCTGTCGCCGATGGCGATGGCCTCAATTTTTTTGTATTTATTTTTATATAAATCTATTAGTATGGAAACAGCAATGCC
>CAMTVV010000083.1:0-7971 GCA_947085305.1 uncultured Nitrospiraceae bacterium
ATCTGAATCATCAAGAAAGATGTTCTTTCTCTCATTACCCCTGCTTGTTATATGATATAAAGCTCCGGGGAATTCTATCCTAAGCGGACGACCCATGCGGGAAGGATAGCAAAAAGGCTGTCATTATGTCAATTGTCAAGACCTGACACCATGTCCCCATGCATAGCGACTACAGTCTTACCGCGACCCCTTTTGCTCTCAGGTATTCCTTTGCCTCTTTGATGGTATATTCCCTGAAGTGGAATATGGATGCTGCAAGCGCCGCATCTGCCTTTCCGTACACAAGCCCTTCATAGAGATGCTCAAGGGTCCCGGCGCCCCCTGATGCAATCACCGGGATGGAGACTGCCTCTGATACCGCTTTTGTAAGTTCTAGGTCATAACCGTCCTTTGTCCCGTCCATATCCATGCTCGTGAGCATGATCTCCCCTGCGCCCAGTTTCTCCATCTTCTTCGCCCATTTCACCGCATCGATGAGCTTCATCTTTCTTCCGCCGTGGGTTGAGATGGCCCATAGAAATCCGCCCTCCCCACTTTTGAGCTCCTCGTCTGTCATTCCGGCTTGTCCGGAATCTTTCTTATCCTTTAGGAGGGATTCCCGACGCGCTTCGCTTGCGGGAATGACAAGTTGGGGCTGAGGTGATTGCGCCGGGGGCTGTTCTGGCAACTCCAGACAGACATCCTTCAGTGATGGATCGCTGAACCATTCTTCCCCTGTCGCATCGGACATAACGCTGCTCACCCTTTTTGCGTCAATGGCGACCACAATGCACTGGCTCCCGAATCTCTCTGCAGCCCTGCTGATGAAGAAGGGGTCTTTCACTGCTGTGGTATTCACCGATACTTTGTCACACCCCGCGCGGAGGAGATCCCTGATATCATCAAGGCCCTTTATTCCGCCGCCAACGGTCAGGGGCATAAAGACATCGTCGGCGGTCTTTTCGACCACATCGATGATGATCTTTCTCTTTTCATGGGATGCGGTGATGTCCAGGAAGATGAGTTCATCAGCTCCCTGCTCGTCGTAGAACTTCGCATTCTCCACAGGGTCTCCTGCATCCCGGAGATTCAAGAAACTGACTCCTTTTACTACGCGTCCGTCTTTTACATCAAGACATGGAATTATTCGTTTCGCAAGCATATCAAAATACCGTAAGTCGTAAGTCGCAAGTCGTAAGTCGTAAGTCGCACATCGTGCACCCGTAAGGCGTAAATCGTGAACCGTACAAAATCACTGACAGGAACTTCATAATAAATATCACCTTGTTTGGTCTGTTTCTGTCATTGCGGCTTGTCCGCAATCCTTCTTTGGAAGAAAGATTCCCGACAAGCGGGAATGACATATGAAGGGCATGATTTAAGAACTTATTACTATTTTTCACTTTACTCCTTACGCCTTACGACTTACCACTGACGAGTTGTATCGCTTCCCTCAGGTCAAGGCGCCCAGAGTATATGGCCTTGCCCGTGATCACGCCCCAGAGACCCTTTATCCCCAGGAGATTTCTGATATCCTCAAGGGAAGCTACGCCCCCGGATGCTATGAGCGGAATACTCACCGTCTTGACCATCTCCTCCATTGCGTTGAGGTTAGGTCCGGTCATCATGCCGTCCGTGGAGATGTCCGTATAAATTATTCCGGCGGCGCCGTTTTTTTCCGCTTCTTTGGCCAGGGTCTTTGCATCCACTGAGGTGACTTCGACCCATCCCTTCACCGCAACCTTTCCGTCCCTGGCGTCAATGCCGACAAGGATGCGTCCCGGAAATCTCCTGCACGCCTCATTCACCAGTTCCGGTTTCTCTATTGCGACAGTTCCCAGGATTATCCTGTTAATTCCGAGCCCGATAAGCTCTTCTATCTTTTTCAGGTCCCGTATCCCCCCTCCCACTTCGATCTCCATTGCCACCGAAGCACGGATCTTTCTGACGGCTTCAAGGTTTTTCTGAGCCCCGGTAAAAGCGCCGTCGAGGTCGACCACGTGGAGGAGTTGGGCGCCGCAGGACTCCCAGCGTCTTGCCGTTGACGCCGGGTCATCCGAATAGGCCGTCACAGCGTCTTCCCTGCCCTGGAGGAGTCTCACGCATTTGCCCGCCTTCAAATCTATTGCAGGAATTATAAGCATGTATTAATATAACAAAAAGCGCTTCTATTCCGCAGGAGGGAATTATGGGCTATCCAGCAAAGAAAGAGGCAGGGGTCAAATATACATGGCAGGACTACCTCACATGGCCGGAGGATGAAAGATGGGAAGTGATAGATGGTGTACCGTATAAGTGGCATGAAGAAAAGGGCAGGATAATGAAAACCGAAACAGTCAGTATGAGTCCATCGCCATCGGAGAGGCACCAGGCTATAACATTTAATTTTGCTGTTCATTTAAAAGAAAAAATCAAAGGGACTTCTTGCAGGGTTTATGTAGCCCCTCTGGATGTCTATTATGATGACTATAATTTTGTTCAGCCCGATGTAATGGTGGTCTGTGATAAGAAGAAAATAAAAGACAGGATATACGGCGCGCCCGATTTAATTATCGAGGTTCTTTCGCCATTTACCTCATTGAAAGACAGAAAGATCAAGAAGGGCCTTTATGAAAGATTTGGGGTGAAAGAATACATACTGGCACATCCGGAAGAAAACTATGTTGAAAGATTCCCCTTAAAAGACAACAGGTATGCTGAGCCGGATATCTTTGGCGCCGAGGAAGTCTTTACTTCCGGCATCTTTGAAGGGGTAGATATTCCTCTATGGGAAGTCTTTGAAATAGAAAAGCCTGAAAGTGAAAAACCTTAAATTCTGCCTTTTCAAACTTGCATTTTGCATCCTGCTCTCATATTCAGATGCTTTTTCCTTCAGCATCCCTGAAAAGCTGATCTATGACCTCACCTGGACCGGCGTCAAGGCAGGAGAGGCATCCCTGGAAATACGGCAGAACGGGGAGGAGATAACCATAACGTCCACAGCAAGGTCCATAAAGTGGGTATCGGTCTTTTACACGGTGAAGGATATCGTGGAGAGCAGGCTTCAGAAAAACCAGAAGACGCAAGGTGTCGGCCAACCCGTGAATTATCGTCTCAACATACGCGAGGGAAAGAACCGCAAGAACAAAGAGGTGATCTTTGACCATACTGCCTTGAAGGCAACATACATCGATCACCTGGAGAACGAACGAAAAGAGTTTGAGATACCCTCTTTCATCTTCGATCCCCTATCAAGCTTCTACTTTCTCAGGACACAGAATCTTGAGGTAGGCAAATCCTTGTATGTGACGATTTTTGACAGCAAGAAGGTCTGGAATGTTGAGGTGCAGGTGCTGAGGAAAGAGAAGGTTGAGGTGCCCGCAGGGGAATTTAATACCATCGTGGTAAAACCGCTCATGCAGTCCGAAGGGATCTTCTACCGCAAGGGAGAGATACACATCTGGCTTACCGACGATGAGAGGCGGATCCCGGTGATGCTGAAGACAAAGATCAAGATCGGGTCGGTGAACGCAATGCTCGTGGGGGGAACGTATTGAAAGTTTCTCTCATCATAACAACATACAACAGTCCTGCCGCCCTGAAAAAGGCGACTGACAGCGTCTTAAGCCAGACGAAAATGCCGGATGAAGCGCTTATCGCAGACGATGGTTCAGACGAAGATACTGCCTGCGTAGTGAAATCCTTCTCCGGAACCGCCCCCTTTCCCGTCTTCCATGTATGGCAGGAGAACAAGGGATTCAGGGCGGCAAAGATCCGTAATGAGGCGATAAAGCAGTCAACCGGGGACTATATCATTCTTCTGGACGGTGACTGTGTCATGAACCGGCATTTTGTATCAGACCATATGGCGCTCGCAGAAAAGGGCTGTTTTATTCAGGGAAAAAGGGCGCATGTGAGCCGGAATGCCGTGGAAGGGTTCAGTCATAAGCAGGCCGATTCAGCGCTCGCATTAATGAAGATTGCGCTCACCGGCAGGATCTCGAATGTCCATCATCTCTTCCGTTTTCCCTCATGTCCCCCTGTGAAGAACAGAAGACATGAAGGCATAAAATCATGCAATATGAGCTTCTTCAGGGAGGATATACTGGCGGTGAACGGATTCAATGAGGATTTTGTGGGGTGGGGGAATGAAGATTCAGAGCTTGCCTGCAGGTTTTTCAAATACGGACTCATGAAGAAGGTCCATCAATTCATGGCAATATGTTTCCATCTCTGGCATCCGACGAACAAAATTATCCCCGATGGAAATAAACAGATTCTCCTGGCAGGCCTGACATCAAAGGAATATGTTTGCAGGAATGGGATACGTAAAGAAGATTAATACCGACAACCTCCTCTGGGCGGGCTATTCCGGTATGTTTTTCTTTATACCGATAGCCACTTCTCCGGCCGCAATCTGCGGAATCTTTGTGCTTGCCGTCTGGATATTTTCAGGAAAGTTTTTGGGTGATATAAAAAACATGGTGCTAAGAGCGGACATAAAAATACCTGTGCTCATGCTTATCATACTTCCATGGGTTGGGCTAATCTATACCCCTGTGCCGTCTGAAGGACTAAATGTTGCCCTTAAGACACACGACTGGTTGTACACTATAGCGCTCCTGTCACTTTTGCAGTCACGGACCGCGGCTAAGAATCATGGAGCTAAAACACACTCTGACTTCATAATCAAGATGTTTCTGGCGGGGCTTGTAGTGAACAGCGCTGTCGCGATACTGCAATTTCTCGGCCTCATACCGCTTAAAAGAGGGCTTCCTATCGGTCTGCTGGGTGGAGATTCAGCGCATATCCCCTTTAGCCTTTTACTTACAACCGGCATACTCGTATCATCTTTTTATTTTCTGAAGGCTCAATCCATGAAGGTCCGAATAATGTATGCCTTTCTTATGATGCTGTTTTTTGCGGTCATGAGTTTTATAGGCGCCAGAAGCGGATACCTGGCATTAATAATCCTGTCTCCTCTGATAGTTTACAATATAGTGGGCCGGAGACATATTTTCAAGATAGCGGCCGGCAGCATAGTAATAATAGCCCTGTTATTTGCTTCTCCCGTGGTACAGTCCAGGGTATCCAAGATTAAGGAAGACCTTTCACACTATAAACAGGGGAATGTGAATACGTCTATAGGGTGGAGATTTCACATGTGGGAGATCGCATTTGCCGAGATAAAAAAGAGCCCCCTGATAGGCACAGGGACTGCAGGATTCATAAAGTCCTGGGAGATATACAAGAAAGATCCATCTCTTCCATTTTTTATTCATGGAAACCCGCATAGCAGTTTTCTCTATATGACGGTAAGTTTCGGTGTATTGGGCCTGATCCCCTTTTGTTGGCTTTTATTTATTATGTTAAAAAAGGGATGGAAGGGGCGGGATTCGTCTCTCGGGTTTGCTGTCTTTGCCTTTACGATGGTCTTTATCATAGGAAGTCTTGTCGATACACCTTTGCTTTCTATCTCAGCAGCAAAGGCGTTTTCCCTCTTTGCAGGAATAGCAGGGGCCACAGATGCATCCTGAAAATATTCCGCTCTCGGCGGCTATCATCACAAAAAATGAGGAGGCAAGGCTCCCCGATTGCCTGCGAAGCGTGTCTTTTGCGGATGATATTGTTGTGGTTGACTCCGGCAGTACCGACAGAACCCTGGAGATTGCAAAAGCATTTGGGTGTCGCGTTTTTGTTGAGGATTGGAAAGGCTACGGTCCTCAGAAGAACAGTGCGGTTGACAAGTGCAGGAATGAATGGGTTCTTCTCCTCGATGCAGATGAGCGGCTTGGGGAAAAGGCAAGAGAGGTGATAATCAAGGTCCTCGAAAAACCGGCGGCAGACGCTTTCAGCTTTAAGAGGAAAAACTATCTTCACGGAAAATGGCTGAAACACTCGGGTTATTGGCCGGACAGGCAGATACGGCTGGTGAACAGGAACAGAGGCTCATTCCAGTTCGTAATCCATGAGAAATGGGCGACGAACGGACGGGTGCTGGACCTGGACGCGCATATAGAACACTATGCCTTTGATTCGTATTCGGATATGCTGAAGACGCTCAATGAGTATTCAACGATCATGGCCGGAGAACTTTTCGCTGCAGGGAGAAGGGCAAACCCACTAACTCCTCTCTATCACGGTCTCGCCGCGTTTTTCAAGATATATCTCCTCCAAAAAGGTTTTCTTGAAGGGCTGGACGGTCTTGTTATCGCGTTGACCAAGGCAGGAGGATCATTTTTTAAATATGCTAAACTCCTCGAACTCCAGCGCGGGGAAAAGGGATAAATGAACGTAAGCATAGTAATCCCTGTTTTCAACCAGCTTCACTTTACGAGAATTTGCATGGAAAGTCTTCACGCGACACTTCCCGGAGATTGCGAGCTTATTGTTATTGATAATGGCTCTTCAGACGGCACTGCCGAATACCTTTCAGAATGCTCAAGTATCAGAGTCATTGCGAACATGGAAAATCTCGGATGTGCCGTTGCCTGGAATCAGGGCGTGAAGGCTTCCGGCGCCCGATGGGTCGTTATCTTGAACAACGACACTATTCTTTCACCTAATTGGCTTGATGGTCTCCTTGATTTTGCCCGGGAGAAAGGCGTGGATATCGCCAGCCCCGCCTTCCGGGAAGGAGAATACAACTACAACATTATCGAACATTCGAGGGACTTCGTACAGCGTATGCATTCGGTTGCGCGCATGGGCATAGCCCAGGGGATATGCTTCATGGTAAAAAGGGAAGTATTTGACCGGATCGGTCTGTTCGATGAGCACTTTAGGATTGGTCAGTTCGAGGACAGAGATTTCTTTCGTCGGGCCCTGCTTGCCGGATTTGTCCCTGGGACGACGGGCCGTTCTTTCATACATCATTTCGGCTCGGTTACCCAGAACATGATACGCAAGAATACGGACAAAAAACCTTACGAGACGGAGAACCGTGCCTATTTCCGTAAGAAATGGCGGCTGCACTGGTGGAAGAGATTTCCGGAAAGACAGCACGCTAAATTGCGCGAAAGGTGGTGGAGCATGTCGGAAAAGATCCTTTACGGGCACACATTGGCAGAGAAGATTATAGACGGGAGGTTGAGATATTTCTGAAATGGGTCCACTTAATACAAACGCAATAAATGATGTTACATTTTCTGTCATGCCGACTTGTTCGGCATCTTTCTTTAAGAAGGATTCCCGACAAGCGGGAATGACAACACTAAAGAATTATGTCAACAATAAGCGAGTTTGTTATTACCAAATACGCGTCGGATGGAGTGTTTAGATGCCCGTTGTTTCAGTCTTGATGCCCGTTTACAACAGAAAGGACTTTTTAAGGATGTCGATATCGAGCGTCCTTAAAGAGGAGTTCAAGGATTTCGAATTGCTCATTTGCGACGACGGTTCATCAGACGGGAGTCTCGGGATCATCAAGGCCTTTGCGCAAAGAGATGAACGCATCAAGTATTTTGCGAGAGAGAAGAATTCCGGCAGACCGGCGGTTATCTATAAATTCCTTGCGGATCAAGCAGCAGGCCGTTACATTATTGCCTCGGACAGCGATGACATGGCGCTGCCAAACCGTCTTCGCGTTCTTGTTGAAACGGCTGAACTTCATCCCGGGGCAAGCGTTGTATACGGCAAAACAAAAGTTGTCCGGCGGGTAAAGAAAATCAGGTCACCCTTTTATTATGGCAGGGATTTCAATCAGTTTGACCTGTTCACGGCCAATTTCGTTCCGGACGGCGCGGCGCTCATACGTAAGAGTATCTACGACTTTGTGGGAGGGTATAACGCCGAAGTAAATTGGGCTGAAGATTACGATTTAAGACTTCGCCTCGCTATGGAAGGTCCGTTCATCTATGTCGAAGATTTGGTGTATATATACTACATACATAAGAAGAGTTGGACGGCAAGGAAAAAATATTTTGGCGAGGAGTATGATTTCAAGTCTGAAATCATCGGGACATGTCGCCGGCATCTTGAGACGAACAACATTATCGGCAGCTATTCATATAA
>CAMTVV010000084.1:0-15753 GCA_947085305.1 uncultured Nitrospiraceae bacterium
ACTGGAGTATTATTTACTCTATTGAACATGCTTCCCATGTTATTACGATATACGCCGTTAGGCATCTCAGCGAAATCTATAAAATATGACTTTCAACTTTTGCGGCATCAATCCTGCCCGTCCTATCCGTGAGCAGAAACCCACTCCTCTTCCTGACCGCAAGGCCCTTGACGATATCGTCTTCGACATCCTCGGATTAACAGAAGAAGAGAGAAATGAAGTGTGCTGGGCAGTATGTGAGCTGGTGAAGAACAGGCTTGAGAAGGCAAGGAGCGTGTGAAGATATTAAAGTATTTACCCTAAGGGTTAATAATTTACTTGACAAGGGAACTGAACTATGGTTATTCTATTTAAGACAGCCAAGCTTGAGAAAGAGTGCAACAACGAGAATCTCATGCTGAGAAGATTCGGCACTAACAGAGCCCGGCTTTTAAAGAGACGGCTAACTGAACTCGCCGCTGCCAATGCGCTTGAAGACTTGCACAATCTTCCACAGGCTCGATGTCATGAATTGAAAGGGAATCTTAAGGGATGTCTGTCGGTTGACCTGGACCATCCGTACCGGCTGGTCTTTGAGCCGGCAAATAATCCGGTGCCTAAAAAGCCCGATGGCGGGCTTGATTGGACAAAGGTAACGGCAATAAGAATTATCGGATTGGAGGATACGCATGAGTAAGGAAATGAAGAATCAGTTTACGCCTAATTATGCAGTCCCTCCGGGTGAAACGCTTTTTGAAACCCTTGAGGCAATAGGTATGTCTCAGGCAGAGCTTGCAGAACGCACAGGCAGGCCCAAAAAGACAATCAATGAAATCATCAAAGGTAAGGCTGCTATCACGCCTGAAACAGCATTGCAATTTGAACGTGTCTTAGGCACACCCGCAGGTTTTTGGAATAATCTGGAGCGCAATTATCAGGAGACGCTTGCAAGGATAAACGAGCAAAAGAGTTTGCAGCGCCAGATAAACTGGCTAAAAAAGATGCCGGTAAATGCGCTCGTCAAGATGGGCTATCTAAAGAAGCATGCGGACAAGGTCCAGCAGCTTCAAGAGGTTCTGAACTTCTTTGGCATTGCATCTCCTGAACAATGGGAAGCAAGATGGATGGGCGCTCAGGTTTCGTACCGAACGTCAAAGGTTTTTTCAAACAACCCTTACGCTATTGCCTCGTGGCTGAGAATGGGCGAGTTGACTGCCCGGAATATTTCTTGTAAGCCTTTTGATGCATCAAAGTTCAGAAACTCCCTCATGAGTGTCCGTCAACTTACAGTTAAGCCGCCAGAGCATTTTCATGAAGAAGTTATTCGTTTATGTGCCGAGGCTGGTGTTGCTGTTGCCTTTGTGCCTAAGATTCCCGGAATCAGGGCATCAGGCGCAACATGGTGGGCAAATTCCAAAAAGGCAGTTATTCAATTGAGTTTACGATATAAAAGCGATGATCAATTATGGTTCAGCTTCTTCCATGAAGCAGGTCATATACTCCTGCATGGCAAAAAAGAGGTTTTTATTGAGGGCGACGGCACGAACTCCAAAGAAGACGAGGCCGACAAATTTGCCTCCGATCTTCTGATTCCACCGAAGCGATATAGACAGCTTGTACAGTCAGAAAAATACAGCAAAGCTGCTATACAGGATTTTGCCTCCGAACTCGGCATTGCCCCCGGCATAGTTGTAGGCAGGCTTCAGCATGACAGTAAGATTCATCATAGTTTCTGCAACGACCTTAAGAAACGGTTTGTGTGGGAAAAATCGGCATAAATGCCTGCAGGAATAAGAACAGGAATAAGAATAGGAAGAAATGAAAAGCAAAATAGGCAAACATAGAACGCGATACCAAAGAAAATCATAGACAACAGCGACTTAAAGCTGTCCGCTTTTCTCAACAGTGTGCTTAAGGAGATCCCGGAGACGCAGTTCGACATAGCAACTGCCTTCTTTAACATTCAGGCCTATGCCTTTGTAAAGGACAATATCCAGGGCGTTAAGTTAAGCGGTTCCGCCTTCTCCTCGGAAAGGCGCCGGAAATAAAGAATGACAACATTCTGGGCGATGTGCTGCGCGGGATGATCCGGGAAGAGGTCGAGGGGTTTGACCTTTCAAAAGAGAAAAACAGCCTTGTGAAGGAGTTCATTGCATTCCTCAACAAAGAAAACGTCGAGATCAGGCTTTATGATAATGAGGCTATGGATTTCAAGGCCGGGCTTATTGAGCTTCTCGATGCCTCCCGGTTCGGAAGCAAAGAATATACACCGTATGATGTCTATATAAAAGCGCTCTTTGAGCTTCCCAGCGATAAAAGCAAGAAATTTGTCTCAAGTATCATCAGAGAGATAGACCTCCGGCTGGATGATTACATCCTTGACTTCCCGGAAGACAAAGAGATTGAAAAACGATGGGAAGAGACCAAAGAGCGACTGCTTGCCGTTAGTCTGACAAAAAAGAGGCTTCAGTGTCTCAGGGCGGCTTGGAGGAATTATAAAGTTTGCGAACTGTGGTTTTAACAAAACTCTATAACTTGTCGACTTGCTAACTTCCTGATTACAAATATCTCCACGGCACTACCGTGATCATATCATTTAATTTCTCGGGAAGCCTGCCGGTCGTGAGCACAAACGCCCGCTTGACCAATTTCCTGTAGGCCCCAATAAAACTCTGGAGGCCTTTAAGTTCCGATAATCTCACATTACTTCCTGATTTTATCTCAACAGGAATGACCTCAGTGCCTGTGTCAATAACGCAATCCACCTCAGCTCCTGCAGCAGTCCTCCAGTAATACACCTTATAGCCAAGATTCAATGCGCGAATCCTGCGGATGATTTCCAGAATGACGGCATGTTCGAACAACTTGCCCTTATCCACATTCAGAAGGTCTTCTGTAAGCGGGGCCCTTGCCATCGCGTTTCTGACCCCAAGATCAAAGAAATAATATCTGGGCGAGGCAAGGATCCTTTTCCGGGCATTTTTCAGATATGGCTCGACCTTTTCCACGACAAGCGTGTCTTCAAGTATACTGAAAAACTCCTTTATGGTAGGCACACTCACTCCTGATTCCAAAGAAAGCTTTGTCAGATTCGGGTTAGTGCCGGATTCCTGCGCAGCCAGCTCCAGGAACCGCCCGAAAGCCCCTATCTTCCTGCTCAACGCCTCGGCCCTTATCTCCTCCTCAAGGTATATGCGGGTATACGCAGTTATCATTTCTCTGCGTTCCTTGTCATCATCCATCGCTACAATTCCGGGCAGTGCCCCATAAATAAGAGATTGCTCAAAGGTGTAGTGCTTGAGTTTGTTGATATTATCCACAGGCAATAAGCCGGTTATTCCCTTTTCAATCCAGCCGAATTCATTCCAGAGAAGAGGGTCAAGCCTGTAGGCCTTAACACGTCCGGGCAACAGGTTCACGCCTTTTCTTTTCAGCTTGCGGGCGGATGAGCCGGTGATAATAAAATTAGCAGCCTTTTCATCTATTATCAACTGAATGCTATCGAAGATCGCTGGGACTTTCTGTGCCTCATCGATAAAAACAAGGGACCTGCCGGTGCGCGCCTTTAATTGTCTGATTATCAGCGAAGGGTCCTTCTCAATTTCAAGACGGATCTGGGGGTCCTGCAGGGAATATATAATGACATTACGATTTGCGGGCAGGACCGCCTTTACCAGTGTTGTCTTACCTGTCTGCCTCGGGCCAAGTATCAGGGCCGACTGCCCCTTACTGATCAGGGACTCAAGGCTGCTTCCAAGGTTCCTTTGATATGCTTTATATTTACCTGGCATATTTAAAGTATAGTTATGACTTTAAAATAATGCAAGCGAAAAATAGCATCCAGACACGGGCGTTGCTTTTAACACATTAAGTTTATAATTGAACCAATTCATAGACATAGTAAGACGGGGCCTTGGCCGAGCGTTGCTGAAGTTCGCATTCCTCGCAAGGCGCTGGACAAGCCCCGATAGATGATTCCATCTCACGGGGTAAATATTGGGGGAGCGAAGGTATGTGCTTGCCCCTGGCATGAGCTTGAAGCGTGATGGGAAGACAAAGGCCTGCCCGGAGCGGAGCAACATGCTTGGAACGGACCCTTGCCTGTGCCGGAATGTTCCGTGCGAAGTCAAAGCAGTACTATAGTGCAGAAGAGCAGAAGTTCAGAAGCCGAGAGCCGGACATATAAAGATTAAGCCTTCTGACTATTGCACTTCAGACTTCTGAACTATTTCAGCGAGGGGGCTATGGATAAACCTCGTGGCTGCGGTCCCGAATAAACCTCCGGATTACGGGATAAAAGTGGCGGGCGGGTGTAGCAGACACTCCTTAGCGGCGTTTCAGGCTATCTTCACTTCAAGCCGCTTCCCGAGGGCATGGGCGACTTTCTCCAGGGTGGACAGCTTGATATCCTCCGCATGGTTCTCTATCCGTGAGATAGCGGTCTTCTTGGTCTTCAGTCTGCGGGCAAGCTCTTCCTGTGTCAGTCCTGCTGAGGGGTTTTTTGCGTCTTCTTGATCAAGCCATGGGTTAGCACAACAACGGAATTGCCGTCGAAGAAGCAGAATATTCGGTACGCATTCGAGCCAAACTGCATCCTGCACTCCCTTATCTCCTCGGCGCTGACCAGTTTCTTGAAATATGTCGACGGCACAACATCGAGGTCCTCAACCAGACTCAGCACCCATGCAACCTTCTGCGCCACTTTACCGGACAGCGAATCGAGAAACTCCTGCACCGGGCATTTGCCGTCAGCTGTCCTGTAGAAGATTATGGTCTTACCAATTTATCAGTTTTGTTTTGAGTTTGTTAGGACTTTTTTTCAGACACAAGCCGGGAACCACCGAACCAACGCCGGAGAGCCCAGGACGATGAAGGCAACGAAGGCGATGATGCCGGTGAGGACGAACTCGCAGGGTGATCCGGTCCTGAGCTTTCCGCCGAAGACAGTTATCTTTCTGCTCCTCTCATCAAGGTGCAGTGCCGCTAATAGAACAATTCGAACCGTCTCGTCCTTATATTGATGAGTATCCCCGCGGCAATAAAATTGGCAAGGAGCGAGGTACCTCCGTAACTCATAAAGGGGAGCGGGACGCCAACTACTGGCATAATTCCCAGGGTCATGCCGACATTGATGAAAAAGTAGATGGTGAACATGAAGGAAATGCCGGTTGCCAGAAGACTGCCGAATTCGTCCTTGGCCTTTCTCGCGGTGTCAAGCCCCCGGAAGATCAATGCAAGGTACAAGAACAAGAGAACAACGCTTCCCATAAAGCCCCATTCCTCGGCAAAAACCGCGAATATGAAATCAGTATGTTTTTCCGGGAGAAATCTAAAGGGGCCCTGAGTCCCCTTGAGATACCCTTTGCCCACCACGTAGCCCGAGCCTATGGCAACCTTTGACTGGTTTATGTGATACCCGATGCCGGCAGGGTCAATGTCCGGCTCAAGAAAGGCAACAAGCCTGTTCTTCTGGTAATCCTTCAGTCCCTCCCAGACTATGTTGCCGAGGAAGGGGATCGAGACAAGACCGATGAGGAGGACCAATGCAATGACCTTCTTCTGGAAACCCTTTGTCGAAATAATCGAGAAAAAGACCAGCAGGAGAATAACCGCTGTGCCGAGGTCAGGCTGCTTCATCACCATCGCCGCCGGAACAAAAGCCAGCAGGAAAAAGGCCTTAAGGAGAGAACCAAGCCCCACCCTGCCCTGCATGTCGCTGAGGTACCTGGAGAGAGTGATCACAAAGAAAAGCCTGAATACCTCGGAAGGCTGAAAGGAAAATATCCCGAAGTTCAGCCAGCGCTGGGCGCCCATCCCTGTCCTGCCCATGAGCAGGACGAGCAGGAGAAGGACAAGGCCGGCTCCATAGAAGAGATACGAAAACCGCTTCAGCCAGATGTAATCAAAACTCACAACCCCTATCAGGGCAATAATGCTCACCAGAAGCCAGTAAACTTGCCTTATGTAATAAGACGGCATATCACCGTCAGGGAGAGGAGAACGCGTCGCGCTGTATATAGTCATTATGCCGGTGACGGAAAGCAGGATGACGAGGGAAAGAGTGATCCAGTCAAAATTCCTAATCAGTCGTCTGTCTATTTTCACTGTTCCTGTCCTCAACAGATGTTCTGCTCTGACCTGCAGCGCTTCCGGATTGCTTCCCGGCCGGAGACTGGGCCGCTGCTGACTGCCTGCCGGATTTCATATACGCTTCTATCGCCTTCTTTGCAATGGGCGCGGCTGTGGCGCCGCCGTGCCCGCCGTGCTCAACCATCACCGAGAGCGCGATCTCCGGCATATCATAGGGCGCAAAGGCAACAAACCATGCGTGGTCCCTGTGCATCTCGGGGAGGTATTTGGAGTCCTTTCTTATTCCCACCACCTGGGCAGTGCCGGTCTTGCCTGAGATATTCACCATTGTGGATTTGGCCGACCATCCGGTGCCTCCATTTTCATTCACCACGCCGAAAAGGGCCTTTTTTACCGCTTCAAGGTTCTCCTGTTTGATCTTTAATTTTTCTTCCGGTTCGGGTTTATTTGCCGCCCTGAGCAGGGAAGGCCGGTAGATATATCCGCCATTGGCAACGGTACTGGTGAGCTGGGCCATCTGAAACGGCGTCACTGCAACGTAGCCCTGCCCGATAGATGCATTGAATGTTTCGCCGAGATACCATGGCTGGTTCCTTTTTTCCTCTTTCCATTTGGTGTCGGGTATTAATCCGCGGCGTTCCCTCACCATCCCAAGCTCCGTTTCCTTCTCAAGTCCTAATTCCCTTGCATATGCGGCAATCTTATCAATTCCGAGCTTTTTCCCTGCGTCGTAAAAATAGACGTCGCATGACTCAACCAGCGCCCGGTGCAGGGATACTGTTCCGTGTCCTGTCTTCCGCCAGCAACCAAAGCGCCACCTGCCATACGCTATCCCCCCGTTACAGGTCACCTTGGAATGTTCATCGACTGCCCCTTCTTCCAGGGCTGCTATGGCAGTGACGATCTTGAATGTGGAGGCCGGCGGATACTGGCTCTGCAAAGCCCTGTTAAGCAACGGGCGTTTGGTGTTATTGTTCAGTTCCTCCCACTGTTTGCTCTTTATCCCCCTTGCAAACAGGTTCGGGTCAAACGACGGCTTGCTGATAAAGGCAAGGATTTCCCCTGAGTCAGGCTTTATCGCCACCATGGCGCCTGTCTTATTGCCAAAAGACTCTTCAGCCTCTTTCTGAACATTGATGTCCATCGCCAGCCATACATCATCTCCTCTTGAAGGGGATTTTCCCTTAAGGAGCCTCAGTTCTCTCCCCAGGGCATCCACCTCGATTACCCTTGCCCCGGGCATCCCGCGCAATTGTTTGTCGTAGAGCCGCTCAATCCCCCACTGTCCTATGAATGCACCGGCAGGGACATCCCTGAAGTCGGGGCTCCGCGCCTGAGACTCATTGGGCTTGCCGAGGTAGCCTATAAGATGCGCGCCGACACTGCCGAAGAGATAGTCCCTTGTTACATCCACGTCGATGGAAAGCCCCGGAAAGTCAGAACGCCTTGCCTCTATCAGTGCAATCTCCTTGATCGAAAGCCCCTCTTTGACCCTGAGCGGTTCATACAGGCTCCGCTTCTGATGCTCTGCTATTTTTTCCGCAAGGGAATTCCTGTCTATTTTCAGCAGTTCCGCAAGGGCCGGGAGATCGACACGCTCACGCACATGCGGGTTGAGAGAGACGGAATAATACGGCGTATTTTTCACAAGGGGGACGCCGTTCCGGTCATAGATTATCCCCCGTGGAGCCGCAACCCTGACGACACGGAGTCTGTTTTCCTCCGACAATTTCCTGTACTCACTTCCCTGGAGTATCTGCAGCTGCCACAGGCGAATGGTCAGGATGAAGAAAAAAGCGATGATGACATATCCGGCAATGAGAACCTTATCAGAGAAATTCCCGTTAATCGGCATTGCGCGGCCTTATAAAAATTCCGATGACTGCATTAAGAATTCCCTGCATGAGGACTGTGGAAACCCCTCTTGCCATTGGAGCAGGCGGGGTTTCGAATATGGTCCTCGCCAAAAAAACTACCCCTCCATCCACAAGGGTAAGCCCAAATAAAGAGAGCATTCCGAGCAACGGCGTCCATCGGAACGGGCCGAATGAACTGAAGGATGCAAAAAATCCCGCCATGCCCTTTCCCATGAGATTTGGCCCGAGAATGTGCCCGCTGACGCTGTCCTCAAGTATCCCCACAGCCGACCCTGAGAGGATCCCTTTTGTTGCGCCGCTGCGAATCCCCACCGTGTAAGCCACAACCACCGTAAGGTTCGGGGCGATTCCCAGGAGAGATACCTGTGAATGGACAATGAATGCAGCAATGATACTGAGGAAGAACCATACGAGTTTCATCGCCGCACAACCACCACTTCATCCAGCCTTGTCAGATCCTGAAACGGCGTTATTTCGATCTCCTGAAAGATGCCGCCGCCCTTCAGGGAAACCCTGGAGACGTAGCCTACCGGCACCTCCTGCGGGAATAGCTCATCAAATCCCGTGGTGACCGCCACCTCTCCCTCCTTGATCACGTCTTCCTCAGGGACATATTTAAGGATGCAGCGCCTTGCCCCTGTTCCGGAGAGAATGGCCTCCTTTCTGGTCTCCTGCATCCTCACCGCTGCGGAAAAATTAATGTCCGTCATGAGAAGCACATAGGCATAATTGTCCGCCACCGATGAAACCTTGCCCACAAGACCTGCAGGAGTGATGACCGCCATGTCTTTCGCGACACCGTCACGCCTTCCCTTTTCTATTACCACCGTGTTTGACCAGCGGTCAAGCCCCCGGGAAATAATCCGCGCTGTAGCGACGTATCTCTTCTCTTTTTCCCGCAGGGCGAGGAGCTCCCTCAGTCTCATGTTCTCGAAGAAAATGTCCCTGTGCCTCTGTTGCTCCAGAAGAAGTCTGTTCATTTCCGCCTTGAGCCTCTTGTTCTCTTCATCCCTCAGCATGATCTTTCTGAAGGGTTCCCGGACAGCGGTTGAAAAGGAATGAACAATACCGTTCAGATAATTAAGGAAATCCCCCATGAACCGGAAGGGTGCGATAATCCCCTTATTGCTCTGATAGGTCATCAGGGTTAAGGCAAGAACCACGAGCAAAAAAAGAGGGAAAAGGCGGCGAATGGACATCAGTTTATCGAGATTTTCTTCAGAAGCTCCAGCTCGTCAAGCATCTTACCGACTCCTCTTACCACAGCAGTCAGCGGATCATCAGGAATAATAACAGGAAGTCCGGTTTCCTCCCGGATGAGGATATCGAGTCCCCTCAGCAACGCTCCTCCCCCGGCGAGGACAATGCCCCTGTCCACGATATCGGAAGCAAGTTCAGGGGGAGTATTTTCAAGGGTAACCTTAATGGTGTCGAGAATGACGCTTACCGGCTCATGGAGTGATTCCCTGATCTCTGTCTCGGTGATCACGATGGTCTTGGGGATGCCCGAAATGAGGTCCCTTCCCTTTATCTCCATGGTCTTCGTCACGTCAGGGTCAACCACGCACGCAGAACCGAGTTCGATCTTGATCAGTTCGGATGTCCTGTCCCCGATGAGAAGATTGTACTTCCGCTTTATATACGCAATGATAGATTCATCCATTTTATCGCCGCCGACCCGCACCGCCTTGCTGTAGACTATGCCGTCGAGGGATATGACTGCGATGTCCGTTGTGCCCCCGCCTATGTCAACGATCATGTTCCCATAAGGCTCGCCCACGGGGAGATTCACCCCGATGGCAGCCGCCATGGGCTCCTCAATGAGATAGACCTCCCGCGCTCCTGATGCCTGTGCCGCGTCTTTCACGGCCCTCTGCTCCACCTGAGTGATGCCCGACGGAACGCCGATGATGATCCTCGGGGAGAGAAAGCTCTTCCTGTTGTGGACTTTTTTGATAAAGTACTTCAGCATCTCCCCTGTGGCGTCAAAATCCGCAATGACCCCGTCCTTCATCGGCCGTATGGCGACTATGTTTGCAGGGGTCTTGCCCAGCATCCTCTTTGCCTCGGCGCCAACGGCAATGATCTTCTTGTCCTCCCTCCTCACCACCACTACAGAGGGCTCATCACAGACGATTCCCCTTCCCTTGACAAAAACAAGGGTGTTGGCTGTGCCGAGGTCTATAGCAAGGTCATTCGAAAACATCCCGACTAATTTATGGAAAAACATTATCCCTCCTGCTCTGCTTTACGCCTGATTTTTTCGACGACTGAGGTCTTTGCAAGCTCGTCTCCCAGCCGCATTCCATCCTTGCTGCCCAGGAGTATCAGGAACTCCACGAGGGAGACGAGTATGATAAAGATCCAGCCGATCCACGGCAGTTTATACAGCAAAAGCCCTGCTCCCAGTGGAGCGTTCCTCACTATGGACTCTTTCATGGAGCACGGCTCGTCTCCGGTTATGGAAACAACCCTCAGGCCGATGAGCAGTTTCCCGACACTCCTGCCGTCAAAGAGCCCGTCGCTGATAAGGAGATAGAGCAGCCCGGCATAAAAACCGGCCTTTGGCGCCACCTCTGCCACCGCAGCAATAAGAATGAAGTCAAGGACCTTGGCAACTATCCTGAGCAGCAGGCCGGCCCTTTTCAACTCATCAGACATTTTGAAATACTACCAGATATGACCGTGATTTTTCAATGTTTTGCGGAGGCCCAAAGCCCGATATAGAAATTCTAAAACTGTTCCCTCTCCCTTGACGGGAGAGGGTGAGGGATTTACCGGGAGAATAATTTTCTATCCCTGTTTTAGGGGGAGGCCTCTACCACCAGAAGGGCCGGTATCCCCAGTGAGGCGCGCCCCCCCAACGGGGATACGGATAGTCCCACCAGGAATAAGGGTAGTAATAGTGCGGGTAGTAATAATAGGACGGGGGATAAGAATACATCCTCTCTTCCCAGAGGTATATCTCCTTTATCAGGAAGAAGGGGTATACATATTCCGTCTCATCGAGCTTGCCCGAACGGGTTCCGATGAATTCCCCTGCAATGGTTATATTCTTTCCGGGGCTGTAAATGACAGGGTCCAGCATGCCGCTTTCTTTTGGAAACAGCGCAAGATACCTTCCTTCCTGTCCATCTCCTTTCAGATAACCCCGGGAATCCACCGGCACATGCAGCGCCTCTATTAAAGAACCCTCCGGGGTGACCTTTGTATGCGCGATGATTCCGCCGAGGATAAACAGTTTTCCTTTATAAAAATCGGGCTTTTGCTTTACTTCGGACAGCGGCGCCTCCCTGATCCCCACGTCCATGAGGTCTTTCCTGATGACAGGGGCGCAAGAAGACACTGCCAGCAAAAAGACGAGCGTAACGCTAATGATAAATATCCTCTTCATACCCTTATGCTCTCACTATCCGGAAACATTGTCAAGAGGGGCAACCCCCCCCCTTTTACAGTCACGGTCTTGCCGGGAACGTGCTCTACAATTTATACCCTATGGTTCTCAAGAATTCTTTTCTCTTGACCTTGTCCTCAGTACCTTCCACCCCCCTTGGAGGGAAACCGTCTATCACCCCTATGATTCCGTTGCCCTGCTCAGTGGACGCCACCAGCGCCTCCAGGGGATTGGCAGTGGCACAGTATATCCTGCAGACCTCCTGACAGTTCTTTATGGGGTTAAGAATATTGACAGGATACGCATCCTTCAGAAGTATGCAAAAGACATGTCCGGCCCCAATGTCCTGCACGGTCTTCACGCACCCCTTGATGAGCTCACTGTCATTCCCCTCGGTCCTGATTAAACACGGCCCTGACGCCTCGGTAAAGGCGATGCCGAATTTGGCCTGAGGCACAGTGGACACGATGATCTCATAGAGGTCTTCGGCGGTTTTAATGAAATGTGTCTGGCCCAGTATAATATTGCAGCCCTCGGGTATCATGATTTTCACTGACTTGAATTCCATAAAGCCTCCTTTTTAAAGACCGTTACATGTTACACGTTATGTGTAACGCGTGGCGTTTAAAAATCCTGGCGCTTATTATAATCACGTATTCCTCATCACGCGTCACGTGTTACGAATTACGCGTCACGATTTTTCGTTATGTTATAATGAAAATAAATTTCTCCGGAGATGTCAAGCCTTTTATGACGAGGACTATTCTTTCTTTTGCCCTTTTCTTCCTTTTGCTTAGCCCTCCTGGGGCATGGGGAACTGATATTCTGGGTCCCGAAGTCCGGGTGGCGAACAACGAGATCGCGGTAAGCACAGGACTTTCGCTGGACGACAAGAATCTCAACGATCTGAAAAACGGGATATCCAAAGAGATCACGTTCTATATAGACCTCTTCAGGGTATGGAAGGCATGGCCCGACGAATTCATCGCAGGGAAAAAAATTGTGAAGACCCTCAAGTCCGACCCCATCAAAAAGGAGCATATCGCCACTTCACTGGACGGCTCTACCCTCATAGAAAAAAGGTTCAAGAGCTTTGACTCGATGCTCATCTGGGCCCTGAACATCAAAGACCTGAAACTTGCGCATGTCAAGGAACTTCAACAGGCGGACTATTTTGTCAGAGTTACAGTGGAATCGCGCCTGCGAAAGCTGCCGCCGGTAATCGGCTATCTCCTGTTCTTTGTTCCGGAGAAGGATTTCAAGGTCATGAAGGACTCCCCGGCGCTCCCTGTGGGAAGCGAAAAATGAAAAAACTCGGTCTGATTATTTCAGCCCTGCTTCTCTTCAGCGTGCTGGTTTTTGCGGTAGAACTCCATTTCATCAGGCTCGAAACCCTCTCCATAACCACGAAGGTCATCCTCCTGATACTCCTTAACGTCAACATCATTGCCCTGCTTACCCTGATGTTTTTTGTGGCAAAGGCACTCACCAGGCTCTACCTCGAAAGAAAACAGAAGGTCCTGGGCTCGCGCTTCAAGACAAAAATTGTGGTGATATTCGTTATCCTCACTTCCATACCGTCAGCGCTGCTGTTCCTGGGCGCCAGCGGCCTTGTGACGAATTATATTGATCGTTGGTTTACGCCGCAGTTCAGGAAGCCCATTGACAGCACCCTGAGCATTGCCCAGGCCATCTATGACCTCGAGCGGAAAAAAACCCTTGAGGCAGCGCACGCGATAGTGTCCAGGGGTTCGCTTCCCATGGAATATGCCGTGACCCGCTACCTTGAGCTCCCGGAGAACCCTTCAGATGTGGTAAAAGAAGCCTTTGACGGAATAGAAGGAACCGAGGTGATCTCAGGGGAGAATGGAGATACTGTACGGGCTGTGGTTCCTGTTGTATCCCCGGAAAAACAACGGGGCGTGGTGATTGTGGAATCCCATATACCAAAGGAAATTACGCTAAATGTAGAACGGATCAAGACCGCGTACGAGGATTATATCAAGCTTGAGGCATGGAAACAGCCGCTGAAGTTGAACTACCTCATCTTCCTTGGATTTTTCACGCTCCTCGTCATCTTCACCGCCCTCTGGGCGTCCCTCAGAATCGCACGGGGCATCTCTGAACCGATCCGGAAACTTGCCGAGGCAACCGGGCAGGTCGCATCCGGCAACCTCGATGTGGATATCGGCTTGAAACGGGATGACGAGATAGGGCTCCTCATTGCTTCCTTCAATCATATGGTCAGGGAGCTCAAGGAGAGCAAAGAGTCCATTCATGCAGCCTATGCCGAATCCGACCGGCGGAGACTCTGCATGGAAAACATTCTTGAGAACATCCAGAGCGGGGTTATCTCCCTTGACGCCGACGGGAAAGTCATCACCATCAACACCGCCGCAGGTGCAATCCTTAATGTCACCCCTGACGATGTCATGGGGAAAAACTATGGGGAGATCCTCGCCGCCATACAATCAGACTCCCTCCAGCAGATGATCCGGGGGATAAAGTTGAAGACCCTCCGGACAGTGGAAAAGGAGGTGTGGGCGACCATAAAGGGGAAGCGCACCATGCTCCGCGTCTCCATCATGGGGCTGAGGGACAACGTCTCGCAGTACCTCGGCCTTCTTGTGGTCTTTGATGACCTCACCAATGTGATAAAAGCCCAGAAAGCCCTTGCATGGCAGGAGGTGGCGAGAAGGATTGCCCATGAGATCAAGAATCCTCTCACGCCCATAAAGCTCTCCACCGAAAGGATGCTGAAAAAATGGGAACAGAAAGATGAGGATTTTGCCCAGGTCTTTGAACGATCCACGCGGACGATCATCAAAGAGGTTGACGGCCTCAGGGGCCTCGTGGACGAATTCTCACGGTTCGGGAAGATGCCCGAAATAAATAAATCACCCACTGCCCTCGCTGGTATAATAGACGAAGCAGTGAACCTTTACAGGGACTACAAAGGTTTCTCCATTACGGTATCGCTGCCCGAGAGCATGCCGCTCATCGACATGGACGGAGAACAGTTCAAAAGGGTGCTGATAAACCTTTTTGAAAACGCTTTCCAGGCGATGAAAAGCGGCGGCCGCATAGAGGTGACCGTAGACCTCGATGCCGATGCAAACAGGGTATTCATTGATGTGGCTGACAACGGACCCGGCATCCGGGAAGAAGATAAGGAAAAGCTCTTTCTTCCCTACTTTTCCACAAAAAAAGAAGGGACAGGGCTCGGCCTGGCCATTGCAAACAGGATCATAAGAGAGCACATGGGCTATTTGCGCATACGGGACAATGTGCCCGGGGGAACAGTGTTTACCATCGAAATGCCGATAAAGGAGGACTAGGGTGGAGCCTGTAGTTCTTATTGTTGACGACGAAGAGGGAATCAGGGAAAGCCTTTCCGGGATTCTTGAGGATGAGGGCTACAGCGTTATCACCTCAGGAACAGGAGAAGATGCCCTCAGGATCGTGCAGGAGCAGACACCTGATCTCGTTATTCTGGACGTATGGCTGCCGAAAATGGACGGCATCCAGACCCTTCAGGAGATAAAGGCGCTGAAGAGGGATATCCCGGTAATCATGATATCAGGACACGGCAATATTGAGGTTGCGGTAAAGGCCACCAGGATGGGGGCCTATGACTTCCTTGAAAAGCCCCTGTCACTGGAAAGGGTTCTCCTCAGTTCAAAGAGAGCGCTGGAAAGGTCCGCACTGGAGAGGGAAAACAGGGAGCTGAGGGAAAATCTCACCGGAAAATGGAAGTTCATCGGGGAGTCTCCCTCCATGAAAGTCCTCCGCGGGCAGGTAGATCTGGCAGCGCAGAGCAACAGCAGGGTTCTTATCACCGGCGAGAGCGGTTCTGGAAAGGAGCTTGTGGCAAGACTCCTGCATAGCATGGGGAGTCGCGGGGAAAAGCCTTTTGTGGAGGTGAATTGTGCTGCAATGCCCCATGAACTTATCGAGAGCGAGCTTTTCGGCCACGAAAAGGGCTCCTTTACCGGCGCCTTCGAAAAGAAAAAGGGGAAGTTCGAACTTGCTGACAAGGGAACGCTATTTCTCGACGAAATCGGAGATATGTCTCTCCAGACTCAGGCAAAGGTACTGAGGGTGCTCGAGCTGCAGGAATTCCAGCGGGTAGGGGGAAGCTCAAACATCAAAGTTGATGTGAGAATCATTTCTGCCACAAACAAGAACCTGCAGGAAGAAGTGAAAAAAGGCTATTTCCGGGAAGACCTGTTCTTCAGGCTCAACGTGATCCCCATATCCGTGCCCCCTTTGAGGGAACACAGTGAGGATATCCCCCTGCTTGTGGAGCACTTCATGCAGTCCCTCGCAGCGGAATATGGACAGCCGCTGAAGAAGATAACGCCTGAGGCGATGAAGAGTCTGCAGGAATACGGCTGGCCGGGAAACATCAGG
>CAMTVV010000085.1:0-7314 GCA_947085305.1 uncultured Nitrospiraceae bacterium
CCTTTCATGTGCATTGACCTTATATCCGACATCATCTTTTCCATTTTCTGCATCAGGCCTTCCATCTCCGTCATCATAGCTTTCTTCTCACCTGGCTTTACACCTTTCATGATCTTATGCTGCATCTTCATCGTTTCCATCATCATCTGCATCATGGGCATCTGCTGTCCTTCTCCCATCTGCTGTTTCATCATTTCCTGACACATAGGCATCATCGGCATTTTGCCTTCACCGCCCATCATTCCCTGCCCCATCTGCCCTTTCTGTTCAGGTTTCATGTCTTCACCCATCTGCGCATGCGCCGAAACGCTGAAAACAAACAAAACTGCAAAAACAATCGCTAACCTTTTCATATTCATCCTCCTTAACAAGATTTATGACATTTACAGATTGTCTTTTTCCTTAAGAAATATTCTTGAGGCTCACCTCCTTAGTATCGGTATTAGTCCGCCTAAAATCTTTTCGAGTTCTATCTGTTGATTGCGCTGCTCGCGCAGGGCTTCAAGATAGCGCCGCTGGGTTTCAGAAAATTTCTTTCGTGCTTCCAAAAGATATAACATGTTAAGTTGCATCGCATTAAAGTATTTTTCTGTATATTCCACTGCGCCTTTGCGTACAGGCAGGACTTGAGTGCTGATGAGACTCACCTGTTGGCGTGCGAGGGATAGCCGCTCCAGAATGGCTGAGACTTCTTCTCGCACCTGTCCAATTTTAGCCTTTAACTCCTTCTCTGCTTGCCGCACCTTGTATTCTGCTTTTGCTATTTGTGCCTGATTCTGATCAAAGATCGGCAACTGAATTCCGATCTCCGGTCCCAGAAACTCAGCCCCGTCAGACTCCCTGGCATAGGCAGCGCCGGCTTCGACATTGGTGAAGATACGTGTGCGCTCCAGGGCCAGGACACGCCTGGAATCCTCAACCTTCACGCTTGCCATCTGGATATCGGGGCGACTTGAAAGGGCATGGGAGATCATCGTTTCCGGATCGGGAAGCGGCCATTTTCCTTCGGACATGTTGCCGACAACTTCATAGTCAGACTGCTCGGGAGATAAGCCGAGCACACGGTGGAGACGAACACGAGCCAGTTGTAATTCCTTCTCCACGCGAGCAAGTTCTGCCTCACTGTCAAGCACAGAGGCATTCGCCGTGTGGATATCAAAGTCGCTTGAGAAGCCGAACTTCTGGCGGTATACCAGATGGTCTCTCCATTCTTCCATCTGCTCCTTTATCTTCTCGGTCTCGTCCCGTATCAGGGACAAGGCAATATACTCGTTATGGGCATGTTTGGCCTCCGAGACAGTGTTCAGTATCTCTTTTGAGACCTGAAGTATTGTTGTCTCAAGTCTCGTTGAAGCGACCTTCTTACGGAGGGGGATCTGCCAGAAGTCTGCGATATTCAGCACTCCCACCCCTTCTATGTCTGTACCTCCTCCTCCAAAAGGCAGGCGAAAGACCGCGCTGAGGCTCGGATTTGTAAACAACCCTGCTTGAACCAGATCCGCCTTCGCTGCGCCGATCTCCTCAAAAGTCGCCTGTAATTTACGATTGTTGAGAAGGGCAATCTTTACAGCATCATCTTCTGTGAGACCATCTGATAAGAGCTTATTTACCTCTTCCTGAGTAGCCTTTATATCTTCCTCGGTCTGTTCCCAGCGTGTTTCCATGCCCGTACGTTCTCTCGTAAAGGCACTCACCCTTTCCCATTCCTGCTGTGTCTGCACGCTTGCACAGCCTGTTAGGAACAAGATAATGGTTAAGAGTGTATATATGTATCTCTTTTTAATCATCGCCGGCCTCCTTGTCCGGGATGTTTCCATCCCTTGATCTTTTTAATAGGAGGAAAACCTAAGAATGTAAATTCCCCTTCTTTCGGGATTACATTCAGAATTGTGGTCATTCCACCCATAGGCATAACACCCATAGGCATGTCGGCATGGGCATTAACAATATGGTGAAGCTTATGACAGTGGAATGCCCATAAGCCTGGATTCCATGCAATGAATTCCACATCCCGCACGGTTCCGGACGCAACATTGACGGTATTCCCTGGCCATTGGGCTGACTCAGGAATCGGTCCGCCTTCGGTCCCCACAACCTTCCATGTATAACCGTGAAGATGTATTGGATGGGCATTCTGGTTGCTGAGATTTCCAAACCTGATCCTGACGCGGTCGCCTTCGTTTACAGTAAGTATCTCTGTGCTCGGCGCAGCTTTACCATTGAAGGTAAACCAGTTGGGATCTGTGGAGGTAACATCAGGATTTTCATTGCCAGGGAGGATGTGCCATTCCTGAATGAGCATCGCAAAATCCTTATCTATTTTGTATTTCGATTTTTTAGGATGAATGACGAATAATCCTCCAAGCCCCATACCAACCTGTTTTTTCTCGTTAAACCCCGCGTGGTACATTAATGTCCCTGTCTGATAGAGTGTGAATTCATAAATGAACGTCTCCCCGGGTTGAATTGGCGGCTGGGTTATTCCCCCGCTTCCGTCCTGATCGTTCGGCACTTCAAAGCCGTGCCAGTGAATGGCTGTCGGCTCGGGGAGTTCATTTTTTACGATTATCCGCACTCTGTCGCCTTCATATGCCTCTATGGTTGGACCAGGGACAGAGCCATTAAACCCCCATGCCTTTACCTTCTTGGGCAGCATCATCCCGGGCATTAACCCCTTTGCTTTATGGACTTTGCCCCATAAAGAATCCTCTGGCGGTTCTCCGTCAAGCATGTAGTATTCTACGGGCTGGACTATCAGGGTAAATACCTTAACTTTTCCGTCCCTCTCATAGCCGAGAGGTAATACGTTTGGTGTAATCACCCTTCCCATCTGTTTTCCCATTAATGGAGGTGGTGATGATACCTTAGTTTTCGGGTTTGCCCAGCCAATGGGTTCATGCATTTTCATCTCATGTTTCATATCCTTGGCATGAGGTTCATGTGCCATTCCAGGCATCTTATGTTCTTTATGAATATCCTGAGCCATAACCTCCTTTACTCCAACTGCAATAGCGCCGACGGTTAAGGCTGTTTTTTTCAGAAAATCACGCCGCTTCATATCTCACTCCTTTCTCTAAGTGATATCTTCTCAATAACAGAATGTTCCGCAGAGAATGTTACTTGCCGTATTCCCTTGTCAGGTAATCCACTATTATCTCTGCTTCTGCATTCGTTAATTTACAGCCATAGGAAACCCTCATTCTTCCTACTGTTTCTTCCCATCCCTTGCGGTCAGACCTATTAGACCTCGGTAAATCCAGTGAATGGCACTGACTGCACTTTGTTTCGAATAGCTGCTGAGGTTGTGTAAGTTCTTTTTGTTCCTGCTGCGCGCCGGACTCCTGTATCATGACAGGCATAAAAAGAATTGCAGCCGCTAAGAGCCAAATACCTTTATCCAACATCGACCCACACCTTGTCCACAGCATTGTAAAGGTATCCATCTTGATTCCAGTTTGCAGATATGGGCTGTGACCTCCCCTTACTGTCAGTTGCCCTGCACATGAGAAGATATGATCCCTGTTTCTGTGCCTTCCACTTATATTCCCAGAGACTCCACACATAGCGTCCGCCCTTTTTCACAATCTTCGCCTTTTGCCATGTTTTCCCAGAATCCGTAGAGACATCTACCCTCTCTATCTCGGCATCACCCGTCCATGCATATCCTTTTATCAGGACTTCTTCGGTTGATATCTTTGCTCCATCTGATGGACTGAAAATAATTGATCTCACATCCAGGTCAGTCAGAACTGCCATATCCTTTGGGAGAACTTTAGTTCCTGGCTTAACGGGATTTATAGGGGTGCGATATTTATCCACCATGTATAAGCCGTCAAATTCCTTTTCCGCTACTTGTATGTTGACAAGCCATTTTACCGAACATGACCCGCCCCAGCCAGGAACCAGAACACGAAGTGGGTAGCCATGATACACTGGAAGGGGCGCTCCATTCATCTCATATACAAGGAGCGTTTCTGGACCCATTGCCTTTTCTATGGGGATGCTCCTTTTAAAGTCCGGGGCAGTTGGCACAAAAGGTTCATCGGCGCCGTCAAAAACCACATGTTTTGCCTTATCCGTTATATTCGCTTTCTCAATGACATCTTTCAGCCTGATGCCTTTCCATCTCGCTGTGCCTATTCCTCCTTTTTTCCATTGGTTTCCTGAGGCCTTTGGCTCAAAAAAGCCTCTGCTGTTGCCATAGCACTCAAGAGTAACGAGGGTCTCCACCTCTTCGAACTTCCTGATATCGCTCATGGTGAGACGGAGGGGACTCCTGACCTCTCCATTAATCATGAGGTTCCACTTTCCGATGTCTGTCACCGGCATGCCTATGTTATTCCTCACAAAGAAAAACTCTGTCGGGGTTATAAAATGCTCAAAGCCCTCCAGCGGCATTTCCAGAGTGATCGGCTTTGAAGAAAGGACTATCATTTTCTCCTTCCCTTCAAAAACCGGTTTTTCAGCAGGTTTTTCCTGTGCCTGGGCAGTGGCATTTTCTGCAAAAATTCCTTTGCTCAGCGCCAGGGCAGCGCCCAGTTGACCTGCCTTTTTGATGAATGACCTTCTTGATAATCCGTCTGTTTTCATGTTCACCCTCTCGAACTTGCAATTGCTTTAATTTCATGGAGTTTCACAACAAGCCCCCAAAATTAATGTTTGTGCGGATCGGTTTTTGGAATCCCTTCTTTTGCCGGGGCTTCTTTCTTCTGATCTTCTTTATCAGGCTTCAGTGGCTCCGGACCCATCATGCCCTTCATCATCATGCCCCTCATATCTGACATCATCTTTTCCATCTTATCCATCATCTTGTCCGTCTCGGCCATCATCTCCTTTTTCTCAGCAGCGCCCATGCCTTTCATCATCTTCTTCTGCATCTTCATCATATCAGTCATCAGCTGCATCATGTCCCTCATCACCATCCCATGCCCCATCATCTGCTTCATCATGGGCATACACATCTGCATCATGGGCATCTGTTGCCCCTCACCCGTCATACCCTTCATCATCTGCTGGCATTTCTCCATCATCGGCATCATCTGATGCCCTTCGCCCATCATGCCCATCTGGGCATATGCCGGAATACTGAAAACAAACAACATTGCTGAAACAATCATTAACTTTTTCATCACTTCCTCCTAAACAAAGTTGATGCTATTCATACGATAGTCCCCTGTCTTTTGATACTTTTACTGTTTAAGTTCACCTCCCTTTTTTTCTTCCCCTTTTAAGCTTTTTATATAGTTAACGAGGTGCCAACGCATATCCTTTGTCAACTCTTTTTTAAATCCCTTCATGGAAGTTCCTTTCACCCCGTCTGTTATGACATGAAAAATCTCGCCATCGGTATCTCCATGAATAAATACGTCATCGGTAAGGTCCAGGCTCTTGCTGACTTTCGCTCCATCTCTATGACAAGCAATACAATGCTTTTCAAAAAGTTCTCTCCCTTTACCAAGCGACTGCTCAGTCACAGGAACAGGATTTTTCACTTTCGCATATTGCTTATGTTTGTGCGGATGGGGTTCATGAACATGTCCGGTTGCTTGAGCATAAGGCTCACCGGAAACTAAAAAAAGAGAAAATACGGTCAAAACCAAAATCTTCATAACTACCTCTCTTCTGTTTTGCTACTCTGCCATGACAATACAACACATCATGGCGACTGCCCATACTATATCTGAAAGTGGGAGATGGAACTCGCAGGTTGAGTCGAACAGCAGGTCCACCTTAGATGGATATTCTTCATCTTCAAGCCATAAAATCATAGTTACCGGAACCCGCGGCAACGGATAAAGCCTTATGCATGCATCTCCGTAACTGTACAGGTTCCCGGCGCCGAATTTCTTCCCCCTTCCAATAAAACCGTCTCTGTCTCTGGCGTATTTCGATGCAATGGCATCCAGAGGAAGGACATGTGTGCCTGCAGAAAACCTGTGACCTCCTTTTATATCAACAGGTCTTATAAGCCTTCCCGTCTGGGAGATGTCTTTTGCCCCGGACATATAGCAGAGGACCGCCAGCCTGAAGAAATCTTTTAACTTGCCCATAAAGAGATCTCCTTGCCCGGAAGGGCAGGATATCTTCATCTCACAGGGGTTAACATAGAAAGGTATGCCAAAGCACTGTAGTATATAAGCTACAGCTTTTTCATCATATGTCGCCATAGTCCGGCTGCATACATCAGCGCGGGACAGTCCGCAGACCTCCAGCCAGGCCTTTTCCTCGCCATGCTCTATCCTGATCGGTATGATATCCATAAACTCCTACCTGAATTCTACCACTTGACGGGATGAAAGTTACAGTATTGAACATCCCCGCAGCATCAGGCAAAGGATTCCAGCGTCTTCTCCGTCCCGTTTATCTTCATGTGCAACTGGTTCATCCCTTCTTCCATGATTCAAGACATTTCCTGTGCCATTCCGTTGATACTCTTCATTTTCCTCTTTTAGAACGAATCCTTCAGAGCCCTTCAATCGGCTGGTTTGAGTTGAAAAAGCAGCCCGCTATCTTCCCTCGGTTCTTCAAAAACGTTTAAAACAAAATCGATCTTTCTTATAACTCCCTTATGTTTGAACTCCGCAAAAACAGCATGCCTGCCGGGCCTCATAAATACGAGGCTTACGGCCACTTCATGGCCTCCAAGGTTCTGTTTCGGAGTAGCAAAGATGAACTCTTTCAGGTCTTCGTCCCAGGATGCAACCTGCATGTCGAAGCCCTCTATTTTCTCAAGTCCCCTTAAAGGCATTCCCTTGTAACGGAGTTCAAAAAGGGCGGTAACCACATGCTCGGAGTATGCTTTCTTAGGGATGAACTTTACCTTTACATTATAATCCTCATCACCTGCCTTTGAATCACCAATTCCCGACTTCCTCATCCCCTTTATCTTTATATCCTTTCTCAGATTTATCCACTGCTCGCCTTTCTTAAAAACCACTTCCACCCTGTACTTGCCCGGCAATGGCGCATCGAGACTAAATGCATATTTCCCTTCATTCCCCAGCACCGGACGGATATGCCTGTAAAAACGGATATCCTCGTCCGTGACAAAAACATGGAGGTCATCCGCTCTTAGTTCAGATTCCGATACAATGGAAAACTTGACTTGAATATCATTCTTCTCCTCCGCCCCATCGTATTCAAGCCTGAGTTCATAATCCTTTGGGTTTCTCGATACATTCCATATGTACGGTTTCGCGTTGTGGGTATCGGGTATGATTATTACCTCCTGATCGAGGTCAAGCTCCCCGTATGCAGAAGATGTAAAGAATATTGCAAAAAACAACAGGGAAAATGCTCTTGTCTTCATATCCA
>CAMTVV010000086.1:0-9236 GCA_947085305.1 uncultured Nitrospiraceae bacterium
TCTGGAACGCAAGTCTGTTCGGAAGGAAGACTATTGAGATGGTCGGAACTTCCATCTATGAGTGGGCGCAGCGTGTTTCAGAATATATTCAATATGTCAAAAGTCTCATGCAGTCCCTCCGTGAGCAGCTCATGTCCTATCAGGACCAGCTTGACCAGATTAGAGGCAATGAACAGGCAATCCTCGACAGGCGGTATGCGGAAGAGAAGAGGAGGCTGGAGGAAAAATACGGAAAGGATCTTGCCAGCACGCAGGAATACCTTGAGGCAAAGAACCTCATAGATGAGATCTACGCCGAGAAGAAAAAGCAGCTCCTTGAACAGGAAAGGCAGGACATGCGGGATCATTACCAGGAGCTGAGCGACATGGCGCAGGGCAAAGCTTCAAAGAGCGACACAATCCCCGGAAGCGCCGCTGACTTGCCCCGGGATATTAGGCGTCTGGCCGAAACAGCAGTTAAGCGTAATCCCTTGCCTGGATGCCGGGCAGATAGGATTGTTCACGTGACAACAGGGAAGGGCAAGAGGTGCATATGTCAGTCTTGACAGAACCTTCAGAGCACCCCTACAATAGTCTTGATGATATCAATGCTTGGGGGTTCTCTATCCTACGTTCCCAAACTCTTTACTTACATCCAGCATTACTATCTTCCTTTTTATGGGCACAGAGACGTCAGGATGATACGTTCGGTCAAGGATTTTGCAAAGCAATTGCCCGGAAGGCTGTCACTAAAATATCAGAAAAACATTCTCGATGCAGGCGGTTGCTCAAATGGGCCTCAAAATCAAGCTGTACGAGGCCACGAAGCACAGTTTCGGGACGCACTATATTAACCACGATGTCAGCAAGGATCTCCTGAAAGAATGGTTTGGACACACGACTACAAAAACGACAGAAATTTATGCAAAGATTAAGGTGGTAGATGCTTTTAGAAAGATTCAGGAGAGAAAAGAGAAGGTGGTTGACATCAGCGAACGCCACCACGGGCTGAAAACCGCTTACAGCCACGGGGCTGTTAGTGGGTTCGACTCCCACTCTCTCCGCCATTGCTTCTCTTGAGCGGTTTGGCAGGATGGGGGTGTCGTGCGTGAAGAGTTCTCAAGAAAACGATAAGACAGGCTCTCAATCTCCAGTCCTTCGACCGGAAAGAGATGGTGAAGATAATGGAAGATTTTGATTCAAAGAAAACTTGATTCATAATGTTCCCTCTTGCTGCACCCTGCGGCATACTTCGAGCGTGAACAAGTGTCAAATCTCCCGGTCTCTGTGCTACAATAAATGAGCGACTTTTCTGTTTTCCTGCAGTCAGGGAATGGCCCTGCGCAACAGGATGGTGTGAACCCCGCCAGGTCCGGAAGGAAGCAGCGGTAAGCGTTTATTCTGTGTGCCGCAGCAAGTTGTTCCCTGGCTGCAGCAAGACAAAAAAACATGAGTTATCTCGTATTAGCAAGAAAATGGAGGCCGCAAGGGTTTGAAGACCTCATAGGTCAGGAACCCATAAGCCGGATTCTCAGCAATGCCATTGCGCAGGGCAGGATCGCCCACGCCTATCTCTTCTCGGGTCCAAGGGGGGTCGGAAAGACATCCACCGCGCGGATACTTGCCAAGGCCTTGAACTGCGAAAAGGGACCGACTTCTGTTCCCTGCGGCACATGCGCTTCCTGCAAGGGCATCGCAGACGGGTCATCTGTGGATGTGATGGAGATAGACGGCGCATCAAACAACAGTGTGGATGATATCAGGGACCTCAGGGAAAGGGTGAAATATGCTCCTGCGGGAGGGCAGTACAAGGTCTATATCATTGATGAGGCGCATATGCTGTCCGGCCCGGCCTTCAATGCCCTTCTGAAGACCCTTGAGGAACCTCCATCCCATGTGGTATTCGTTCTGGCGACAACCGCGCCGAGAAAGGTGCCTGCCACGGTGCTGTCCCGGTGTCAGCATCTCCCCTTCAGGAAGATACCGCTCCTGAAGATCAAGGGGAGGCTCAGGAAGATAGCAGATTCAGAAGGGATAGTCATATCGGATTCGGCAATAGAGCTGATTTCCAGGGCTTCGGAGGGAGGCATGAGGGATTCCCTCACTATCCTTGACCAGGTATCGGCTTTTTCTTCCGATATAAAGGAATCGGAGGTCAAGGATCTCCTGGGTATTGCCGATTTCGGGGCTCTCTCGGTGATTGCCGCGTCTGTTATCAGGGGCGACAGGAAGCGTATCATCGAACTGATAACTGAACTGACTGACAGAGGGACAGACCTGAAGTCCTTTACAAAGGACCTCATGCAGTTTTTCAGAGACCTCCTTGTTGCAAAGGTCGTGAAGAGCCCCGAGGAGGTTCTGGATGTGAGCGAAAGTGAACTCAGCATTATGAAGGAACTCCTCTCGATGACTTCGGAAGACCACTTCACGCTCCTGCTTTCAGAAATGATAAAGGCTGAGGGCGAGGTGAGGGTTGCTTTTTCACCACGGGTCGCGCTGGAAATGGCCCTTATCAGGGCAAGCTTCCTCAACATCTTAAAACCCCTTCAGGAAGCCATGGATAACCTGGAGTCGTTTATTGGGGGCAGGAAAGGACATGCTGAAAAATCACAGAGCCTGCCGGAAAAGATGGTTGTTGAGAAACCCCTGATGGAAAAATCTGTGGTTGAGAGACCTGTAGTGAAAGAGCCGGTTCAGGAGAAATCCGAGCCCCTTTCCGAGCTTCACCCTCCTGTCGTTGCTGAAGACACTTATTCCCCTGCCGGTGTTGATCTTCCGCCGTCCCACAAGGGAGAAGAGTTCCGGGACGAATTAATAAAAAAACTGGAGGAGGCGAACCACTTGCTCGCCATAAAGCTGTCCGGGGCAGAAATGAATGTGGATGGCGACGCTCTTGTGATCACTTTCAATGGGGGGACGGCCATCCATGCCGATTCCGTGAAGAAGAATATGGAGGCAGTGAGGAAAGCGGCTGAAGAGATTCTGGGAAAGAAGGTGTCCATTAAAATCGACATATCAAAAAAAAAGGTTCCTCGTCGAAAAGAGCTGAAGGAACAAATATTATCGGAGCCTTTGGTGAAGGAAGCGATAGAACTATTTGACGGCAGGCTAGTGGATATAAAACCCATGGACAATATAAAAAACGGAGGAAACGATGTCTAAAAAAATGCTGGGCGATATCATGCGCGAGGCGCAGAAGCTTCAGGCAGAGATGCAGAGACTGCAGGAAGAGGCAAAGACAAAGACCGTGGAAGCCAGCGCAGGCGGGGGCATGGTCACAGTGGTGGCGAACGGCGGGGGTGAGATAGTTTCTATAAAGATAGAGAAGGATGTGGTGAACCCTGAGGACGTGGAGATGCTCCAGGATCTGATACTGGCTGCCGCTAATGAGGCATTGAAGAGGGCGCAGCAGATGGTGAATCAGGAGATGGCTAAACTCACGGGAGGAATGCAGCTCCCCGGCCTTGGCGGAATGGGAAACATTTTCGGATGACGCTGGGCATAATCGAGAATCTCATCAATGAGCTCACACGGCTCCCCGGCATCGGCAGGAAGACCGCCCAGAGGCTTGCCTTTTTCATCCTAACTATGCCTGAACAAGAAGCAAAGGCCATTGCGAAATCAATCAGCGAGGTCAAGGAAAGGGCGCGGTTCTGCAGCCAGTGTTTCAATATTACCGATGCGGAAGTCTGTGAGATATGCAGGGATGAACAGCGGGACAGAAAAAAGATCTGTGTCGTCGAAGAGCCGAGCAATATCCTCGTGATTGAACGGGCCAGATTCTTCAACGGTCTTTATCACGTTCTGCTGGGTTCCCTCTCTCCCATTGACGGGATCACGCCGGAGAAGCTCAAGATCAATGAACTGGTTCGCAGGGTTCAGTCAGACAGTGTGGATGAGGTGATCGTCGCCACAAACCCCAATACAAAGGGAGAGATAACCGCTCAGTACATCAGAGAGCGCCTCAATGCCTATCCCGTAAAAGTCACCAGGATTGCATACGGTCTTCCCATGGGCAGCGATATCGAGTTTGCGGACGAGGTGACGCTGAGCAAGGCCCTTGAGGGAAGAAGGCAGATGTAGGTGTCTGCGTGAAACTGGCCATCATCGGACTTTCCAATTCAGGCAAGACAACGGTTTTCAATGCCCTTACCGGTCAGAACCTCGAAACTACTATTTATCCAACGGTGAGCGGTGAACCGCACTTCGGCGTGGTTAAGGTTCCGGATCTTAGAGTTGAAAAGCTTGCCGGAATCTACAAACCCAGAAAGGTTACCCACGCCGCTGTTGAGTACATCGATTATATCGGGCTCACAAAGGGAGACGTTGATCAGAATAGAAAGGTGTTTGACCTGATAAAGGACGCTGATGCTATTGTCCATGTGGTGAGGGCCTTTGAAGACGATTCTGTTTCCCATCCCCTGAATGAGGTCAATCCCCTCAGAGACATCGAGACGCTGGAATTGGAACTTATCTTCGGCGATCTGGAATTTGTGGAAAAGAGACTGGCGAGAATGGAAGATGGGGCAAAGAGAGGGAAAAAGCCGGATGAAAGAGAAAAAAAACTGCTCCTGAAATGCAAGGATGCTCTCGAAAAGGAGATCCCCCTCCGGAAAGTCGCCTTTGATGAAGAGGAGGAGAAGGCCATGAAACCCCTTCAGTTCGTCTCCACAAAGCCCGAGGTGGTGGTGGTCAATGTGGGAGAGCACGATCTGGGCTCGGAGAAGGCAGCGAGTATCCAAAAAGAGGTGGAAGCATATTTTGAGGGCAAAGAAAGCCCCTCTCCCCCCCACATCCCCCCCTTGCCAAGGGGGGGTGCAGGGGGGGTAGGTCGTCACGCATTACTTTCTTTGTGCGGGAAGATCGAGATGGAGCTTGCGCAGCTCTCTGCTGAAGAGGCGAGGGCATTTCTTGACGACCTTGGAATTCAGGAACCTGCCCTGAACAAACTCATCCATGTGAGCTATGACCTCCTGGGGCTCATATCCTTTCTCACCGTGGGGGAGGATGAGGTGAGGGCATGGACGATAACGAAAGGCGCCAGCGCCCACAGGGCTGCCGGCAAAATACATTCGGATATCGAACGGGGATTTATCAGGGCAGAGGTGGTGGGCTACGAAGATTTCATTTCTTCCGGCGCTATGCATGTCGCGCGGGAAAAGGGCCTCCTGAGGCTGGAAGGCAAGACCTATAAGGTCAGGGACGGCGACATCATAAATTTCAGGTTCAACGTGTAATGACTATCGTATCTTTCTATTATACCCGAACCTCTCCTCAAAGACCGGCGCGATGAGGTTGTCCACAGGCGCATAATCGTCTCTCAAAACCACAGAGTACGACCTCTTCATAAATTGCTCCGCAAGATTATCAGGCACCAGGGCTGATGCGGCCTCGTTACCGAACCTGCTTTTGACAAAGGACTGAAAGTCCCCGACATTCAGCTCGCTACTGCCTGCCAGCACAATAAAGGTGGCTGAACCTATCTTCTCAAAATCCGGGCTGATGGAGATAAGGTGGACGTTTTTCTCGCCGAAGACCTCCCGCAATGTCCTGAGCGTGGAAGGCAGGAACGAGCCCTTTTGAAAATTGTCGATGATATTGGTGAGCAGAATGCCGTCCGGGTTCATGATGTTTTTCAGCAATTGGGCAAATTCCTTTGTGGTGAGATGATAGGGGATGGAGAGATCATTATATGCATCGACAAAAATAAGGTCATATTTCTCCCTGCAGTTCATCACAAACCAGCGTCCGTCCTCGTTATACGTGCGTATCCTTGTATCCCCCGGCAATCCGAGGTGCTGATAAACGACCCTTGTAATCTCAGGATCTATCTCCACAACGTCGATCCCTGCTTTTGGATAAAAGACCTCCATATACCTTGGAAAGGTATATCCTCCGCCTCCGATAGTGAGGCTCCTGAAAGAATCATCCTTTTCAAACCGCCATTGAAGCACCTCAGAATAGATCTTTTCATACTTGTATTCGATGTGGAGGGGATCTGCCGGATTCACATATGAGTGTATGAGATTATCCAGGACCAGGGCCTTTAACGGCGTTTTTCCATCGGAGCTTGTTGCGCGTTTCACCTTTATGGTGAAATAGTCGCTCTCCTTGTAATAGACGGTATATGCATCAACATACGGTCTGAATGCGAAATCATAGACTCCCCAGAAGACAAAAGAGGGTAAGAGGAGGGCGCCGATGACCGATTTTCTCGTCCTGAATAGAGACCCCCATATTATTGCTGTGAGGATCAATATCACGCCCATCGCCATAATGATATGCCTTGTACCCATCCATGAGATGAAGAGAAAGCCTGCGGCAAAAGTGCCGATGATGGAGCCGAGGGTGGAGAAGGCATATATCTTACCCACAACGTTCCCTGCTGTCTCCATATTTCTGAGGGCGAGCTTGACCACAACCGGAGAGATCATCCCCAGGATGCAGCTAGGGATAAAAAAGGTTATGGTTGTCACAATAAGGATGCGCAACATAAGGGATGTAGGGAAGTGATAGCCGGCAACGTTTGTCACAGGAACGATTAAGAGAGTGGCTATCCCTGAAAGTAATAAAATCCACCCGAGTGTCTTTCTTTCAGGAAACCTGTCCGCGAGTTTCCCTCCCAGATACGCGCCGATGCTGATTCCGGCAAGGACAACACCGATGATGCTTGTCCACGTATAAAGGGACACCCCGACATAGGGCGCCAGGATTCTCCCGGCAACAATCTCGATCACCAGGATGCAGAAACTGGCGATAAACGTAATGATATAGGCTGTCATAATATTCATGTTATTCCTCCATAACTGTTCCCTCTCCCTGATTTATTTAATCAAAAGAATTCCTCGATGCTCTGCATCGGGGTCGGTCTTTGTTGTCATTCCCGCAAGCGGAGCGCGTCGGGAATCCTTCTTCAGAAAGATTCCGGACAAGCCGGAATGACAAATGTTTAGTTTTCGATACCCCGCAGCTTGCTGCGGGGTAGTTCATTCGTTCAGTAAGTTGTCGGGGATATATGTTCCTGCTTTGAGAATCGGGGTAACATACATGATACCCATCCCTGGCGTGTCCAGTTTGCCTGCAAAATATATTGCCTCAAAAACCCTGTCCGTCATTTCCGTAGAAACAACAATGTTTATTACTTCTTTCTCAGACTCAACGGCAACGCCGAGCAGGCCGAGTCTTTCCCTTATCCCCGTGCCTCTTGCATAGTGGATTGTAGCTCCCTGAACACCCTCGTCAACAGCAGCTTTAACTATATCGTCGGCAGCCCCCTTTTGCACTATGCATGTTATGAGATTCAAGTCGGTCAAAACAGTTATATTTTTCTTAGACATAATCCTGCTCCTTTCTTGCTTCCTTTTCCAAATACTGCACGTACAGACCAACCAACAGCACCGATAATATCGGAAAAACAGAAGCTAATGCTAAAATTCCGAAGCCGTCAAGGGAGTTTGTAGCTTTGGCAAACCCCAGACCCAGGGCTAAAACAAGAGGAACTGTTATGGGGCCTGTTGTCACGCCTGCACTGTCCCAACCTATATTTACATACCGTTCCTCGGAAATTACGGTTAAGACAATTGCAATGAGGTACAGCGGAACGATAATGTGCATAAGCGGGATATTAAAGATAATTTTTAAAACGCCGAAGGCCAGCCCCAAAGACACTCCGATACTTACTGAAATCATTACAAGTTTTTTCCCAAAAGCGCCGTTGGTCAGATTTTCAACGGTTATTCCGAGCGCATTAAGAGCCGGTTCTGCGAGTGTTGCTCCATAGCCGAGGAACAGGGGAAAGAAAAAACATACAACCAGGCCGGTCTGCACATTATACAAAGGCGAGTTCTGCACTGCCTGAACGTAAGAATACGATGCAGGCACGATAGAACCGACCTGATTGCCCAGGGGAGAAAGACCATAACTCAGTCCGAGGTTAAAAACCGACATGCCGATTATGCACAAAATTATTCCATAAATGATTATACCGGCATGGTGCAGCATTTCCTTCAGAATAATCTTCTGAAGGAAGAACAGGAAAATGACGAGGGGCACGATCGCCCTTAATGCGAGGATAATGCTCCTGACTGCAGGCTCATCAAACAATGACGCAGAGGAAGAAATGTCTACAGCTTTTTTCATATTTTCAACCGGGACTGTCAGCTCAAGGAGAATAGCGAGGATGAGAACCGACATTACGGGGAATACGGATGCAAGGGTGACAAGTCCGAAACCCGGCATATTATTGGCGTGCTTATGTTTTATGACACCTGCCACTCCTATGCCGAGGGATAAAACCAGAGGAACGGTTACCGGTCCCGTAGTAACAGCGCCGCAATCCCATGCAAGTCCTATCACTCCTGAAAGATTGTGATTGAAATAAGAATAAACGGTTAAGGTCAGTGTCGGAATGAGAGCTGCATAAATGAGAGGTTTAAGACTCCAACCGTAAATAAACATTAATATTCCAAGAAGGGTTGCGCCTCCTACCCCTATCCCCACGGCAATAACAGTGAAATCTGAGAACTGATTAAGCATTGCATACAGGAGGGGCGCCTTTTGGGGGTCAACGATCTTGCCTGCCTCTTTCAGAACCCCTATCGCAGGCTCTGCAAAAGTGGCCCCGAGGCCTAAGACAAAGGCAATGCTCAACACCGCAGCCTTTTTCGCCTTTATCGGCAGAAAATAACCGATTGTTTCTGCAAAAGGCATTAACCCAACTTTTAGTCCCTCCATAAAAAACATCAGTCCGATAATAACTCCCAGCAGTCCCATTGTTATGGAGAAACTATCTGAAACCGCATTCCTCATAATTATGATTTGGAACAGGAAGAGGTAGAGGGAAATGGGGGCAACCACCTTGAACTGGTCGTTAAACCTGACCGCGACATATGGTTTTAAAATAGTGGCAGCGTCTTTCAGAGAGTATCTGATTTTCTCTCTTTTTCTTTCACCGACGGGATTGACTCTGTTATAACTTATATATTTGTAATTTTTTGATGTTTCAGCAAGATATTTGCTGTATTTAATGCTTTTCATAAACCGCCTTTGGCATTTATAATCAAAACATAAAAATTATGGGACAAAACAAAATTAAAAACAAGTGCCTTTTCCTGTAAAATATACATAGCGGCCTAAATTATGCCGCATACATCGCAGGGTTCCGTCATGCCGGCTTGTCCGGCATCCTTCTTTCAGGAAAGATTCCCGACAAGCGGGAATGACAAATAATGCGACAATTATTATGACGTTATGTTTAA
>CAMTVV010000087.1:0-22732 GCA_947085305.1 uncultured Nitrospiraceae bacterium
ACCGGCGACGCAGCGATCGATGCGCTGCGCCGCCTGCCCGTGGGCGACGGCGCCCGCCATCGCGTGGGTTGAGCCAAGCGGCATTCAGCCTTCCTGGTGCTCGAGCGGGTTGTATGCCTTCTCGAGGAACGACTTCTTCCCCGCCGTCGGAAATAGACAACCTGAAGACGTCACCGTTGACTCCAATAAGCCTGCCCACAAAGAAGCTCCGGTTGTCAATCTTTTCCTTTGTCACAATTCTCACGAGTTTTCCGATACTTTTTCTGAAATCGTTCGGGTTCTTCAGCGGCCTGTCAAGGCCGGGAGAAGATACCTCCATAGTGTATGCGCCTGCGATTGGATCTTCCACATCCAGGAGGGCTTCAAGCCTCCTGCTGAAGACCTCGCAGTCATTCAGGGTTATGCCTCCGTCCTTGTCAATGAACACCCGGAGGAGGGCCCTTTTCCCCCTGCCGAGCAGACTCGCCTCTACAACCTCATAGCCGCACTCGCCCGCTGCCTGCGCTGCCAGAGCCTGAATTTTCTGCTCCACATTTCTCTCCATAACAAAAAAAAAAGTGGTTTGACCACTCTTCGGATAAAAAACTGCTCTCTAATATAATAAAATTATAACCGGAAAAAAGCAACATCAGGGGTGGTTTCCCACCCCTGATGTCTGTGAAACGATAAAACTATTTGCCCGGAGCTGGCGCTGGCGCTGGTGCCGGAGCTGGCGCTGGGGCCGGAGCAGGCGCTGGTGCCGGAGCCTCCGCCGGTTTCGGCGCCGGTTTCGGCGGCTCAGCCGGTTTGCAGCCCACAGAGAGGGCAAATGCTACTATCAGCAATAATGAAAGTAACAGGGCTATAATCTTTTTCATTGAACTGTCACCTCCTTCCTTGTGCGATTCCTTAAACCTTCCAATTATTACCACAGTTAAAGAACAAAGTCAAGAAAAAATTACGTTTTGAGGCTCTTACAAAGGTCTCACCCCAGAGTTCACCGAGAAGGCCGTAATCCGTAACGCTTAACGTGTAACGAAATTATTTTCCTCTGTGCGCTCATTTTTTAATCTCCGTGTTCTCTGTGGTTTACCCCGTTTAGAGATAGATCTCTAACGGGGTTTAAGTAGTTTTCCAAAAGGCTCTTTTGTCAATCGGAAACGGCATCGCAAAATACGTCCAGATCATGGGGCGATGAGCAGGTTTACACCGGGAAGAAACCCTGCATTCACCCTTGAGACCCCGTTATTTATTTGATTTTTCCCCGGTTTTCCGTTATCATTTCTCTATGGAAATCAAGAAAATCCTTGAGGAATCGAGCCACTATATCATGAACACCTACGACAGATTCCCTGTTGTTCTGAGAAAGGGAAGAGGGATGCATGTCTGGAGTTCGGACGGCAAAGAATATCTTGACTTTGTGGGAGGCATTGCGGTGAACATCCTCGGCCATTGTCACCCCAAGGTGGTGGTCGCTCTCCAGAAACAGGCGCAAAGGCTGATCCACGTGTCGAACCTCTACCACAACGAGCCGCAGATAAAACTTGCAAAACTCCTTGTGGAGCGTTCCTTTGCAGACAAGGTTTTTTTCTGCAATTCAGGGGCGGAGGCCAATGAAGCCGCCATAAAACTTGCGCGGAAGTATGCGAAGGAGAACATGCCGGGGCGCAGGTTTGAGATCATTACCGCTTTTAACTCCTTCCATGGCCGGACCCTTGCTACTCTCACCGCAACAGGGCAAAAGAAGTTCCATCAGGGTTTTGAGCCCCTTGTCCCCGGGTTCAAATATGTGGAGTTCGACGATATGGATGCTCTTAAAAAAGCCATAACAGAGGAGACCTGCGCAGTGATGCTCGAGCCGGTGCAGGGGGAAGGAGGCGTCAGGCTTCCGTCACAGGGGTACCTCATACAGGTGAGGGAAGAATGTGACAAACATGGACTTCTTCTTATCCTGGATGAGGTTCAGACGGGGATGGGAAGAACGGGCAAGCTTTTCGCCTATGAAAATTTCGGGGTTGTGCCTGATATCATGACCCTGGCAAAGGGTCTGGGAGGCGGATTTCCCATTGGGGCTATGCTTGCCGCCAACAGGGTCTCTGCGGCCTTTCAGCCTGGCAATCACGCATCGACCTTTGGGGGCAATCCCCTAGGGTGCTCCGCTGCCATCGCCACCATGGAGACGCTCCTTGAGGACGGGTTTATTCTCGACCAGTGCAGGAGGATGGGGGAGTATCTCGTGAAGGGGCTCAATGATCTGAAGAAGGAACACCCCGGCGTGATCACCGATGTCAGGGGCATAGGCCTTCTGGTGGGCATGGAGCTTACGCGGGAATGCATCACTATTGTGAAGGCGTGCATGGACAGGGGCGTGATCATTAACTGCACTGCGGGTAATGTGCTGAGGTTTACCCCGCCTCTCATCGTGCAGGAAAAGGACATAGACCATATGCTCGACATACTCGACGATATTTTAGGGAGATTGTCATGAAAAGGGATTTTCTTACTATCCGGGATCTGTCTGCAGGAGAAATTGACTCCATTGTGAGGAGGGCCCTGGAACTCAAAGCGGGGAAGGACGGCAACCAATGTCCTCTCATAGGGAAAAGCATTGGACTTCTCTTCGAAAAGGCATCCACGCGGACAAGGGTCTCGTTCGAGGCAGGGATCTACCAGTTGGGCGCCCAGGCGATTTATATGAACCCCGGTGAACTCCAGATGGGGAGGGGTGAAACCATCGGGGACACTGCCCGAACCCTTTCGCGTTATCTGAATGCCATTGTCATAAGAACCTCCGAGCATTCGAGGCTTGAGGATTTTTCTTCCCGTGCCTCCATACCGGTGATCAACGGTCTCTCGAACCGTCATCATCCGTGTCAGGCCCTTGCCGACCTCATGACAATACAGGAGAAGAAGGGCGGGCTCAAGGGTATACGCCTTGCGTTCCTGGGAGACGGCAACAATGTGGCGAATTCATTGATAGAAGCCGCTTCGAAGATGGAGATCAATCTTGTGCTGGCGTGTCCTGAGGGGTACGAGCCGGACGCTGATGTTCTTGAGAGAGCGAGGGAAGCTGCAAAGAGCGAGCTCATCATCCTCCGCGAGCCCCGTGAGGCTGCAGGCAGGGCGGATGTGATTTACACGGATGTATGGGTGAGCATGGGGCAGGAAAAGGAGACTGAGGAGAGGAAGCGGAGGTTCAGGCCCTATCAGGTGAATGAAGCGCTCCTTTCCTGCGCAAAAAAGGATGCTATTGTGCTTCACTGTCTCCCTGCCCATCGCGGAGAAGAGATAACAGATGAGGTTATGGACGGGCCCCGCAGCGCGGTCTTTGACCAGGCGGAGAACAGGCTCCATTCCCAGAAGGCATTGCTCGAATTTTTGTTGGTATAATTGAATAACTCCCTTTCCATAATTCCCCTTGGCGGGGTCGAGGAGATCGGCCTCAACTCAACGGTATTTGAGTATTCTGGTGATATTATCATTGTGGATGCCGGTCTCATGTTCCCTGAGGAAGACATGCTCGGCGTTGACTTCGTCATCCCAGATTATTCCTATGTCCTCGAAAACAGGGAAAAGATAAAGGGGATCATCATTACCCACGGACATGAAGACCATACCGGCGCTCTTCCCTTCCTGTTGAAGGAGATCGATGTTCCTGTGTATGGCACCCCACTCACTATCGGCCTGATCAAGGAGAAGCTCAAGGAGCACCGTCTTGAACATATAAGACTTGTGGCAGTGAGGCCGAGGGACGTGATCCATCTGGGTGCGTTCAACATTGAATTTGTGAGGGTCACCCACAGCATTGTGGACGGTGTGGGGCTCTGCATTAATACTCCCCTGGGCAGGGTGGTGCATACCGGTGACTTCAAGCTTGACCCCACCCCTGTGGACGGCCAGTTGATGGACTTTCACCGATTCTCCGAATATGGGGAAAAAGGGACCCTCCTGCTGCTTTCCGACAGCACCAACGCGGAAAAGGGAGGTTTCACGTTCTCCGAAAAGGAGGTGAGGAGGGCCTTTGAGGATATATTCTCGAAGGTAAAGGGCAGGATTATCATCTCGACCTTTGCTTCCAATATCCACAGGATACAGCAGGCCATTGATGTAGCGGTGATGCATGGGAAAAAGGTGATCCTTTGCGGAAGGAGCATTGTGACCAATTCCCAGATAGCCCTCGACCTCGGGTATCTCAGGATACCGGCAAATACATGGCTGCGGCTTGAGGACCTGAACAAATTGCATGACGAAGAGGTGGTAATCATTACCACAGGAAGCCAGGGTGAGCCCATGAGCGTGCTGTCGAGGATAGCCATCGGCGAGCATAAATCCATACAGATAAAGGATGGCGACACAGTGATCCTCTCGGCAAAGATCATCCCCGGCAACGAACGCTCCATAGGCAAGATCATCAATCACCTCTTCAGGCGCGGCGCTAATGTCATCTATGAAAAGGTTTCGGAGATCCATGTCTCAGGTCACGCCTCAAAGGAGGAGCTGAAACTGATGCTGAACATGGTGAGGCCGAAATACTTTATGCCCATCCACGGGGAATACCGTCATCTGAGATATCACGGGATGCTCGCGGAAAAGACCGTTGTGCCGAGGGAAAACATATTCATCCTCGAAAACGGGGATGTCCTGGAGATCTCCGAAGCCGGCGCGGCAAAGACCGGCGCTGTGAGCTCAGGCCGGGTCTTCATTGACGGCAAAGGCATGGGCGATGTGGAGGACATGGTGCTGCGGGACAGGCGGAGGCTTGCCCATGACGGTATTGTGCTGGTGCACATTGTCGTGGAAAAGCTCACCGGAAATATCGTTTCCGGTCCGGATATCATTTCCAGGGGGTTCATCTTCGAGGATGCCTCACCCGATGTGATGAACGATGTGAAGGAACTGGTATTGGATACTTTAAGACACATGGACAAAGAGATGATTACCGATGCAGCTCTGCTCAAGGCGAAACTGAGAAGCGTCCTTAAGAAATATCTCCGCAATACCATGGAACGCCGTCCCATGATCATGCCGATTATTGTTGAGATGTAGGAACACTTCCTTTATCGTCTAATCTCTCTCTAACCCCACCCATGACGAAAGACCGCAGATTTCTTCCCTATCTCTGTTAGAGGAATGCTATCTCCTCTGTGGGGGCAAGCAGCAGATTCAGGGAAGGCGGCTCAAATTGTCAAATTGTTCAAAATGCTTGTCAAAGGCAAATGCCTTGGTCAATTTAAGGGACTTCATCATCCGTGTCTATAAACAGTTTCATTTCTTCTTCCCATACAAATAGCGGTCATGTTTTGTCGAGGCGTCTTTAACTTGTAATTCCCTGTGGTCTTGCCACAGGGTTTCCGGTTATCCCCTCTCCCCTTGTGGGAGAGGGCAAGGGTGAGGGGTATAAGATGTCATTCTATTCACCCTCCCCTTAGTCCACTCCCGTCAAGGGAGGGGAGATTTTAGGATACCCTGCGGTCTCTGCCGCAGGGAGGTTCATTCCTAGTTAGATATCATCTTATCATGATACCATTATGGTAATGACCTGTAAGGCGGCAACGTCTGCTGGATCATCTGCGCATCCTGCATCCTTTAAATTCAATCTGTTATAATCAACAGGGGCAGTCCCGGAAGGCTGGTTATATTGAGACATGAATGAGCGTTTGAAGAGGATAAGGCAGGAGATCATCGGGGTGGCGTCGGTTTTTGCCGGCATTTTTGTCGGTTTAAGCCTTGTGACCTATTCGGAGTGGGACTCTTCCCTGTTCGTCTTTACCACCCTTCCCACCCGGAACTATGGCGGCATTATCGGGTCCTACACGGCTGATTTTCTGATCTCCTCTGTCGGTCTGATTTCATATATCCTCCCTGTCGTCCTTTTCGTTTACGGCATACGGAGATTACTTGGCAGGGAGTTCCACAAAATATATGTTTTGGGGCTCTTTCTCCTCATGCTTTCGGCATCAATCCTCGCTTCCCTGATAACTGCCACGTTTCATATGGATCTTGCGAACAAGTCAGGCGGCATTGTCGGCCTGTTCCTTTCAGACTCTATAAAAGGGCTGCTTTCGGTGCCGGGCGCTTATGTATTCTCATTGGCAGTTTTTCTTATTTCTCTCATCATCCTCAGCCCGGTCTCTCTCGCATCCCTTGTGATGAAAAAGCCCGGGGAAAAAAAGGATGAAGTAACGGCGCCGGCCGCTGTGGAACCCATCATACTGGGTGAGCCTTTGCCGGCGCTTGAGATACTGAAGGGCGAGACCGGGACTGATGAACTCCCTATCGTCATGCACGACAGGGAGATTATCCGGGAAAAAGTTTTCCCGGCAGAAGACCGGCTATTTTCCCGCAGGGAAGCGCCGGCCCGCAAGGGAGAATATGAGCTGCCCCGCATTGAATTCCTGAATCTCCCCACGTCCGCTTCAGCGAGACCGGCCAGGGAAGATATTCTTTCCAGTTCAACCCTTCTTGAGAAAAAGCTCAAGGATTTTGACGTGGAGGGGAAGGTGATCCAGGTGCATTCAGGTCCGGTGGTGACGATGTATGAATTTGAGCCGGCCCCGGGGGTGAAGATAAACCGCGTAGTCTCCCTCTCCGACGACCTTGCCCTTTCTCTCAAGGCCCAGAGCGTCAGAGTATCCACCATGCCGGGTAAGGCGGTTCTCGGAATCGAGGTTCCCAATAAAAATCGCGAAACCGTCAGCATCAGGGAGCTCATCTCTTCAGAGGTTTTTCAGAAAAGCTATTCCAAGCTTACCCTTGCCCTCGGCAAGGACATCTTCGGCACGCCCATTGTTGAAGACCTCCTGAAGATGCCCCACCTCCTTGTGGCCGGAGCAACGGGCGCGGGAAAAAGCGTCTCGATCAACTCCATGATCATGAGCATCCTCTACAAGGCAACGCCGAAGGAAGTGAAGATGCTGATGATAGACCCAAAACTGCTGGAGTTATCTTCATATGAAAATATCCCCCATCTCATCTCGCCGGTGATAACAGGGGCAAAGGAGGCGGCAGAGGCCCTTAGAAAAATGGTTTTCGAGATGGAGAGGAGGTACAGGCTCCTTGCTGAAAAAGGGGTCAGGAACATTGAAGCCTTCAACAGGATGGTCCCTGATGAGGAACAGCTCCCCTATATTGTGGTGTTCATCGATGAACTTGCTGATCTTATGTTCGCTTCCGCCAATGAGGTCGAGGATTCCATTGCAAGACTCGCCCAGATGGCGCGGGCCTCGGGTATTCACCTTATCCTTGCAACCCAGAGGCCGTCCGTGGATGTCATTACCGGGGTGATAAAGGCGAACTTCCCTGCAAGAATATCCTTCCATGTCACTTCAAGGATCGATTCACGCACCATTATTGATACCCAGGGCGCGGAACAACTGCTTGGCAAGGGGGATATGCTCCTCATGCTTCCCGGAAAGAGAATAGTCAGAATTCACGGCGCCCTTGTCACCGAGGATGAGATACGGGCTGTCACCGAATTCATCACTGATCAGGGATCGCCCGACTATGCCCTTTTCGAGTCCATTGTTGTTGAAGAACCTGAACGCGATGACCTCTCTGCCGAGAGGGATGACGTGTACCAGAAAGTATTAGAGTTCGCCGAATCCATGGGCGAGGTATCCATATCATCCATTCAACGGAGATTCAGGATCGGCTATAACAGGGCTGCGAGGATCATGGAGCTTTTGGAAGAGGACGGCCTTGTAGGTCCGCACAAGGGAGCGGGAAAGCCCAGGGATTTTCTGAGGAGAAGGAGATAATCCGGGTCACATTTTGCGAATACCTGTTTTTGTGGGGGCAGGGCAAGCCCTGCCCGACTGGTGTATGAGTTGTATGGGTTGACGGAGGAGGAGATAAGGATTGTGGGTGAAATTTAGAATTGTTTTGTAGGGGCGATCCTATGTGGTCGCCCTGACCTAATGAATGGACAATGCCAATAAACAGGGCAGCCACACAGGGTTGCCCCTACTAAAATTATCAATACCCCCAGCCCTCCAGCGCCTGTCCGCGTGCGGAACGCACAGGCAGGCCGGATCGACGCCACGGAACCCCGCCCGCCGGCTTGAGGATGAAGAGAATCCGTATAATAGAGGGTAATAACTTCTATGGATAGAAATGAACTCTGTGAACTTCTGGATAAAGGATACGGCGGAAGGCAGTTAACATCCCTCTTTACGGACAGGATAGATGCCGTTATCAGGAAGGTCTTTGATTCCGCGACCCGGTCCCGTCCTGAGCCGTCAAAGCTCTGCCTTATCGCCCTGGGGGGATACGGCAGGGGGGAGCTGGCGCCGTTTTCCGACGTTGACATCATGCTCTTTGCCAAAGACAGGTCTGCATCTGAAGAGGCGAGGGAATTGTTCTATTGCCTCTGGAATACGAACCTCAATATAAGCCATTCCTTCAGGACCCCGGACGACTGTATCAGTGAGGCGAAAAAGGACGTCAGGACAAGGACATCTCTGCTGGAGCACCGGTATGTCGCAGGGGACGCTGCTCTCTACCGCTATTTCAAAGAGACCGTGTATCCTGAGGTGGCATTCCGGAACCAGAAAAATTATGTCACCGAAAAACTCCGGGAGGTGGATGTCCGCCACAGGAAGTTCGGAGACTCCGTATTCATGCTGGAGCCGAATGTGAAGGAGGGGATGGGAGGACTGCGGGATGCCCACGCGGTTTTCTGGCTCGCAAGCGTTGCATTCCGGATACGGCATTTTGACGAGCTCACCAGGATCCTCACGCAGTATGACGTTCACCGTCTTCGCAAGGCATACGATTTTTTGCTGAAGGTCAGGTTCTGTCTTCATCTCCTCAGCGGGCGGAAGAACGAGACCCTTTCCTTTGAATTCCACGAACCCGTTGCGGACATGCTCCGTTTCAAGGCTTCCAGGAGGTTCTTCGCCTCGGAGAGGTTCATGAGGTATCTCTACCTGAAGACCTCCCTTGTTCATGATATTGCATCCTATGCCCTTGATATATGCAGCCTGCCCTACGTCCATTTACCCTTGTTTATAGCAAAGAAAGCGGTAACGCCGGATTTCTCCCTTTCCAGGGATAGGATAGTTTCGAGCCGCGACATTTCAACTGATACGGATGCGATGATGGAAGCGTTCTCTGTGATGTCGAAGACAGGGAAGAGGTTCAGCGGGCGGCTGAGGGCGGATATAAAGAAGAACATTTTCCGCATTGCGAGGAAGGCGCGGAATTCGCCGAAGGCCATTGAGCGGTTTATGGATATTATCAGAGGGAACAGGGTCTACGAGACCCTGCGCGAGATGCACCGGTGCGGCGTTCTCGGCAGGTTCATTCCTGAATTCGGCGCGCTGAGTTTTCTTGTGGTGTATGAACCGCACCACCGGTATACTGTTGACGAGCACAGTCTGCGCGCTGTCAGACGCCTGGAAGACCTGGGAAGCACCAGGTACAAGAATCTGGAACACCTCTCGGTCCTCTACAGGAAGATACGGCCTAAGGAGGCCCTGGTCCTTTCCCTCCTGCTCCACGACATCGGGAAAAAGGGCATTACAAGAGACGGCAGGTTCCAATACTTCGGCAGAAAGCGGTTCCACGAGGGGGAAGGCTATCTGGAGATAAAGAATATCATGGAGAGGTTCAACCTCGACATAAGGACGAGAAACAGGATAGAATTCCTTGTGAAGAACCACACTCTCATGTCTTCTGTGGCGTTCAAGAGGGAGACGGATGACCCTGAGGTTATCGCGCAATTTGCGGACGAGGTTGTGGATAGAGAAAACCTCGATTCCCTTTATCTCCTCACCTATGCGGATATGGCCGCGGTGAGCCCCGATTTCTGGACGGATTGGAAAGGGTATCTCCTCAGGGAGCTGTATGATACCGCTTCACGGTATCTTGAGGAGTTTGCAGAAAAAGGGACTGAACATATAAGCGGGAGGCTATCCCTTTCTGATAAGGACAAGGGAGAAGTGAGACAGTTTCTTTCGCTCATGCCGGAACGGTATATCCTCTCCACGCCGCCTGAAAAGATATATGCCGATTACCGGCTCTCACTGGAGGTGGAGGGAATGGGCTTCGGAGTAAGCGTGAATGAGACTGTTGAAGGGACTGCGGAGATTACCGTGGGGGCGTGGGACAGTCCGGGACTTTTTTCGAAGATCGTCGGGGCGCTGTCATCCATGGGCATGAGCATCTACAGGGCAAGAGTGTATACAGGCAGCAACGGCATGGTCATCGACAGGATACAGGTCTCTAACTGGAAAGAACTCTGGTGGGAGGGGATTGTCGGGCGTCTTGAGGGGAATCTCAGAGGCGCCCTGGTGGAAGGCCGTCCTGAGAAGACAAGGGTTCATACAGGAATGCAGAAGGAGCCTGTAATTCCAGGGTTCTATGGGAGGTATGTTCCTTTCATCGAGCTCGACAACGAGACCTCGGGAGACTGCAGCATCCTTGAGTTCTTTGCCGGGGACAGGCTGGGACTCCTGCATGACGCCACGAGCCTCATGCATGAGCTGGGTATTGATATAATATCAGCAAGGATAAATACAGAGTCAGGTCTGGCCCATGACATTTTCTCCATTCTGAAGGACGGAGGCAAGATAGACGGCCCTGGCGTGTCAGAACTGCTCACGGCATTATGGGAAAGATTACGATAAAGAAAATACTGGTACTTGCTGCTACGGCGACGGCGGTGGTCTTCGTCGTCATTTTTTTCAGGGGACCCCACGTATCCAACATGCTCAAGAAACTCATTCTCCCCGAACTCTCTGCCGCTGCCGGCAAAGAGGTAATGGCGGAGAAGATATACGTGAACATCTTTCCCCTTTTCATCGAGGCAAAGGAGGTTAAGGTGTTTGACAGGGGCGCTGAGGTCCTGCATATTCCACGGGTGAAGGGCTATGTTGAGATCACAGGGCTTCTGAGGAAGGAACTTGTCCTGAGGAGGCTCGTGGTGAGGGAGACTCGCCTTAAGGCCGATGCCTCCCAATTGGAAGAGATCGCGGGAAACGTTAAGAAATATCTCGAGATGGAAAGAAAGTCGCCGATAAAAGTCTTTGTGAGGGCGGTTGCGCTGGATAACGCCGCGTTTGCTCTCGGTTACAAGGATATGTCTTTTCAGGGGAGCGGATTCGGCCTCGAGGCCCTCCTGAACCCAAAGGAGACTATTATCAGGAAGCGTCAGAACCCTCGCATTACTTTCAGCATGAAGGAGATCTCTGCATCCATTAAGGGCTGGCCGGAGTTAAAGGCGGGGATCAAGGGCGCTGTTGCGGTGAAGGATGACGCCATTGAGGTAAAAGGATTTGAGATAGGGTTCTTTGGTTCGAAAATCACGGCCGGCGGCATTTTCCCCACCTTGCCTTCGGTGGGGCCGGCAGGAAAAGGACGGCCCTCCCGCGGCCTTTACGGCGATCTGCAGCTCGGCTTTGCCCTCCTGGCGGATTCCTTCAAAAAGATCTTCGGTCTGAAACAGCGGGGCGAGGGAGAGATATCCGCAACCGGCGTCCTGCGTCTCGTCACCGGCGACCCTCTCAAATCAGTTGTTGATCTAAAGCTCAAAGGCGACTTCTACCTGGAGACGTTGATGGAGCTGCTTGAGGTGGAGGAACGGGTGGAGGGCCCGGTTGAATTTACGGGAACCATAAAAGGACCGCTGAACCGGCTTGCCGGCGCTGCGAAGGCCCGGCTGAAGAAGGGTAACCTCTTTGACATTGATGTGGATGACCTCGGGTGCAACGTTGAGTACAGGGATGGGAGGTTGTATTTCACGGAGGGGAAGGGTGCGTTGTACAATGGACGCGCGGACGCCGAGGCAACCCTCTCTGTGACCAGTGAAGAATACTATTACCTGAAGGTTGCTTTTTCTGATGTGGACAGCCCGGCTGCATTTAAGCTGATAGGGTGGGACCCCGGGATACCGCTCGGAAAGGTGAAGGGTGAGCTGAGCGCCGAAGGGGCAAGCTTTGATCCTTCAGGCTGGTATTCCTATGAGAGCGCAGGCAGAGGCGCCGATGTTCTGGGGAGGGTAAAGAAAGTGAAGGGCTCCTTTGATTTCCGGGGCGATGTGATCACCCTCTCGGAATCTGTGGCAGGCACTGATAAATCAGCCATCAACTTCAGCGGCACAGTTGACCTGAAGGCATCAGAGCTGTCCCTCGCCATCCAGGGCAGGACCGCGGATCTGACGGATGTTACGCTGCCGCACCTTCACGAACTAACGGGTTCAGGAGAGTTCTCCGGGACGTTGACAGGTAAATTTGACAATCCCGTAATAAACGGAAAGATGAGGCTCCAGTCCGCTTCCTACGAGGGATATGTTCTCGGAGCTGTGACAAGTGACCTGCGGTACAGGAAAGACCTTCTGGAGTTAAGAGATCTCTTCGCTGCGGCCGGCGCGCAAAATGTGAACACTCCCCGGCGGTCTGACTATTCGGCAACCATCATGATGAAAGGAACCATCAGATTTCCGGAGGGCAAGGAGATGTTTGATTTTAGAAAACCCCTTTACGGCCTTTCCGTCACGATGAGGAATGCCGATGTGGAAAGAGCATTAAGGGTGATCTATAAGAAACCCCTGAAGCCCCGGCCTCAGGGAAGGTTCGATACGGTCCTGAGCATCACCGGTCCCGGTCCGAAGCCTTTGTTCAAGGGAACTGCCCGGATGGCAAACGGCACAATTGACAGGATTCCTCTGGATTCGGCCTCTCTCTCCTATTCATATGACTACGATACCCTCATAGTTGATGATGTCCTTCTGAAAAAAGGCGATTCTCTCCTGACGGGGGAAGGAAGCGTAACCCATGACGACAGGTTCAGCTTTGCTGCATCCGGCAGCAGGATTTTTCTCAGGGATATCCCGCTGAGAGGTTCGCCGGCAGATGCGTACGTAACCTTCAAGGCAGAGGGGAAAGGGACCCTTGATGACCCTCTGATAGAGATGGACGGGACAGTGTACGGGGGAAAATTCAGGGACACCCCAATAGGAGACGGGAAAATAAGGGCATCGGTGAAGGACAGGGCGCTGCTCCTGGATGCCGTGCTTCTTGACGGCAGGACGACATTGAGCGGGAAGGCCGACCTCAGGGGTGAAATCCCGTGGACGGCACGGCTGGATATGAAATCCGGAAGATACGATTTCCTCGTTGCCGCCTTTCTCAGGGATATCCCTGAAGACCTGCTCATCAACCTGAAGGGATCTGCCGAACTGTCAGGGGACAGAAACCATTTTTCCGCTGAAGCAGCCATGCACCAGTTGAACGTGACCCTTTACGGGTACAGTTTCTCGAATGATTCCGACATACGGTTTGAGGTGAAGGACAGAAAAATCGCTCTTTCGGCAGTGAAGATGAGGAGCGGGACGACTTCCTTTAAGGTTGAAGGAGATGTCGAGATAGGAAGGGGGTATAACCTTGTCATGGAGGGCAGCACAGCGCTTTCCCCCCTGAAGGGTCTTTGGAAGAGGATCGACGTTGTCAGAGGAGAGGCTGGACTGGTTTTTTCCCTCACCGGGAAGTGGGATAATCCGAAGCTCAACGGCGGGGTGACCGTCTCAAACGCGCTGTTCGGGGTGAAGGATATCCCTTACCGGATCAGCGCTGTTAACGGTTATCTCTATATGGATGAGGACAGGATCGTCATACAGAATCTCTCGGGAAAGGCAGGGGGAGGATCTGTGGATATATCAGGTGTTGCCTACCTCCAGGGATTTAAGATGAAGAGGTTTTACCTCGATGCCTCTTTGACCAGCGTGGGGGGCAATGTGTCCAGAGAATTTCCTGTAAACTTCGATGGAAATATCCTGTACAGAGGCACCCTGGATTCCCAGACCATCAGCGGCGAGGTGATGATAAACAGGGCCAAATACAGGGAGAGGGTCGAATGGAAGAGCCTGATGCTCAGGGCAAAGCCGAAGGAAAAGCCGAGGGGTGAGCTGGGGGCCCTTGACAAGGCAGTGTTAAATGTCAGGGTGCATGGATCCGACAACATTGTGGTGGACAATAACATTGCCAGGGCGTCATTGAAGGTTGATATGGCGCTGAGGGGAACCGTCTTGCATCCCATCCTTCTTGGACGTGTGGAATCGAAGGCGGGGACTGTGTATTTCAGAAATAACGAGTTCAGGCTGATCAATGCCAGCGCCGACTTTTCGGACACGCGAAGGATAAACCCTGTGATGCAGGTCGTAGCGGAAACAAATGTCAAGGGCTACAATATAAGGCTGAATCTGGAAGGCCAGAAGGAGCATTTCAACCTCGCTCTTGTCTCTGACCCTCCCCTTGATGAGATGGACATCCTCAGTCTTCTCACTGTGGGTAGACTCGGCAAGGAATTGAAAGGCATAGAAGGGGGACTCGGCGCCGGCGCAGCAACCTCTTTCCTCACCGGGCGGGTCCAGGATGTCCTTGAAGAGAGGCTGAGGACCATCGTCGGGCTCGACAGGCTTGAGGTGGACAGTTATGTGTCCAGGAGCACGGGAACCGTTACCCCCCGTGTAACGGCTTCGAAGAGGCTTCTGGGCGACAGGCTCTTTGTGACCTATTCCTCCGCAGTTGGCAGCGCAGAGAACAATGTGCTTAAGCTGGAGTACATCCTGAGCAAGAATATATCTCTGATAGGGGTGAGAGACGAAAACGGCGGCATCGGCAGTGATATTAAGTTCAGGTTTGAGTTCAAGTGAGGAAACCTATGTTCTGCATCATTCACGGCTGGTTAACCCTGACCCCGATTAATTTTTTCTTCAGGGGCCTCCGCTCTGTCGTCCTTCTGATGATACAGCTCATATTGGCATTTCTTGTGAACTCCCAGCCGACAGCTGCAATGACCCCCGATAGAATAATAAAGGATATCACGGTTCACGGCCTCTCCTCCATAAGCAAGACCGAGCTCCTCTACCTTCTCGATCTTAAAACCGGGGACACCGTCGATCCTGCGAAGGTCACGGAGGGGATAAGGCGCGCCTTTCTTAAGGGGATATTCGAGGATATCGAAGTGTATGCCGAGGAGCCGGGGAGAGAAGTATCGTTGAAGATTGCGGTAAAGGAAAGGGATATGGTAAAGAAGGTCCATGTCTCAGGCAACGCAGCCTTTTCAGCGCGGGAGATACGGAAATTTTTCTTCTTCAAGGAAGGGCAAATAATGAGATATGACCTCCTGGAAGAGGCGATAAAGGGGCTCAAGCGCGATCTTTCCGAGAGGGGTTTCCCCCATTCGGAGGCGACCGTCGAGCTTAAGAGGACAAAAGAACCTTACAGAGTGGAGCTCGTTGTCAGGGTGAATGAAGGTCAGCCGGAACCGGTGCGGCAGCTCAGGATACTCGGGCCTGAAGAAGAAGTGAAGTCCGTCATGAAGATCTCCGAGGGTGATGTGTATGATCAATTCCGGCTCAGGTCGGACCTCGAGAGGATTAAGAAATACTATAAAGACAGGGGTTATTTTAATCCCGCAGTGGGGCCCTACCTGTTTCACAGCGGCCGGCTTGACATTACTGTGAACCCCGGCAGGAGGCTGATCGTCTCCTTTGAGGGCAACAGCGCAATAGGCAGTAAGGACCTCTCAAAGGAAATGCCTTTTTTTGATGCCGGCGATTTCAGGGACGACCTTGTGGAGGAGGCGTCGGCAAAGATTACTGCGGTGTATCACGGCGCGGGGTATCCCCTTGTCCAGGTTGCCGCGGTGGTGACAACTGAGAAGGATACCGTCAACCTCACTTTCTTTATCTATGAGGGAGAAAAGGTGAGGGTGGGTTCGGTAAGGTTTTCCGGCGTTACCCTCCCTGAGAAGAATCTCAAGGAGATCATGTCTTTGAGAGAGGGCGGCGTTTACAATCCCGATTCGCTCTTTTTTGACAGGGAAACGCTCGGAGAATTCTATAACGCACTTGGCTACCTGATGGCGGAGGCGCAGGAACCGGAGGTCAAGATCAAGGATTCCGCTGCGGATATTCATATTGTCATTAATGAGGGGAGCAAGACGACGGTGAGCGCCATAGAGATCACCGGCGCGCAGTCAGTCCCTGCTGAAGAAATCAGAAAAGCGGCGGGAATGAAAGAGGGCGATCCGTATAACGAGGTCGATGTCTATGATGCCCGGTACAGGATCATCGATCTCTACCTTGAGCGGGGGTTCGCTGCTGTTAATGTGGATGCGAAGAGGGAGGTGGAAGAACGCGGCGCAAAGATAACCTTTGAGATCAACGAAGGGAAGCCGGAATTCTTCGGAAAGACCATAATCCTGGGCAATCAGAAGACAAAGAGCGTGGTGGTGGAGCGGGAGCTGCTCCACAAGGAGGGAAAGCCGTTCAGCCAGAGCCTGCTGATGAGGGAGAGGCAGAGGTTATACAAGCTCGGTCTCTTTGCTGATGTAACCGTAGAACCCCTGGAGAAACACGATGCCGGGAGGGATGTCCTCGTTACAGTGAAGGAAGGCAACGCAGGGGCAGTGGAGTTCGGATTGGGATATGGTGATTTTGAGAAGTACAGGGGATTCCTTGACATAGGCTATAGAAATCTCTTCGGGATGAACAGGCAGGGGTCGTTCAGGCTGGAACTCAGCTCCCTTGAGCGGCGCTACATCCTCAATTATTATGACCCGTGGTTTTTGAACAGGCCCACGCCGTTCAGGGCGCTGCTTTTATATGAGAACAGGCAGGAGAAGAATATCGATACAGGCGAAATACTCTACAAATTGAAGAGACATAGCGCAACGGCCGGATTCGAAAAGAAGCTGAGCGATACTGTTAAAGGTGAACTCTTCTATGAGTTCTCCCTTGTGAATACCTTTGATGTGCAACCGGACGTGATCCTCACAAAGGAGGATACCGGGACCCTTGTCATAAGCGGCGTCAGAGCGGGACTCATTTATGACACCAGAGACAACCCCTTTGATCCCAGAAGGGGAATCCTTGCAGGGGCATCGGTTAAGGCGACCACAAAGCTTCTCTTCTCCGAGACCGATTTTGTCAAGGCGTCATTCAATCTGAACCATTACCGGGCGCTCTCCGAGCGATTTGTTTTAGCGGTTTCTTTAAGGGGCGGGGCTGCCAAGGGGTTTGGCGCCACTGATGAATTACCGCTTGTGGAGAGGTTTTTCCTGGGAGGAAGAAGCACGGTGAGGGGCTACAATCAGGATACGCTGGGACCAAAGGGCGTAGACGGTAATCCCACGGGCGGCAATGCCTTTTTGCTGGCCAACCTTGAGCTGAGAACGTCCCTTGGAAAGGGCATAGGCATTGTCACGTTTCTCGACGGCGGCAACGTCTGGCTGAAGACAGGCGACATGAACCTGTCCCTGAAATATACTGCGGGCGCGGGGCTGAGATACAGCACTCCTGTTGGTCCTCTTCGGGTGGATTACGGCTACAAATTTAAGAAGGAGGCCGGGGAAAGCCGTGGCGAGATACACTTCAGCATCGGGCAGGCGTTCTAAAACTGAAGGTTATAGGTTATGGGTTATAGAGAACAGCTTTTTATGAAACGGAGAAACGGGGACGCGGAGACGCGGAGAAAACGCAGCCTTATCTTTTGTCTTTTGCTGTTCACGCTTTACGCTTCACTCTTAACGGTATGTCACGCTGAGCTTATAGACAGGGTTGTTGCCTTTGTGGATGACCGGGCGATCACTCTGAGGGAATTCGAGGAAGTCTATGAAAAGAACAGAAGGGTCCAGCCCGACATTTCAAGGGCTGAGGTCCTGAATACTTATATAAACAGGATCGTTCTCCTGAAAGAGGCGAGGAAACTGAAGGTTGAGGCAAAGACGGACGACGAGCTGGTGAACGAATATATAGAATTGAAGGTAAGGTCCCTCATAAGGATCAAAGAGGACGCGGTGAAGGAATTTTATAGCAGCCACCTCTCGGAATTCAAAGGCGCTGCTTATGAAGAGGTGAGAGAAAAGGTCGAGGAATATCTTACCGAGCAGGAGATCAACTACCGGCTCAAGAAAAATATCGAGGAGTTGCGGGCAAAGGCGTACATAAAGGTCGTGATGAAGGAACTGTAAAAAAAGGGTTCAAGGATTCGAGGGTGCAAGTGATGTTTTGCTCGGTGATCCAGCTGCTCTCACTTGAATCCTGGACCCCCATATCCCTTGACCCCTTCGGGTTATTTCCCCCGCAATACCCGTATGACCGCGGTTTCATCACACTCAGGGAATTTCGGACATCTCAGGCACTCGCCCCATATCTTCTGGGGAAGCTCTGACTTGTCAATCTCTGAAAACCCCATTTTCCTGAAGAAGTCAGGATGATAGGTGAGGGCAAAGATCTTCCTGAGGCCGAGCTTTTCCGCCTCCCTGACGCATGTATTGACAAGCCGTTTGCCGATGCCGGTTCCCTGGGAATCCAGCTTTACAGAGAGGGACCGTATCTCCGCCAGATCTTCCCATAGTATATGGAGCGCACAGACTCCCTTTATCTCTCCCCGGTCTTCACAGACGAAGATGTCGCGTATATTCTCATAGAGGTCATTTAAAGAACGGGGTATCATCTCCCCCTTTTTCGCGAACTCGTTGATCAGCCGGTGAATAGTTTTTATGTCAGCGATCTTTGCTTTTCTTATCCGCAATGTATTGTATCCCTCTTCTGATAGCCTCTCTGTTGCCCTCCAGGGTTTTATTGCTCTTTCCGGACGTTAACCTTTCCAGGGAGTTCATCACGCTTTTCACCTTCAGTATCCCTGTCTCCGCAATGAGCGCGCCGAGCATCACCATATTGGCGGACCTCACCTGAGTGGCGGCAAGAGCAGCTTTATGGGACGATCCCTTCCCCCCTATGGATGCGGCGATCACGGTTGCAGGTATATCGACGGCAGATATATCGCATCTTATATCCGGTGACTTTATCATGGAAGAGTCAAATATCAGCAGCCCGTTCATCTTGATCTTCGGCTGGAACCGTTTCAAAGAAGCCTCGTTCATGGCAATGAAAATATCAGGGTCTCTGACAATGGGGGAACCTATCATCTCATCGGAAATAATCACCGTGGAATTGGCGGTTCCGCCGCGTATCTCTGCGCCGTAGGAAGGAAAACAGGTGACTTCCCTGCCCTCGATCATCCCCCCATAGGCGATGAGCCTCCCCAGGAGGAGAACCCCCTGCCCTCCGAAACCTGCCACCAGTATCCTGACGTCCTTCAATCTTCCTCCGCAAATTTGTCTTTCAGGATGCCCGGCTTGTAAACTGACATCATATCAGACTGTATCCATTTCATCGAATCCTCAGGGGACAGTCTCCAGTCTGTGGGGCAGGGCGACAGTATCTCCACCAGGCTGAAGCCCCTGTTGTCCATCTGATATCTGAACGCCTTTTCAATGAGCATTCTTGTGTTTCTGAGGTTCTTCGTTGAATCCACCGAGGTTCGCGCGATAAGTGAAGCGCCTTCGATGGTGGCGAGCAGCTCCGATACACGGAGGGGATAACCCGCATGAACCGCCTCTCTCCCCCTGGGGGTCGTGGTTGTTCTCTGGCCAAGAAGCGTTGTGGGGGCCATCTGGCCGCCGGTCATGCCGTAGGTTGCGTTATTGATAAAGAAGACGGTAATATTCTCCCCTCTGGCCGCTGCGTGGACGATCTCGCCCGTGCCGATGGCTGCCAGGTCGCCGTCACCCTGGTAGGAGAAGACTATCCTGTCCTGAAGGACCCTTTTCATGCCGGTTGCAGCAGCAGGCGGCCTGCCGTGGGCTACCTCGAGGATATCGAAATTGAAATAATCGTATGCAAAGACAGCGCAGCCGACAGGCGCTATCCCGATCACCTTTTCCCGAATGCCGAGGGTATCAATACTCTCCGCTATAAGTCTGTGAATGAGGCTGTGACCGCACCCCGGGCAGTATCTGAATGGCGCAGGCTTCAGACTCTTCGGTCTTTCAAACACCGTTTTCATCATTCATCTCCTTTATAAGCCCCTCAAGCAGGCCGTGGTCACTTACGGTGACTTCGGGGAAACCCAAGAAATCCATGAGTCTAATTGTAAGCAGAATGCCGGGGATAATCAAGTCAGTCCTTTCCGGTTCGAGGCCCGCGACATCCCGCCTTCTGTCCAGAGGCAGCGAGACAAGCATATCTCTGAGCAGGTAAAGCCTCTGGATGGGAATTTTATGCATATGCACTTTTTCATAAGCGTACTCTTTCAACTGAAGATCCATGCATGCCAGGGTAGCGATGGTTCCCCCCGTCCCGATAAAGCCTTTCACGGAAAGGTCCCTTTCCGCCGGCGCCTGTTTCAGCGGAAGAATTTGAGCCTCGAGCTCCCTGTTAAGGGATGCAATATCGGCAGCTGATGGCGGGTCTGTTTTTATAAATCTCTCAAGGAGATTAACGACTCCCACAGGGAGAGAACCGCAGAGGGGAGGTTCATTGTTTTTATGGATTATCCATTCCGTGCTCCCGCCGCCGATGTCAATAATCAGCGAAGTGTCATCGATATCTTTAACCCCCATGAGAATTCCCTTGACCGTAAGTTCAGCTTCCCTTATGCCCGATATAACTTCGATCTTGATTCCCGTCTCCTGAAAGACCATATCCAGAAACTCCCGGCTGTTTCTTGCATCCCTGAGGGCGCTGGTGCCCACGGCTTTCGCCATGGTTACTCCATATCCTGCAATGGAGAGGGAAAAGTCCTTCAGAACAGAGACGGATTTTCTCATGTGCTCCTGCCTCAGAATGCCCGTATCCCTGAGCCCTTCGGCAAGCCTTGTAACAGCCCGATCAGCGTGTATGCGGGAGACAACATTGTCATGAGCATCCCCGATGAGCATTCTGAGAGTGTTTGAACCTGCATCAATGGCTGCGGCTCGCATAGCGTCATTTATTGTAACACAGGCCGGCGACGTTGCCGGTCAAAAATCGCAAAAAACTTCTTACAAACCTTACACTTTAACAATTCGGTCACTCAAATATTTACGGTGGATGCAGGGATTACTTCATCGGCGCGGCAGCGCCCCTGACAAATAGCCTCTGCAAATTGACAGATATTGTCAAACGGCGTAGAGTTGAAACAGAAATTTGCTAAAGGATTCTCGTCATTGCGGCTTAATGAACAGGTAAAACGTAACTCGGAGAGATTCCCGGCGGATTTCGCCTTTCAGTTGACAGATGAATATCTGAGCGCTGACAATAAACCCCTCTTTGGCAAAGAGGGGGAAGGGGAGATTTTGTGGAAACATTTTTTGCTCATAGCGTCGAAGGGAAACCTGTTGATGATTGGCATCGGCTTGAGGGGCATCTGAAGGGGACGGCGGAACTTGCTGCATCGTTTGCGGCGGAATTCGGATGTGGAGAATGGGGGTATCTTGCGGGGTTGTGGCATGATTTGGGGAAGTATTCGGCGGATTTTCAGAAGATGCTCCTTGCTTCTGCCGATGCGCATATCGAGACAAAAAAAGGCAAGGTGGATCATTCAACGGCTGGGGCGATTCATTCACATGAAAAATTTAAAAAAGCAGGTCGTATTTTCAGCTATCTTATCGCCGGACATCACGCCGGGATTACCGATTGGCAAACTGCCGAAGCAGGCAATAAGAGTTTAATCCACCGTCTTCAAAATGATGTTCTCCTCAAGAAAGCCTTCGCTTCAAACATCCCGCAGGAAATCACGGAACAATCTTTTCCCAGTCAAAAATTCATAACAAGTGACGGTCATGCGCTCTGGATCAGGATGCTCTATTCCTGCCTTGTCGATGCTGACTTTCTTGATACAGAGGCATTTCTTGATCCGGCCAAATCTAAGGCGCGCAAAGGCTACCAATCACTGAATGAACTGCTGCCTCTTTTTGAAACTTATATGGAGAGGAAACAGGCGGGGGCCGATGATACCGCTGTCAACAAACAGCGGACAGAGATATTGAGGCAATGTATTGCAAAATCATCGCACAAACCTGCAATCTTCACCTTGACCGTTCCCACAGGCGGCGGGAAAACGCTTTCGTCTATGGCTTTTGCCTTGCGCCATGCTGTTACATACGGCAAGAGGCGAATTATCTATGTTATCCCTTACACGAGCATTATTGAGCAGACCGCCGATCAATTCGGACAGATATTCAACGACGCAGTTGTCGAGCATCACAGCAACGTTGATGTGTCGGATGAAGGACACGAGACAACAAAAAGCAGGCTTGCATGTGAAAACTGGGACGCTCCGGTCATCGTAACAACGTCAGTTCAATTCTTTGAATCCTTTTTTGCCAATCGCTCAAGCCGCTGCAGGAAACTTCATAATATCGTGAACAGTGTTGTAGTGCTTGATGAAGTTCAGTTATTGCCACCTGAATTTCTCAATCCCATTCTTCATACCATGAAAGAGTTGCAAAAAAATTACGGCGTAACTTTTCTTCTCAGCACGGCGACACAGCCGGCATTCACGCCCCACAAGTCTGTTGATTACCGGTTTGAAGGATTGGCGGATACCGTTGAGATTATGGAAAGTCCAGTTGCCTTACATAAGGCATTCAAGCGCGTTGAAATTCATGTGCCGGACGATCTTCTGACTTCCCGCACATGGGAAGACCTTGCAAAGGAACTTGCTCAACATCCGTCCGTCCTGTGCATCGTCAACAGGCGCGATGACTGTCGCACACTCTATGAACTGATGCCGAAGGAAGATACTTTTCATCTTTCTGCGCTTATGTGCGGCGAGCATCGTTCAAAAGTGATTAAGCAAATAAGACAGCGACTCAAAGATAAAATGCCAACCCGCGTAATCAGCACGCAGATTGTTGAGGCGGGTGTTGACCTTGATTTTCCGGTTGTGTATCGCGCTATCGCCGGACTGGATTCAATTGCTCA
>CAMTVV010000088.1:0-8373 GCA_947085305.1 uncultured Nitrospiraceae bacterium
GAAAAATAGGCTTTGTATTCCAGCAGTTCTATCTCATGCCGGGCCTTTCGGTATTCGAAAATGTGTCGCTGCCCAGGATCTTCAGCAAGCAAAAGACAGACCGCGAAAAGATTACTGAACTCATCAGTATGGTTGGGCTCAAAGACAGGATAGGGCATACCCCGAACCAGTTGAGCGGCGGCGAGATGCAGCGCGTTGCCATTGCGCGCGCGCTCGTAAATGACCCTGAGCTCGTGCTTGCGGATGAACCTACCGGCAACCTTGACTCAGAAAACAGTGACAGGATATTCGAGCTGCTCAAGTCGCTTCATGACGCGGGATATACGATAGTCATGGTCACCCACAACAAGGACCTGGCCTCCCGCGCAGACAGGATCATTACGCTCAAAGACGGCAGGATTCAGTAACTTCTTTAACTTTCTCCGCGGCCTCTGTGGTCAGGACTTTTGCGAGAGCCTTCTGTGATTATATATTTACTTTAGTAAGGGGCTTTTTCCTGCCGTCAAGGAGATGAAAAAGTGCAAGGACAGGGTGGCGGAAGGTCATGCGCGGGCCGGAGTAACGCATCACTGTTTTCACTTTCTCCAGCATGGAAGGTTTGTAGCAGTGCACCCGGCAGTTGGCGCACGTGGTCTTTTTCTCCTGGAAGGGACACTTGTTGAGGCGCAGTTCTGCATAGTCGAAGAGTTCGCTGCAGTCCGGACAGAGCTTGCCCTTTGTCACATGACGGCCGTGATGGTCACGGCAGTACAGATGAACCATGGCATGGATCGTTCTGCTTTCCCTTGCCATCCTTGGGTGTCTCTGTTTTATCACCGATACCTCTTGCGCCGCCTGTTCAGCCTTGCTAATGCCTTCTGTTGTGCCGGTCATCGCAATAATAGAATGCCGGATGCGGCAGATATGAACCATGATCTAAATCATGGCGGGATGATCCACACCGCCGCTCCATATTCTTCGCCGTGAATTACTATGTTCCTTGAGGGTGTGCGACAAATTTATGGGTAAACCCCGTTAGAAATTCCAGCGGGGCATTATTTCTAACGTGGTAAAGGCACATTGCTATCAATATTCCCCCTTTGGCAAAGGGGGATGAAGGGGGATTTTATGGCAGTAAGGGCGACCACATAGGGTCGCCCCTACAGACGTTATTTTCTCTTGTAGGGGCAGCCCTGTGTGGCTGCCCTGCTTAAAATCTCCCCACGCCCCTCTTTTCCAAAGAGGGGTTTTCAAAATACCAACAAATTTGTCGCAGACCCGTTCCCTGAGCCTTTCTTGACAGGAAGCGTGTGAATTTGTTAGATTATCAAGTTTTGTGAAATTTCCGCTCTTGTGGTGTTCGCCCGCAGTGGCTGTGCCGATCAAGAAGAGGAACGCGGACAGGGAAACTGCGTGTCCGGCAAAGGTGAGCGGGAAATTTCCTGAGGATTCTGCAATATGAAAGGAGGATACAGAATGGCAGAGGTAAAGAAGTCAAAGACCGACGTGGCAGCGCGTATGGAGTCGAAGAACAAGGCGCAGTTCTGCTGCAACTGCGGAAGAAAGGTCGAGGTTGTTCTGGCCGTCTCATCCAACGGGAAGAAGAGAATGAGACGCCTGTGCTGCGAGTAATCCACCGTCTCCTGCGGCATTGCTGATGTTTTGCCGCAGGAGACACTTCACCGCTGTCCTCTCAGCATTCATGCGGCAATGAGAAGTGCTTCTTACTCTTTCCCCTTTGCCTCGTCCCACAGAGCGTCCAGCTCCTCAAGGGACATCCCGGAAAGACGCCTGCCTGATTCCGCAGCCTTCATCTCTATGTAACGGAACCTGGAAATGAATTTACTGATGGTTTTTCGCAGCGCGTCCTCAGGGTTCACTCCCACAAACCGGGAGATGTTTACAAGGGCAAAAAAGACGTCTCCCAGCTCATCCTCGAGCTCCTGACGGTCTTTCCTTTTCAGGGCTTTTCTGAACTCCCCTATTTCCTCATCAAGTTTCTCGAGCACATCATCCACCTGCTTCCAGTCAAACCCCACCCGGGAGGCCCTTGCCTGAATGCGGTGCGCCCTCAAAAGGGAAGGAAGTTCCCTGGGGATGCCTTCAAGAATTGACTCCCTGCTCTTCCCTTCTTCTCTCTTCTTCTCCTCCCACTGTTTAAGCACCTCCTCAGAGGTTTCATAAGTCGCTTCTCCGAAGACATGGGGATGCCTGCTGATCATCTTTTCCGAAATTTTCCGGACCACGTCACTGAGGTCGAATTCTTTCCGTTCCTCTGCGATCCGGCAATGGAAGATGATCTGAAAGAGGAGGTCGCCCAGTTCTTCCTTTATCTTTTCAGGATTCCCTTCATCAATGGCCTCAAGGACCTCATAGGTCTCTTCTACAAGAAAGGGCTTAAGGGACTCCCTCGTCTGTTCCTTGTCCCATGGGCAGCCCTTTTCCCCGCGCAGCGCGGACATGATATCGATCAGTTTTTCGAATTCGCTCTTTGACATTATCGAAGTATATAATAGGGGGAGATGAAAGGTAAATAAAGCCTTGCGATGATTAATTCCCTTTACATCCACATCCCCTTCTGCATAAAGAAATGCATCTATTGTGATTTTTTATCCCTCCCCTATGACGAAGACCTTGCCCTGAAATATATCTCAGCAGTGGTTCATGAACTCGAGCTCAGGAAAGAGACAGCCGGTGAATTAAAGACGGTCTATATTGGGGGCGGCACGCCCACAACCGTGCCAGCTTTGTCGCTCATAAGACTGCTGAGAAAGATAAAGGATTCCTTCACAGTATCTCCAGATGCTGAAATAACCATTGAGGCGAATCCCGGAACCATTGATAAGGAGAAGGCCCGCGCGCTTTCTGATGCGGGGGTGAACAGGTTCAGCCTCGGCGTCCAATCATTTCATGACAATGAATTGAAACTCCTCGGCAGGATACATGGATTCGATGACGTGATAAAGGCCGTGGCTGCGATACGCTACTCGGATGCCGCAAACATGTCAATTGACCTTATCTATGGCATACCTGGTCAGTCGCCGGCCGAATGGGCTCAGAATACGGCAACTGCGATGGAATTATCTCCTGAACATATCTCTGCATATGAACTCACCCCGGAGAAGGGCGCTCTGTTATACGAAGCAATCACGAGGAGAGAACTTGAGAAACCTCCCGAGGATCTGATCCTTGAAATGTATTACCACGCAATCGACAGGTTTGCAGAGGCCGGATACAGGCGCTATGAAATATCAAACTTTGCAAAACCGGGTTCAGAATGCAGGCACAACCTGAATTACTGGAACAGGGGACAGTATATCGGCCTCGGCGCAGGCGCCTACAGTTTCATCGGAGACAGAAGGATAAGAAACACAAATGATATCGGGCGATATATCGGGGTTTTGCAGACAGGTAATCTTGCTGTCGAAGAGAGTGTGGAAATTTCCTGCGAGGAGGCTATGCGGGAATTCATTCTCCTCGGACTGAGAAAAACAGAAGGGTTGAACATCAGTGAGTTCAGGGATGACCTGGGGCTCGACCTCGAGCCGGCAGCGGTGGAACTGGTCGCCGGCCGGCTCCTTGAATCTTCCGGAGGATACCTCAGGCTGACACGGGAAGGCATCGTTGTATCCAATACGGTGATTACGAATCTATTTCAAAAGTTGACGCTGTAAAGCCCCCTCACCCTCGCCCTCTCCCGCCAGGGGAGAGGGGTATATTTATTCCCCTCCCTTGAGGGGAGGGGATGAAGGGGAGGGTGATTTATGTGGCTTTACTAATGACCGGATTAGTAACAGATCAGATTATCTCCAGAAACGCACACTTGAGATATTCAGTCTCGGGCATGGAAAGCAGGACTGGATGGTCTTTTGCCTGGGAGCGCAGCTCTATGAGCCTCACCTGCCTGCCCGCATCCCGCGCCGCCGAACGCAGCATCTCCACGAACATCTCCTTGTTGATATGATAGGAACATGATGATGCGGCAAGGAGGCCGCCTTTCCCGAGCAGCTGCATCGCGCGGGCATTTATCTCCCTGTACGCCCGCAGCCCTTCCTTCACCCTTGTTCCGGACTTCACAAAAGCAGGGGGGTCGAGGACGATAAAATCATACACGCTTCCCCGCGCTAGCTCCTCTTTCAGAAATGCAAAGACATCCGCCCTCTTAAAGACAGACCGTTCTGAAAGACCATTCACGGCAGCATTTCTCTGAGCCGTTGCGATGGCGCTTTCAGACTCATCAACACCTGTCACCTCTGCGCCATTATATGCAAGATGGAGACTCCAGGCGCCGGTGTAACAGAAGAGGTCAAGCCCTTTTCCGGACTTCACAAGCCGGCTGAAAGCGACCCTGTTCTCCCTCTGGTCGAGGAAGAACCCGGTCTTCTGTCCCCTCAGGGGATCGACTTCAAAAAGCAGGGAGGCCTCGCGGAACACAGGAAGCTTGTCCAGAGCGCCTTTGACCACGGCCTTCTCCTGCCTGAGGCCCTCAAGGAGGCGCGCCGAACTGTCATTGCGAAGAACGATCACCGAAGGAGACAGGATTTCATCAAGAGCTTCAATGATGGTCCGGGCCCGGACATCCATGCCCAGGGTAAGAATCTGGACCGAAAGGCAGTCATCATATTTATCCACGATGAGACCGGGCAGGAAATCTCCCTCGCTGAAGACCACCCTGCAGGAGTTCATGTCCTCCAGAAACCGTTTTCTATGTTCTACGGCGTCAAGGATCCTCTTTTTGAAAAATTGGGGAGTGAGCTCCTCCCTCTGCCGGGTGAGAATCCTGACTGCGATAAGCGAGCGGGAATTGATATAACCGACCCCGAGAAAGGCATCTTTTCGGTCCCGCAGCTCCACAAGGGAGCCGGGTTCAAACCCCTTCGGGCTTTCTGCAAGCTCATTGGAAAATACCCAGAGATGGCCTGCGCGTATCCTCGATGTGCGGCTCAGACGGACGACTTCCATCGGCATAATAATGCGCCATATGTATCATAAATTGCAAACGGAGCAGCTCCTTGACTTTTATGAGCGCGACCGGTTAATGTAAGTGAGCGCTAACAAACATGAAGACAAATACCACGAGAGTCAGGATTTTGGAGGCTGGATTGAAGGCTTTTTCGGATAAGGGATATCTCGGAGCAACTACAAAAGAGATAGCCGGCAAGGCCTCTGTTGCAGAGCTCACTCTTTTCAGGCACTTTTCTTCCAAGGAAAAGCTCTTTGAAGAGGTGATAAATACATATTCATTTTTGCCCGCTTTAAAGGGAATCCTGAGAGAAATTGAGGATCTGAAATATGCGGATGCGCTGACCTTGATTGCAGGGAGATTTCTTGAAACGCTCATCCAGAGAAAGGACCTCATACGAATAATGCATTCGGAAATGCAGAGGTATCCTGAGCAGATACAGAGAATACACCATGCAATTGTGGATGAGCTGTTTAAGGTGCTCGCATCGTATTTTGATAGGTTAAAGGAAAAAGGAATTATTATGGATATGGATACCCGCATTGCTGCCCGCGCATTTCTCGGCATGTTTTTTTCCTACTTTTATGCCCGTGAATTAAAGATGCTTAAGAAATTTATGGAGGACGATACCGAAAAAACAATCGAGGAATATGTGAAGTTATTTGTGAGAGGAACGATTAAAAGGCAGTAGAAAGTAGACAGTAGAAAGCAGGAAAGGGAACTGCAGGCATTGACAACGATAATCTGATGAACAAATGCGATGAAATCGGCAAGTTATTATATAAACTAATCGAGGTGATAAAAAGATGAGAAGTATCGTCAAACCTGCCCGTCTACTGTCTACTGCCTACTGCCTACTTTATGTATGCATGGTTTTAACAGCAGTCTTAATATTCTGCGGCCGAGCAGCTGCGCAGGAATATTCGCTCGATGACCTTTACGGGATTGCCCTTGAGCGCTCTGAGCGTATCAAGATATCTGAAGAAGACCTGTATATTTCAGAAAGAACGAAAGATAAAGCCCTGTCGGCATTGCTCCCAAAGCTCTCAGCATTCGGAAGTTACACAAAATACAGTGAAGACAAGCGTTCATCAACAGGCTCGGTAATCCAGCCGAATGACTCTGCATCATGGGGGTTAAGGCTTGATCAATCTCTATCAGTAAGCGGCAGGGAACTTACTGCCCTTAAAATTTCCAGGGAAGGCATCGAAAAGAGCAGATACGACCTTCATACAGTCAAGGAGTCGTATATCTTTAGCGCTGCAGCTGCATATTACGATGCGCTCATGGCAAAGAAGGCTGTTGAGATTGCAAAGGCAAATGCTGAAAGGCTTGCAAAACACAGGGATGCTGCTTCTGTGAGGCTCAAAGTTGGCGAGGTGACAAAGACTGACCTGCTGAGGGCCGGGGCTGAATTGTCAGGCGCGCAGGCTGAATTGGTGAGGGCGGAAAATAATCTGAAGCTGGCAAAGGCGGCGCTTGCAAGGGTTGTAGGGTTGAATGGAGATTTTGAATTAAAAGAGCAACAGAACAGCGGACCAACAGAGCAGCAGCGAGATAAGGGGAAAATTATTTCACCTGATAACTACTGCTCTGCTGCTCTGCTGCTCCATTGCTCTAATTATAATATTGACTGCGGACTGCCGGCTGCCGACTGTTTTAAGCAGACGGCCATGTCCGAGAGGGCTGAATTAAAAGCTGCAGGGCTTCAGAAAAAAATAGCAGAAGATCAGGTCAAATATACAAAAGGCTCATACTGGCCGACGTTTTCCATCGCAGGTGTTTATTCAAGGAGAAATGAGGACCCTGCATCCGCCTTTCTTAACAAAGAAAGTATTTATGGCGGCCTCAACCTGAATTTCGCATTTTTTGAAGGGGGGCTGAGAAAAGCCGAGGTTAGAGAGGCAGAGGCAAGGCAGAGGCAGGCAGAGCTTATATATGAAGACCTTAAGAAAACAGTAGGCATCGAGGTAGAAAATGCATACCTTGATTTTCAGACACAGAAAGGGGTTTTGAAATCCCTTGAAGACCAGCTGACATTCGCAAGGGACAACTATAATTCGGTATCACGTCAGTATGAATTCGGACTTGCCAACAGCATAGATGTCATCGATGCAAATACACTGCTCCTTACAGCAGAAAGACAACTAACTGATGCAAACTATAGCTATCAATTGTCAATTTTGAGATTGCAGAGGACAACCGGAACATTGCTTAAAGCAGTCATTAGTCATCAGTCGGAAAATAAATAGAGTCTGTTTGTAAAGTAGTAATTGTCATGGTGAGCTTGTCGAACCATGACATAAAAACAATGAGTTACATCACCCTTCGACAAGCCTTCGGCGTGAGCTCAGTCGAACGCTCAGGGTGACAAAAAGCAATTTATAAAGATAAGGGGATAAAATATGAGATTTAAATTAACCGTATTGTTGGTCTTACTGATGTCATTGCTAATTCTGGCTTCTTGCAAAAAGAGGGAAGTAAAAGCTCCTGCAGAAAAGATAGTGAATGTCCGTGTTCAAGACGTGGAAGTAAAACCTCTCAAACCTTTTGTGGAAACCATCGGCACCTTAAACCCAAATGAAGAAGTAATTGTAAGCGCAGAGGTTGACGGCATTTTAAAGGAAGTAAAGGTTGATAATGGAACGGCAGTCTCATGGGGAATGCTGTTATCGGTAATTGATGATACCGACTACGGGCTTGAAGTGAAAAGGGCAGAGGCTGGGTTAAGACAGGCGCAGGCAACCTTTGAAAATACAAAACTCGAATTTGGGCGCAAGCAATCGCTCTACAAGGAGCAACTCGTCACACAGCAGCAGTTCGACGATGTCTCTACAAGGCTTTCTCTTGCAGAGGCTGAGGTCGAAAGGGCAAGGGCAGCATTGTCTCTCGCAAAACAAAAGCTCATCAAGACAAAGGTCTATTCTCCCCTTTCAGGTTATGTAAAGGAAAAGAAGGTCTCAGCGGGTGATTATGTGCGAAACGGCGCTAACATGTTTGTAATCATACAGAACAATCCGCTTAAACTCAATTTCACCGTGACAGAGAAGGATGTGGGAAGGCTGAAGAAGGGTCAGGATATAACCTTCAGGGTTGATGCCTTTGCAAACAGGGAATTTAAAGGGAAGGTAAATACGATTTATCCGGGTCTTGAAGAAAAGACGAGGTCGCTTCAGGCTGAGGCCATCGTGCCGAATCCTGACGGTTTGTTAAAGCCCGGACTTTTTGCTCATATAATCCTTTATACAGGCGCCGGAAGAAATACCGTGCTTGTGCCGATAATCTCCCTTCTTTATGAGGGAGAAACCGTAAAGGTCTTTGTTGTTGATGGCGGCAGGGCAAAGGAAAGGTTTGTGAAGGTCGGACAGAAATACGGCGAGATGATGGAGGTTGTGGAAGGCTTAAAAGGCGGTGAAAATGTTGTCATAGCA
>CAMTVV010000089.1:0-8919 GCA_947085305.1 uncultured Nitrospiraceae bacterium
CCATACAAAACGAGAAAGAATCACTTATATATGGTAACTTATATATGGTAACTAAAGAAAAAAACAGCTCGAAACATATGAACATCGAAGACGTCATAGAATTCCTGAGGAATGTTTCGCCGTTTCAGGACCTTGAGGAGGCCGCCCTGAAGGATATTGCAGGGGGTGTCTCGATGGAGTTCTATCCAAAGGGTTCTACCATCCTTTACCAGGAAGGACCTGCCAGCGAGTATCTCAGGATTGTCAAAAAGGGTTCTGTGAAGGTCTTCATAAAGTCCGGCAAGGACGATGAACTGGCCATTGATACCAGGGGAGAAGGAGATACCTTCGGATTCCTTTCCCTGGTGAGCGGGGATAAGTCAAGGGCCAATGTGGTGGCGGTGGAGGATACCACCTGTTACCTCATCGGCAGGGGCGCAGTCATGAAACTGATGGAGAAGCACCCTGCCTTTGCGGAATACTTCCTCGTGTCCTTCCTCAACAAGTATATAGACAAGACGTATAAAGAGATACATAAGAGAAGCCTGCTTTACGGCGGAGGGGACAGACTCCTCTTCACAACACCCGTGGGCGAGCTCATCACCAAAGAGGTGGTCACTGCGTCCCAGGATATCTCCATAATGGATGCGGCTGAGGCGATGTCTCAGAACAAGATTAGTTCCCTGGTGCTCCTTGATTCTGCCGGCATTCCCGCAGGCATCGTCACCGACAGGGACCTCAGGGACAAGGTGGTATCCAGAGCAAGGAGCGTGCTCGACCCTGTAAAAAGCATTATGAGTAGCTCCCTTATAAAGGCAGAGGCAAAGGACTACTGCTTCGAGGCCATTCTTAACATGATCCGCTACAACATCCACCATCTTCTCGTGATCGACAACGGAAAGCTCATGGGCGTAATTACCAACCATGACCTTATGATGCTCCAGGGCACGTCTCCCATTTCCATAGCAAGGGAGATAGAGAGACAGCAGTCCATAGAAGGCCTCGTGCCCGCATCAAAGAAAATAAACAAGGTTGTGGAACTGCTCATGAAAGAGGGGGCAAAGGCGTCCAATATCACGAGGATCATCACCGAGATCAATGACCGCCTCCTCAGGAAGATACTGGAGCTCACAGAGAAGAAGTTCGGCGCGCCTCCCCTGAATTACTGCTGGATATCTTTCGGCAGTGAAGGCAGAAAGGAGCAGACCTTCAAGACGGACCAGGACAATGCAATAATCTACGAGGACCCTGAAAACACGCCAAAGGAGGATGAGGCGAAGAGGTATTTCTCGGCATTCACGCTCCTGGTCAGGGACAGCCTGCTGAAGTGCGGCTTCCCGCTCTGCCCTGCTGATTACATGGCGAGCAACCCCCGGTGGCGCCTGCCCCTCAAAGAATGGAAAAAGCACTTCTCCCGCTGGATCTCCTCCCCCACCCCTGCTGCCGTCCTGAAATCCCTGATATTCTTCGATTTCAGACCCCTTTACGGTGAGCTCAGGCTTGCGGAAGACCTGAGGTCGTTCCTTATCAGCTCCCTGAAGGGTCAGAATATATTCCTTGCCCAGATGGCGTCTGTGATCACAAAGAACAGACCCCCCCTCGGGTTTTTCAAGACGTTCATCGTTGAGAAGAGCGGAGAGCATAAGAATAAACTTGACCTCAAGCACAGCGGCATCGGGCCCATCGTGGACATTGCCAGATTCTTTGCCCTGGAGACGGGCATCCCCGATACCTCCACCCTCGAGAGAATAGAGGCGCTGAAGCACAGGCATTCGGTGATGAAGGAGATGTCCGAAGACCTGGAGCAGGCCTTTGAATTCATAACGCTGCTGAGGATCCAGCATCAGATGGACCAGGCGAATAAGTCATTGCCGCCCGATAATTTCATTAACCCCGACGCCCTGAGCAATCTCGAAAAGAAATATCTCAAAGAATCATTCCATATCATTGCGAAAGCACAGGACATTATTACCGAGCAATATAAAGCCGGGATGGTGGGCGGCTGATGACCGGGCCGGCAGAGCTGTTCAGAAGACCGGACCGCGCCCATGCAGAGCTATTGAACCTCCCCATAGATGAAGCCTGTTATGTAGTCATTGACACAGAGCTTACCGGACTGGACCACAGGAAAGACTCCATCGTCTCCCTCGGCGCTATAAAGATGACCGGCGGCAGGATAGATTTCGGGAATACCTTATACAAAATGGTGAACCCTGAGTCGGATTTTACTTCAGAGAGCGTGGTGGTGCACGGCATCACCCCCTCTGACGTGGCGGAGCTGCCGTCCATAGCCGGCGTCATGGATGAGTTTCTTGCCTTCTGCAAGGGGTGCGTGGTGATAGGTCATTTCCTGTCCCTCGACCTGATGTTCCTCAATAAGGAGATTAAGAGATTGTCCCTCAGCGCCTTCACCAATCCAGTCGTTGATACTTACAGGATCCACGACTGGATAAAGCATCAGGACGGGGATTTCAGCAGACACTACGGGGAAAACGGCGATAAAGACCTCTTTTCCCTTGCAAAGAAATACGGAATTCAGGTTTCCGGCGCGCATAATGCGCTTATGGACGCCTTTGTCACTGCACAGCTTTTTCAGAGGTTCCTCAGTCTTCTGCAGGAACTTGGGGTAAAGATGGTGAAAGACCTCGTGAGAGTGGGAAAGCCATGAGCAGCGCTGGCTGCTGATGGCAGTACGGCATGATTTATTGCGGCATTGCCTGCAAAACAAAGGAAGGAGGTGAAAGAAATGAACAACCCTGCGGCAAAGACCGCAGGGTATCAAAGAATCCGATATTTGTTTTGTTGTCATTGTCATTCTTGCTCTTGTCCTCGCTTGACGAAGATCGGTCGGGAATCCTTCAGAAAGATTCTGGACAAGCCAGAATGACAGAAGAAGGTAACCCTGTGGCAAGCCCACAGGGAATTGCTCAAAAAAAGCAGCATGGTCCAACGCAAGAGTAAAAACAAGGAATCAAAATTCTGAGAAGGAGGCAAAATGATACAACTAAGCGAAAAGCACCACGAGTACTGGCGAAAGAACATCATCATCGTGGCGATTCTGCTCGCGGTCTGGTTCGTCGTCACGTACGTCCAATCATGGTTTGCGGTCGGATTGAATGAAATCAATTTCTTCGGTTGGCCGTTTTCCTTTTACATGTCGGCGCAGGGCGCTCTGATCGTGTACATGGTGATCATCTGGATCTATTGGCGCTACATGAATAAACTTGACGCCGAATACGGCGTGCAGGAGGTGGAAGAATGAGCCAGCAAGCAGGCTTCAGCCAAAAGGCATTCACTCAGCAGCTTAAGCGCTATTACTGGCTTTACACCGGTGGTTTTTTCGCCTTCATCGCCCTGCTTGCCGTCGCCGAGCAGCTCGGCATGGGGCGCAGGGCGATCGGCATGAGCTTCCTGCTGGCGACGATCGCCCTCTATGCCATGATCGGCATCATGAGCCGCACGCTACAAGTTGATGAGTATTATGTCGCGGGACGGCGTGTGCCGGCCTTCTTCAACGGCATGGCGACCGCCTCCGACTGGATGAGCGCGGCCTCCTTCATCGCCATGGCCGGCACGCTCTATCTGCAAGGCTACGACGGTCTGGCGTTCATCATGGGCTGGACCGGCGGCTATGTGCTGGTGGCGGTGTTTCTCGCCCCGTACCTGCGCAAGTTCGGCCAGTTCACAGTTTCAGACTTCCTCGGCGCCCGTTACGGCAACGTGCCCAGGACATTCGGCATCGTGTCTACGATATTGGTCGGGTTTGTTTATGTCATCGCGCAGATCTACGGCGTGGGCCTGATTACCAGCCGCTTTACCGGGCTCGAGTTCGGCATCGGAGTGTTCGTCGGTTTGGCAGGGATACTGCTTTGTTCCTTCCTCGGCGGCATGCGCGCAGTGACATGGACTCAGGTAGCGCAGTATATCATTCTGATCATCGCCTACCTCACCCCTGTGACCTGGCTGGGCATCAAACACGTAGGCTTTCCGATTCCGCAGCTCGCTTATGGCCCACTAATGCAGAAAATAGCTGTACTGGAGAAGAAGTTCACCGCAGACCCCGGGGAGCAGGAAGTGAGGAAGATCTTCAAGGACCGGTCCGACGCGGCAACGGCCTTGCTGGCGGACCCGGCCAAGTCCTATGCGGAAGGCAAAGCCGCGCTTGAGAAAAAGGCAGCGGATCTGAAGGCCGCCAATGCGCCTGCCGATCAGGTTAGCGCCGCGGAAAAAGCGCTTGCGGATTACCCGAAGGATATAGAGGCAGCCAAAAAGAAGTGGACTACTGAGAAGGGCTTGTCCGCGCGCGCCGCTCCACCCAGGGAGCACGCTGTGGCCTTCCCCGGCAAGGATGAAAAAGCGCGCGACCTCGCGCGGCGCAACTTCCTCGGCATCGTGTTCTGCATGATGCTGGGGACAGCGGCGCTGCCGCACATCCTGATGCGCTACTACACCACGCCCAGCGTGCGGGAGGCGCGCCGCTCGGTGTTCTGGTCGCTATTCTTCATTTGTATGCTGTATATATCGGCGCCCGCCCTGGCGGTGCTGGTCAAATTCGATGTCTACTCCAATTTTGTCGGCATCGCGTATGCCGACATTCCCGGCTGGCTGCTTGCGTGGCGGGCGGTTGACCCGACGCTGCTCAACATTGTTGACATCAACAAGGACGGTATCGTACAGCTCGCCGAGATTACAATCGGCGGCGATCTCATCGTGCTGATGGGGCCGGAGCTGGCGGGGTTGCCGTACGTGGTTTCCGGTCTGGTTGCGGCAGGCGGACTTGCAGCTGCGCTCTCCACTGCCGACGGACTGCTGCTCACCATCGCCAACGCGCTGGGGCACGACCTCTACTACAAGATGATCAACCCAAAAGCCTCGACCAAGAGCCGCCTTGTCGTGGCAAGAACTCTGCTTCTGATGGTGGCGGTATTCGCTGCATGGGTCACCTCGCACAAGCCCGGAGACATCTTATTCCTGGTTGGAGCCGCGTTCTCACTGGCGCTCTCGGCGTTCTTCCCGGCGCTGGTGCTGGGCATTTTCTGGAAACGCGCCAACAAGTACGGGGCAATGGCCGGCATGGCGGCAGGGCTCGGCGTGTGCATCTATTACATGCTCACGACCTATCCCTGGCTGCGCAATGTATTCGGCATCACCGCGCCGATTGCTGATTACACCTGGTTCGGAATGGCGCCGATTTCGGCAGGAGTGTTCGGGTTCCCTGTCGGCATGATTACGACTATTGTAGTCAGCCTGCTGACACCCCCTCCTGACGAGAAAACGCAGGACCTGGTCTCGAGTTGTCGTTACCCTGTGTTGGAGGGCGAGGTGGACACCAAGAACATCTGATCGCCAGAGGCACAGCAGCGCCGGAATGCTTTTAGACTGAATACAGTGTTTCGGCATAAAAACAATAGCCTCAGGGATATGTGGAGAGTGTCATATATCCCTGAGGCGCATTAAGGAGAGGTGGATGCTGTTCCAACTGTTCAATTATACGCTTTCCTTTATCATGTGGCTTATAGTAGGGAGAGTTGTCCTCTCTATATTCACAAGCAACAGACAAAACTTTATATTGAGCTTTTTCATCAGGTTCACAGAGCCTGTATACAAGGTCACAAGAACAATTTTCCCCTTTGCAAGAGTCACACCCGGAAGGCAGGAAACCTTCTGGGGGAATATTGAGGGTTTTATCCCCCTTCTTTCTATTATCATTATAATTATCTTAAGAATACTGTTCGCCTTGCTATTTAGCCAGGGAGTTAATAAATAAAGGAAGGAGAAATTTATGTCAAACGAGGGCATCAAAGTATTGACGGAGGAGAGCAGGACTTTCCGGCCTTCGCGGGAGTTCAGCGAGAGCGCTCACATCAAGAGCATGGAGGAGTACGAGAAGCTCTACAAGAGGTCTGTCGAGGACCCGGACGGATTCTGGGGAGAGATGGCTGAGAAGAATATCTCATGGTTCAAAAAATGGGATAAGGTATTGGAGTGGAATTTTGAAAAACCCGAAATAAAATGGTTCCTGGGTGGGAAACTGAACGTCTCCTATAACTGCCTCGACAGGTTTGTGAATACCCCGACCCGGAACAAGGCAGCCATCATATGGGAGGCTGATGACGGTACCTACAGGACTTACACCTACCAGCAGCTCTATTATGAAGTGAACAAGTTCGCCAATGTCCTGAAGAAGCTAGGCGTGAAAAAGGGGGACCGGGTCACCATCTATCTCCCCATGATCCCCGAGCTGGCCATCTCAATGCTCGCATGTTCCAGGATTGGCGCGATCCACAGCATTGTCTTCGGCGGGTTCAGCGCACAGGCCTTGAGAGACAGGATCCAGGACTGCGGGTCATCCGTTCTCATCACGGCTGATGAGGGCCTTCGCGGCGGGAAATTCGTCCCGCTAAAGTCCAATGCTGATGAGGCGCTTCTGCAGTGCCCCACGGTCCAGAAGGTTATCGTTGTCCAGAGATCCCGGAGCGATAAAATAAACATGCGGAACGGCAGGGATTCATTGTGGAATGCCGAGATGTCCGCGCCCGATATCTCCGTATACTGCGAGCCCGAACATATGGATGCAGAAGACCCGCTTTTTATCCTCTACACGTCCGGATCAACGGGAAAGCCAAAGGGCGTGCTCCACACCACAGGCGGGTATCTCCTTTACACCAATCTCACCTTCAGATGGATATTCGACTACCATGATGAAGACATCCATTTCTGCACGGCAGACATAGGGTGGGTGACAGGCCACAGCTATATCGTTTACGGTCCCCTTTCCAACGGCGCCACCAGCCTAATGTTTGAAGGAATCCCGACATATCCTAATGCAGGAAGGTTCTGGGCCATATGCGAGAAGCACAGGGTGAACATCTTCTATACCGCGCCCACAGCCATAAGGGCCCTGATGAGGGAGGGAGAGAAGTGGGTGAACAACCATGATCTCTCCTCGCTGAGGCTTCTCGGCACAGTGGGCGAGCCGATCAATCCGGAGGCGTGGATGTGGTATCACCACAATGTGGGCAAAGACAAGCTTCCCATCGTTGACACATGGTGGCAGACAGAGACAGGCGGAATCCTCATTACCCCGCTTCCCGGCGCAATGACATTAAAACCCGGCTCAGCCAACAGGCCTTTCCCCGGCGTGGTTCCATCCATCGTTAATGAGAAAGGCGAGCCTGCAGGAGTTAATGAAGGCGGTTACCTTTTAATAGAAAAACCGTGGCCCGGAATGTTGAGAGGGACCTATGGAGACCCTGAGAATAAACGCATAAAAGAGGTTTATTTTGCGAGATTTCCAGGGAAATACCTGACCGGGGACGGCGCAAGGATTGATGCCGACGGTGATTACTGGCTGATGGGAAGGATTGATGATGTCATCAACATTTCAGGACACAGACTCGGCACCGCAGAGGTGGAATCAGCGCTGGTCAGCCACGAAACAGTGGCAGAGGCCGCTGTTGTCGGCTATCCTCACGATATAAAGGGCGAAGGGATTTATGTGTATGTTACACTGAAGGAAGGCCGGCAGCCCTCGGATGAGCTGAAGAAGATACTCGTGGGCCATGTCAGGACAGTGATCGGCCCCATTGCAACCCCTGACAAACTCCAGTTTGCGCCGGGACTGCCGAAGACAAGGAGCGGCAAGATCATGAGAAGGATTTTGAGGAAGATCGCCCGTGGCGATGTCGAAGACCTTGGCGATACCTCAACACTCGCAGATCCGTCGGTTGTGGAAAATCTTGTGAAGGGGCGGTTGTAACCCAAATTGAGCGATTCTTAATGAGAAAGTTGTCTGAGGAGGCTCTTGCAAAAGTCCTGAAAACACTATAATTGTCATGCTGAACTTGTTTCAGCATCTAATAAAACCAATGTCCTGAATCAAGTTCAGGATCTGAGACCCTGAAATAAATTCAGGGTGACAAATTGAGACTTTTGCAAAAGGCTCTGAGTAATGAACTACCCCGCAGCAAGCTGCGAGGTATCTATTTGTCATTCTGGCTTGTCCAGAATCTTTCTGTCTCAAAGAAGGATTCCCGACGCGCGTCGCTTGCGGGAATGACAAACAAAAAAAGTACTTTAACCCCGATGCAGAGCATCGAGGAATCATTTATTGCCAATCCTCCCCACCCCTGAATCGAGTTCAGGGCAGGCTCTAACCCTCCCCCGTCAAGGGGGAGTTAGTTTCCCCTCCCCTGGCGGGAGGGGTTAGGGGAGGGGGATTGAAATAGCTCAATTTAGTTGAAAAAAATGAACGAACATGAGAAAGTTGTTTAGAGGATAAATAATATGCCCATGGGAATTGCCGGTTTTCTCAACTGGATTTTAGACCGAAAAGAGACGATACGGAAAGATCAGCTCTTGAAGTTAAGGGGGCTGCCGGAGGCAAGGTTGCAAAAGGAGATGGGAGTGGTCCTGCACGATGTCTGCGTCAGGCATGCCGCCGGTTTCGTGAAGGAAGAGCTTTCCAGGGGGGCTTCACCCTTCAGAGGCGTGGAGAGAACCGCCTTTTTCCATGAAATAATGATATTGAACCTCTGGATTCTCGACAAGACCCTGGCCGAAAAGGACAAGGCGGTCGTAAGCGAGGTCTGCAGGAATTATATCCGACACTTCCATGTGGCGGACGGACAGAGAGAGGATCATGCGCTGAATTCCATATTCGAAAAACATAAGGTATATTACGAGGAATGGGAGGAGGTAAAGGTAACCGGCCGTCAGGACAAGTTCGGCTTCAAGGTGGCGGAGCTTGTCATGGGCGGGAACTCCGGCAATGCGCCGCCGGAACAGGCGCTGTTCTGGATCATTTCCTATACGGAGTCTGCAATGAAAGTCTTCAGAAATATCAGGAAAAAGCAAGCCTCTAAATAAAGCATCTAAGAGACCTTCGAAACGCTCATCAACGGAAAAGGTCGCGTCTTTCTTAGAATAGACATTATAAAA
>CAMTVV010000090.1:0-8310 GCA_947085305.1 uncultured Nitrospiraceae bacterium
GATACTCGTAGAAGGAAAGGCTAATGTCCCTTGCCGTTGACAACCCTATCCTGAACTCACGGCTCGGATGTTGAGGCAAGATTACAGGACAAGGGGAGAGACAAAGAGATTTGAAATTTAAAATTTAAGATTTGAGATAGGAAAGACAACAAGAGAAATTTAAAATTAGAGATTACAAATTTGAAATTAAAAACATAAAGAGGACAAAAGACGACATGACATACGAGCGGTTTGAGGATTTGCCAGTATGGAAAGCGGCGATAAGCCTTGCTGAAGAAATATATGCCCTGACCGAAAAGCCGCCATTTCAGAGAAAATACAGTCTCCGCGACCAGATAGAGCGTGCCGCCCTTTCAATCTCTAATAATATCGCGGAAGGATTTGAAAGAGGAACCACACAGGAACTTTTGACCTTCCTTTATATAGCAAGAGGCTCAGCGGGAGAAGTCCGGTCAATGTTGTGTTTCCTTGAAAGACTTCCTGCCTTTAAATATCTCAAATCTGAAATTTCAAATCTGAAATCAGAGTCCGAAGGCATTTCCCGTCAGCTCCGGGCATGGTCAGATTCTCTTCAGAATAGTGAGATTAAAGGACAGAGATACTTGAATGAAAAGGAAAAGGTGTTTGCTAAGAACAAGAAAGAGAGAGCGGAATTTTTAGAGACACTTAAGAGCTATAAAAAATGACCTCGTTAAAAATTGGCTGAGAATAAAAGATGGAACTTAAGGAATATCAGAAGAAGACCTTAGATCAGGTCAAGATTTATCTTGAATCTCTCGCTGCATACAGGGGCAAGTATGAAAAGGCTATCGCTGTTGATCCAGACCTTGCAATAGACTTTCCATTTAAGGCATGGGAAAAGGTTGTAAGAACATCTTATTATTCAGGCAAGAACGGCCTTGGCGAACCTCTCCCCGATTTTTACCTGAAAATCCATTATGAGAGGTATTTTCAATTTATAGAAGAACTTATTTGTTAAAATAAGAAACTTTATGAAAAAGACAGAAAAAGAACTTTTGGAAATCGCAAAAAACATTAAACTCCTCATCCTCGATGTTGACGGGGTCCTCACCGACGGGAGGATCATCCTCGATAATGAAGGCAACGAACTAAAGGCATTCCATGTAAGAGACGGCCACGGCATTAAAATGCTCCAGAGAGCAGGCATTCAAGTCGCTATTATTACGGGAAGATATTCTAAGGTTGTTGAAAGAAGGGCACGCGAGCTTGGCATCACCGAGGTCTATCAGAGGTGCCATATCAAGACGGTTGCCTTTGAACATATTATCGGGCAATACGGACTGACAGAAAAGGAAGTGGCGTACATGGGGGATGATATCGTGGATATCCCTGTCTTTAGAATGGTCGGCCTGCCCATCGCAGTGAGTGATGCAGAAGATGAGGCAAAAAAATATGCGGTATTGGTTACAAGAAATCGAGGCGGCAGGGGCGCGGTGCGGGAGATCTGCGATTTTCTCCTTAAGGCGAAGGGACTCTGGGAGACCGTGACACGGGAGTATTTTGAGACTTAATCTTCCCACCATAATCACCCTCAGCAGGATCGTAGTCATACCGTTTTTTGTCCTCATTGCGCCTGACAGGCCGTTCCTCGGCGCCCTGATTTTCGGCATCGCCTCTATTACTGATTTTCTCGACGGCTATATTGCAAGAAAGAGAGGGCAGATAACAAAGTTCGGCATCATCCTTGACCCTATTGCAGACAAATTCCTCGTAATATCCGCCCTCATTCTTCTCGTGGATATGGCAAGGCTGTCTGTATGGATCGCCATCATAATAATTGTGAGGGAATTCCTCGTCACGGGTCTCAGGGCTGTTGCTCTCTCGAAGGATATCGTAATCCCTGCAGAGATGGGGGGGAAGTTGAAGACCTTCTCACAGATAGCCGCCATTCTCTGCCTTATCATTGGCATGAATATTTTTGGTGTCGATCTCTATGATCTGGGGATTGTGTTCATATGGATCGCGCTGGTCCTCTCCATCGTATCAGGGGTCCAGTACACCGTCTCTTTCTGGAAAAAGGTATGAAACTCTTTCTTCTCATCATCGGCTCTTTTCTCCTGGGGTCGATCCCCTGCGGGGTGCTTGTCGCCAGGCTGAAAGGGATTGACCTTAAGCAGGCGGGCAGCGGCAATATCGGGGCGACGAATGTGCTGCGAACCGCGGGGAAATGGCCCGCGCTCCTCACCCTGGCCGGCGACATAATGAAAGGGGCAATCCCGGTCGCCCTGGGCAAGTGCCTCCTGAACGATCTCACCATGGAAGGAATCATCGGCCTGTCAGCCATAATGGGGCACAACTTTTCTGTGTTCCTCCGGTTCAGAGGCGGCAAGGGGGTCGCTACCAGTATAGGGGCGCTTCTCGTCTATTCACCAAAGGCAGCGCTGGTGACCGTAGTCATCTGGTTGGCGGTAATCCTTCTCACGCGATATTCTTCCCTGGGAGCCATCATTTCTTTTGGAGCGCTGCCCCTTACTGTTTATGGAGTGGACTACACAAAGGAAAAGCTGATTATATCGTTCATGATCACTGCCTTGCTTATGATACGGCATGCTGATAATATAAAAAGGTTGATACAAGGCAGGGAACCCAAAATAGGGAAGAGGGCATGATGCAGAATTTCCTGAATCATACGTCCAGGCTCGGGATGGCTCTATCAGCCTTTCTGTTCTTCACCCTCGGGATGTTCATGTGCGGAGCTGCCCCCTGTCATGCCGCAGAGGAACTCTATGAATCAAGACTGGATCAAGGCCTTTCCAGCACAGAACCCTATTCTTATCTTCTTGTCACTCTGGCGCGCCAGAACAGGGCTCAGGCAAAGGAGCTGCTTGAGAAAGCCAGGCGTTATTCACCGGACCTCCCTGCTGTGTACTTTGAGCTGGCCAGGGAAGGATTCAGACCTTCGCCAAACTGGATCCTGCAGGGGTTTGACTACTTCAGGGAGGGCATAAAGGCATATGGGAGAAACTTCTGGTGGGCGTTCAGCCTGGCAGGGTTGACCTCTATGAGCCTCTTTCTCTCCTTTCTCCTCTCCCTTCTGGTGGTTCTGTTCATAAGAATCCCCATGGACGCCGGGCTTATTATTCATGAGGGGAATGAGGAGAAGAAGCGACTGCTTCTTCTCCTCATTCCCCTCTGCCTGTCGCTTCTTGGACCCGTTGCCCTCGCCGCCGGTGCGTTTTTTCTGACCGGATTATATTTCAAAAAAGAGAACAAAGCGGTAGTATACGCGTCAATATTATTTTTTGCTGCGTCTCCTTTTTTTGTGAAGGAGCTTTCTCCTTTCTTGTCTTTGCCCTCTTCCTTCAAGGCCATTGTGGCGGTCAATGAAGGTAAGGACAACCGTTATGCCCTGTGGGCTCTCAAGGGCAGAAATGATTTTCCTTCAGCATTTTCCTATGCCCTGGCCCTCAAAAGGGAGGGGCATTATGAAGAGGCGATAGAAGCGTACAAGGGTCTTGCAGGACGCCTGTCCAGTCCGGACCCGCGGGTATTGATAAACCTCGGCAACGCTTATTACGGCATCAAGGACATGGAGGCGGCAAAAGAGGCATACCGGAAGTCTATCGGAATAAACCCCCTCCCTTCAGCGTATTACAACCTCAGTCAGCTTTACCGGGAGATGCTTGATTTTACAAAGGGTGACGAGTATTTTCTCGGGGCTGCAAAGCTCAGCCCTGAGGCGGTAACGAGATTCACTTCTATCGCGAGCGCTAATCCAAACCGCTTTGTGGTGGATGAAACCCTCCCCTTCTCCTTTATCTGGGAATACGCAACGGGGAGCGGGGGCATTTCCCTTTCAGGCCGTGATGTGCCTCTTCTTTTCCTTGCCGTTGCAATGATCCCGGGTTTCTATTTTCTTAACAGAAAGGTGAAATACCGGGCGCTGAGATGCAAACGGTGCGGCGCAGTCTTCTGCTCCAGGTGCTCACGGACTGTGGTGTGGGGTGAGATGTGTTCCCGCTGCTTCGTCTCTCTTGTGAAGATCGAGGAGATGGATTCGCGGGAAAGGGTAGCGCGCCTGCTTTCCATTTACCAGAGCCAGAGCAAGCGGAGGAATACCACGAAACTCATTTCCTTTGTGTTACCCGGGGCCGGCCATATATACTCAGGGAAAATACTGGCCGGATTCCTCTTTCTCTGGTCATTCCTGTTTTGTCTTGCGATGGTTGTCATGAACTCCCGGTTCCCTGCCCCGGGAGTTTTTCCCTTCACACAGGGCTGGATAACTCCGCTGATGGCGTTATTCATGGCGCTGTCTTATATCAGCGCTGTTCTTCATATCAGGAGGAGGATACATAAAGGATGGCTTTAGAAGGCTCTCTCAGAGATTTCGGCCTTGCCGACATTCTGCAGCTTATCTATTTTCAGAAAAAGACAGGCATTCTTACTCTGAGCGGAGCTCTGGACAGGGTCCGCCTTATTTTTTACGAGGGCAATGTTATATCAGCAGAGTCCCGCAAGAGGGTTGAGGAGAGCAGATTTGGGAAAATACTCCTCAAAAAGGGTGTCATCAAGGAAGAGGACCTCAGGACCGGCCTTGAGGAACAAAGAACGACAGGGGCGAGGTTAGGGGACATCTTTCTCAAGAAGGGACTGGTGAAAAAAGAGGACATACGGGATACGCTGGTTTCCCAGATGACCGAGACCGTGGTCCAGTTGTTTTCGTGGAAGGAAGGGACGTACGAGTTTCAGGTTCAACGGGTTACCGTAGGTCAGGACATGCCAGTGACTCTTGACACGCAGCATCTCCTCATGGATGGGCTGCGCATGCTTGATGAATGGTCCCTGGTGGAGGGGAAGATAACCCTCGACTCCGTATTCAGGAAAACCGGCAAGACAGAGGCTTCCCTGACCGATGCGGAGGAAAGCATTCTTAAATTCGTGGACGGGGAGAATGATGTCAGTATTATCATCGACCTCAGCGGGGTGGATGATTTCGAAGCGTCAAAGGTCCTTGTCTCCCTTCTCGATAGGGATATTATCGAGCCGGTCACCGTTTCCTCTGTGCTGACCGAACCAGTAGCTGTATTGCCGGAGGGAAGGGAGAAGTCGTTTGTAAAAGTCCTCTCTCCTGTTTTTTTCGTCCTTGCCGTTGTCATCTCGCTCGTTGCGGCAAGCTTTCAGGAGTCGTGGTCGCAGAAGGGGGGGATCGCTGCTTTATGGGAAGGCGATTCGCTGAAACGGACCACGACCATGAAGAATCTGGATGGGCTGAGATTCATGGCTGAAGCGTATAAGTTCAAAAACGGCTTATATCCCGCAAGCCTCGCGCAGCTTGGCGAGGCAAGGGACGCCTGGGGGAGGCCCTATTCCTACAGCGCAGAAAATGGCGGCCTGATTATCATCAGCGCCGGTCCGGATGGGAAGATGGGCACGGCAGATGATATATACTGAATACCTAGATTGAACGATTTTAATCCCCCTCCCCTTACCCCTCCCGCCAGGGGAGGGGAAGTATATAGATATTCCCTCCCCCTTGATGGGGGAGGGCGAGGGTGGGGGTGGTTGGTAATAAATTCAATATGCATCAATAAGTAAGTATTCATGACACCAGGGAAGCATAGGGCCGTAGTTCTCTTGAGCGGCGGCATTGACTCATCCACCGCCCTTGCCATTGCAAAAGCCGAAGGGTATGACCTTTACGCCCTGAGTTTCGATTACGGCCAGAGGCACGGGAGGGAACTGGAATCGGCAAGAATGGTGGCGAAGAGTCTCGGAGTCGGGAAGCATCTTGTTATTACGTTTGATCTCCGGGAGATCGGTGGTTCAGCATTAACATCAGACATGGAAGTGCCGAAAGCCATGACACGGAGACACGGAGACACGGAGACACGGAGAAGTCGTGACAACGGCGCCGCGTCCCCGGTTTCCCCATTCTCCGCGTCGGAAAATATCCCGGTCACCTATGTTCCTGCCCGGAACACCATTTTTCTCTCCTTTGCTCTGGGTTGGGCAGAGGTCCTTTGCGCCGCCGACATTTTCATCGGCGCCAATGCAGTGGACTATAGCGGCTATCCGGATTGCAGGCCCGGGTATCTGAAGGCATTTGAGGAGATGGCAAACCTCGCTACAAAGGTGTCTGTGGAAGGCAAACTCCGGTTCAGGATAAATGCGCCTCTCCTGTCCATGACAAAAGAAGAAATAATAAGGAAAGGCGTCGATCTGGGGCTTGATTATTCTCTCACCTGGAGCTGCTACGATCCACAGAAAGGCCGTGATGCGTTATCCGTAACACGTAATGAGTTAGTGGAAAATACGCGTCACGCATCACGCGTTACGCGTTACGATTTTGTCCCCTGCGGAAGATGCGATAGCTGCCGGTTCCGGGAAAAGGGGTTTAAAGCAGCAGGGATCAAAGACCCTCTTCTTTTACTGAAATAAAAGTGTCAAATTTAAAAATGACTTTCTTTCTAAATTCAAAGTTGCGATAGTGCGAATCTTATTGACTTTATCCATTGACTGCGCTATATTTATGTAATAGCTTGTAAGTAATGGAGGTGAGAAAACATGGAAGAGAAGAAGAAAAAACGAATGGCGATCATCGCATCAAAGGGAACACTGGATATGGCCTATCCTCCTCTGATCCTTGCTTCAACCGCTGTGGCCATGGATGTTGAGGTAGGGATATTTTTCACGCTGTATGGTGTGGATATCGTGAATAAGAAGAAATATCGTTCCCTTCAGGTAGCTCCCATCGCAAACCCCGCAATGCCTTCCCCTATCCCATTCCCGAACATCCTGGGCATTCTGCCGGGAATGACGGCCATGGCGAGCATGATGATGAAAAACATGATCAAGAAGATCAACTGGCCATCCATACCAGAGCTCATGGACGTCTGTCTGGAATCCGGTGTGAAGATGATCGCGTGCACCCCGACTCTTGAGATGACCGGGGTGAGCAAAAGTGATCTGCTTGAGGGCGTCGAGGTGGCGGGAGCGGCAGAGTTCCTGGATTTTGCCCTTGATGCGAACATAAACTTGTTTGTCTAGCTCTTACAACACGAGAAATGTCATATTATGATGAAGGAAGAGAGGTGAAAGAATACTATGGATAAATCAGAGGCTAATGTTTTTCTTGACGCAAAGGGCCTCAGCTGTCCAATGCCTGTTCTCAAAACAAAGAAGGCTTTGGATTCTATGCAACATGGCCAGATTCTCTTTGTTGAGGCAACAGATAAGGGCGCGAAGGCAGACATCTCGGCCATGCTGAAGAGGACAGGCCATGAGCTGCTCGAGGCCGGGGAGAAAGACAATGTCTTTACCTTCTTTATCAAGAAAGTATAAAACCTACTGAAAGCAAAGAAAGATTCTGGGCAAGCCAGAATGACAGACTAAAGAATCGCTCCATTTGGGTAAAAGTTGATATATGAAAGGCAAGATTTGCGCCAATCTGAAATAGGAGGGAGGTGAAAGCGGGAAAGGGGAAAACGGTGAGTGAGGGTATGCAGATAACTGAATAAGGCAAAGGAGGGAAAGAGATGAAACAAAAAAGGTTGATAAGGTTTTTGATTTGTTTGATGGTTATGGCGCTGGTATCCGGCTTTGTTGCAGGCAGTGCGTATGCAACAAACGGCTATTTTTCTCATGGGTTCAGCATAGAGAGCAAGGCACTGGGAGGCGCTGGAGTGGCATTGCCACAGGGTTCGCTCGATGCGTCTGTAAACCCCGCGCTTATGGCATTTGTCGGCAAACGCCTTGATGTCTCTCTTTCTTTATTTAACCCGAATAGAGAGTATACCGTAGTGGGCAATCCTTCCGGCTTTCCCGGCGCCTTCGGTTTTACGCCAGGGACATTCAAAAGTGACTCAAAACTTTTTTTCGTTCCAGCAATCGGCGCAAACTGGATGCTGAATAACAACAGCTCGTTCGGTATCTCGATCTTCGGCAATGGCGGTATGAATACTGACTATAATACAAACACGTATTATGATTTTTCAGTCTCATCAACAGGTGTAGATTTAATGCAGCTTTTTATCTCTCCTACCTATGCCATAAAAGTTGCCCAGAAACATGCATTCGGTATAAGCCCTGTCCTTGCATATCAGAGGTTTGAGCAGTTAGGGTTGCAATCTCTTGGGAATATGGGTTTTTCAAGTGACCCTGCTCGTATTGCAAACAATGGACATGAAGGCTCTTATGGTTATGGTGCACGATTCGGCTATTACGGTGAGATTTTACCCTATCTGAGCATCGGCGCTTCTTATCAGACAAAGATCTGGATGAGTAGATTCAAAAAATATGCCGGTCTCTTTGCAGAACAGGGCGACTTTGATATCCCTTCCAACTGGA
>CAMTVV010000091.1:0-6561 GCA_947085305.1 uncultured Nitrospiraceae bacterium
ACGGCCTACCTTGTGGTCTGCCTCAGATTTTTTTAAAGATTCTATAAATTCTTTTTTATAAAGGCCAACAGCATTACAGAATGCCTCGTAGTTATCCCTCGTGATTTCAAATCTAACTTTCTTACTACTTACTTTTTTTAATTCAGCCGATAGTGTTTTTTGCATTTTCACACCTTTATTTTATTATACAAATTTTTTCTATACATAGCGACCTAAATTGTGCCGTATACATCGCAGGGTTCCGTCATGCCGGCTTGTCCGGCATCCTTCTTTCAGGAAAGATTCCCGACAAGCGGGAATGACAAATAATGCGACAATTATTATGACGTTATGTTTAAATGATTATTCCTCCGCCTATAACCATATCTCCCTCATAAAAAACCGCGCTCTGTCCGGGCGCAGGAGCCCATTGCGGCTCGTCATAAGAAACGCGCACCCTTCCGTCATGCATCAGAGAAAGGGTTGCAGGTTCGTCCTTCATCATGGAGCGGACTTTGACGGAAGCCCGGAAGTGAGGAAGCCCCAGTCCCCCCTTTCCCCCTGAGATAACGCCCACGCCTTCGGCACCCCCTCTTAAGCTAAGAGGGGGATAGGGGGAGTTATGATTCCATAGGGGGGAATGAGTGGGGTTAAGCCAATTCACATCCTCAACCAAAAAGTCTTTCTTCTTCGCCGCATCCCTGGGTCCCACATACACCGTATTGCTGCCGGTATCGATTTTCACCACATAGAGGGGCTCCGGCGAAGAGATGCCGAGGCCCTTCCGCTGTCCGATGGTGTATGAGTGGATGCCCTTATGGGCGCCCATGGCCTTTCTGCTCTCGATATGAATGATGGGGCCGGAACCCCGCTCTTCAGGCAGGAGCTTGTCAATAAATCTGCAGTAGTTCTTATCCTCGATAAAACATATCTCCTGGCTCTCGGGTCTCTTTGCCGCAGGGAGGTCCAGCCTCCGCGCAATCTCCCTGACCTCGTCCTTTCTCTTTTCTCCGAGGGGCAGAATGAGACGGCTCAGCTCTTCCGGTCTCAGGACATAGAGCACATAGGACTGGTCCTTTTTCGGATCAATGCCCTTTTTCAAAATCGTAGGGGCGAACCCATGTGTTCGCCCTTCATTAGGGCAGACACACAGGTCTGCCCCTACGATCCTCGCATAATGTCCCGTGGCTATGAATCCGGCGTTTTTTTCATCAGCAAATTTCAGGAGATAAGGGAATTTTATGTGCCGGTTGCAAAGGATGCAGGGATTTGGCGTCATCCCCTTTGCATATGCATCAATGAAAGGCTCAATTACCCTGGACATGAATTCCTCTCTCAGATCCATTGCGGCATGGGGAATGCCGATGCGGTCCGCGGTCCTTCTTGCGTCGTTGATGGATTCCATGGAGCAGCAGCCGGAGAAGGTATTCCTGAGTCTCGCCTCATACAGAATAAAACTCAGCCCCTCGACCTCATAGCCCTGCTCCTTGAGAAGGTGCGCGGTTACCGAAGAGTCAACCCCGCCGCTCATGCCCACAAGCGCCTTCATGTATTTTATTATAATAACAGAAGTGTTATACTATGCATTATGTCAGGATTTGAATCATCATTGCCTCAACTTACCATTAAAGGGAAGAAAATAAGGATTCCCATTATACAGGGCGGGATGGGCGTCGGGGTATCCCTCTACCCCCTTGCAAGCGCTGTGGCAAAGGAAGGCGGCATAGGTATTGTATCCAGCGCCTGCCTTGACAGACTCGTCTCAAAAAGGACCGGTAAGAAATTAACGACCTATGAGGCCACATATGATGAAGTCTCACTTTCAAAGGCTGCCGGGGGCTATGCAGGCATAAACATAATGGTTGCCCTTGTCAGGGACTATGAAAGTTCCGTGAGGGGAGCCATTGATGCAGGAGCAGACGTTATTATCTCAGGGGCAGGGCTGCCGCTCGGCCTGCCCGCGATTCAACCTCCCAGGGATACGGCGCTTATACCCATCGTATCATCAGCAAGAGCGCTGGAGCTTATCTGCAAAAAATGGGAGAAACTAGGATACCGTCCTGATGCCACGGTGCTTGAAGGCCCGCTTGCAGGCGGCCATCTTGGCTTCAAGATCGACTCCATAGACCTTGAATCCAACACCCTTGAGCGCCTTTTACCGCCGGTCAAGGACATGGCAATAAAATACGGGGACTTCCCTGTTATCGTTGCCGGGGGGATATATACTCACGATGATATTGTGCGATTTTTGAAAATGGGTGCCGACGGCGTTCAGATGGGGACGAGGTTTCTTGCAACAGAGGAAAGCAGCGCTTCACCGTTATATAAGCAGGCGGTCATCGAGGCGACAGAGGAAGATATCATTGTTGCGCATAAGCCCGGTTCTCCCTGCGGTTTGCCGTTCAGGATAGTCAAACAGTCTCCCATGTATCTCTCTGCCCTCAAGAGGCTGAGAGAACCAAAATGCGACAAGGGATATGTACTCCTGAAAGACGCTGAAGGCAAATTTTCACGGTGCCCTGCAAAGGAGAGTAATGAAACCGCCTTCTGCATCTGCAACGGGCTCCTCAGTTCCGCCGGTTATAATCCGGAGCAGGAGGAACCACTCTATACCGTGGGCACCAACGCTTACCGGGTGGACCGGATCGTCCCTGTCAAAGCCCTCATGGATGAACTTGCAGGGAAAGCGGCGCTGTGCCTGCCATAACCCTGTTCTTTACCCGTAGCCTGCCCTGCTGATTTAAGGTATAATCTCCCATGAACCTCTATCTCATTGACGGAAATTCCTACGTCTACCGGGCCTTTTACGCTATAAAGGGACTCACGAACTCCAAGGGTTTTCCCACAAATGCCATTTACGGCTTCACCAACATGCTCCTTAAAATAATACGGGAGAAAAAACCTGACGGCATCGTCGTCTCCTTCGATTCCCCTGCCCCCACCGAAAGGCACAGAATGTTTGAGGCATACAAGGTGCAAAGACCTGAGACACCCGGAGAGCTGGCGCAGCAGCTTCCCCATATCAGGAAGATGATCGCCGCCTTCAATATAAAGATCTTCGAGGCGCCGGGGTATGAAGCTGATGATCTGCTCTGCACCATCGCAAAAAAGGCTGAAAATGAGGGAGCGAACGTCTTCATTGTGACCAGCGACAAAGACATGCTTCAGATCGTGGATCAAAGGATAAAAATCTATGACCCTGTGAAAGACAGGGTGCTCGATGAGGAATACGTAAAGGAGAAATTCGGCGTCGGTCCTGAGAGGGTGACCGAGTTTATGGCCCTCACCGGAGATGCCGTTGACAACATCCCCGGAGTGAAGGGGATAGGAGAAAAGACGGCAAGGGAGCTGCTCCTGAGTTTCAGGGACCTGGAAGAACTCTTGAATCATCCGGAGAAGATAAAGAAGGAAAAGCTCAGGGCTCTCATTGCCGAAAACGCAGACATGGTCCGCTTGAGCAAACAGCTTGCGACCATCAACACCTCTGTGCCCCTCGATATTGACGTGAATGACTTTGCGGTCAGAGAGCCTGACTGGCCGGCATTGCTCACCCTCTTCCGCCGGTTCGAGTTCGGAAGCATGATGAAAATGATCCCTTCTGCGAAGAGTGAGAGACATTACGAAACCATACTGTCAATAGAGAAATTCAAGAATCTCCTGTCATCCATGCAGGCTCCCTTTGCCTTTGACCTCGAGGCCACAGGGAGAGACCCCCTGCGGGACAGCATTGTGGGCCTTGCCGTAAGCCGGGAAAGGGGCGGCGCTTACTACATGCCATTCAGCCATTCCTATCAAAATGCGCCGGAGCAGATGGATAAGAGAGAGGCCCTGAAAGCGGCGTCCGGGATATTTGAAAATGCCGATATACCGAAGATCGGGCATAACCTGAAATACGACCTCGAGCTGTTGAGACAGGAAGGGCTCGAGGTCAGGGGAAAATTATACGACACCATGATTGCTTCATATCTTCTCAATCCGAACAAACCCGACCACAGCCTCGGTGATGTTTCCTTCGAATATCTCTCGTACCGGAAAAGGACCTTTCAGGAGGTCCTCGGCAAGCGGAATTCATTCGCCGATGTTCCTGTTGAAGAGGCCGCAGCATATGCGGCTGAGGATGCGGCGCTGGCGCTGGAGTTAAAGGAGATCCTCTTTGAAAAGCTCAGGGAGCAGGGGCTTGAGAAGCTCTATTTCGATATTGAAATGCCCCTTATCCGCGTCCTTATGGAGGTTGAAGAGGCAGGGTTCAGGGTGGATGTAGAGAAACTCAATGACATGTCCAAAGAGCTTTCCCGGGAGATTGACTCCATACAGAGGAGGATCTATTTCCTTGCGGGAGAGGAATTCAATATCAATTCACCGAAACAACTGAGCAAGGTCCTGTTTCACTCCCTCGGCTTGAAGCCCGGGAAAAAGACAAAGACCGGATATTCCACTGAAGTGAGCGTGCTGGAGGAACTGGCCGCAACCCATGAACTTCCCAGGGAGATACTGGATTACCGGAGCCTGAGCAAGCTGAAATCCACTTATACCGATGTGTTGCCGAATCTCATCCATCCCGTTACCGGGCGCATACACACTTCATTTAACCAGACGGTCACTGCAACCGGCAGACTGAGCAGCAGCGAGCCCAATCTCCAGAATATCCCCATACGGGGCGAATGGGGGAGGCGCATAAGAGAGACCTTCATCGCTGAGGGCAATAACCTGATCCTCTCAGCCGATTACTCCCAGATCGAGCTGAGGATCCTTGCCCATCTCAGCGGAGATCATGGTCTCATAGATGCATTTACCGCCGGTGTGGATGTCCACACAAGAACCGCCTCTGACATATTCGGCGTAGACCTTGAAAAGGTCACCCCGGAAATGCGGCGTGTCGCAAAAACCGTGAACTTCGGGATTATATACGGCATCTCGCCCTTCGGCCTCTCCGGGGCATTGAATATCACCCCGGCCGAGGCAAAAAAGTACATTGACGGATACTTCGAACAGCATCCTGGGATAAAGGGCTATATAGAACAGATACTCGGGGCTGCCCGGGAGCAGGGGTGCGTCACTACCATATTCGGCAGGAAGAGGAGCATACCGGAGCTGAAGAGTCAGAATGCAAATACCAGGGCACTGGGTGAAAGACTCGCCATTAACTCACCCATTCAGGGCACGGCTGCCGATATCATAAAGATTGCGATGATACGCATAAGAGACGCTTTCCATGCCGAAGGAATGAAAGGGAAAATGGTCCTTCAGGTGCACGATGAACTCGTGTTTGAACTGCCTGAGGATGAACTGGATGCAGCCGGAAGGATAATAAAAGAGAAGATGGAAAATGTAGTCGCTTTATCTGTTCCCTTAAAAGTCGAAATGGGTTACGGAAGAAACTGGGCCGGGGCCCATGGATAGCTCTTTAGTCCGAGACCTCGGGACTTCTATTCCCAGCTCGTGACGTCCTTGTCTTCTTTCTCTCCGCCGGGAGCGCCGTCTCGGCCATAGGAAAAGAGGTCATAATCGCCGTGAGACCCGGGTGATTGATATTGGTACTGCCTGCCCCACGGGTCGAGGAGCTGCTTTCTCTTGGCATACGGTCCGTTCCACTTCTCCTGTCCGGGGTTTTCCACAAGGGCATTCAAGCCTTCCTGCGTAGTGGGATAGCGATCTATGGACAGCCTGAACATGTCCAATGCCTGGCCGAGAAGCTCGATCTGAGCCTTTGCCGCGTCCTGCTTGGCCTTGCCGAGCTGCGGAAAAAGCTTGGGCCCCACAAGGGCGGCAAGGAGTCCTATAATGACCATGACCACGAGGAGTTCCACCAGGGTAAATCCCCTCTTGTCCGCTATGCGCACTCTTCTCTGCATTGTTCTCTCCTGTATTGACACTATATTATTGTTTCTTTAAGCTAACAATAAATCCAGGATAAGTCAATACGGAGGCATTATGAAATATCAGGTGGGAAAGACCGGAAGGATCATTGTGGCGAGGTTTGAAGACAGAGAAGATGTTCTCGGCAACCTTGCGGACATCGTCAGAAAGGAAAATATCAGGGCTGCTGCATTTTACCTTGTGGGCGGCATGCGCGAGGCGAGGATAGTGGTTGGTCCTGAAAAGGATGAGCTGCCCCCTGTCCCGGTATGGAGAGAGCTGGGAGAAAGCCACGAGGTGACCGGTTTCGGGACTATCTTTTATCAGGGTGACGAACCAAAGGTGCATTTTCACGGCGCCTTTGGCAAGAAAGATATGGTGAAGGTCGGCTGCATGAGGGAAAAGTCAGAAACATTTCTTGTGCTTGAGGCGGTGATCATCGAGATGGAGGGGATAACCGCTGTCAGGGAATTTGACCCGGGGTCAGGGTTGACGCTTCTGAAGCTTTAATCAAGAACATCCGGCAAGACGCCTGCTTTCGGATTCTTCTGATCCCGCATTTCTCAAAAATCCAACGGGCTTTTCACTTCTTTCACTGTCCTGCTCGGCATACAGTGTGTATATATCATTGTTGTCCTAACATCGGAATGTCCCAACAGAGTCTGAATAGTGCACATATCATAATCGGCCTGTAGAAGATGAGTGGCAAAACTGTGCCGGAAAGTG
>CAMTVV010000092.1:0-9815 GCA_947085305.1 uncultured Nitrospiraceae bacterium
ACTGGAGTTCAGACGTGTGCTCTTCCGATCTCCGCGACATGTTCGGGGTATAAGACATCATCATCATCGAGAAACCCTATATATTCCCCCTTCGCATTCTCAATCCCCACATTGCCGGCATGAGCCCTGCCCGTGTTCTTTTCGAGTCTCACATAATTCAGCGATACATCTCCAAGGATGGATTTGAGTTCTTCGATATCAAGTTCACAGCCGCCGTCATTCACGACAATGGCTTCGATCGGTCTGTACGTCTGGGCAGCAATGCTCTCCAGCGCCCTCTTGAGTAGTTTGGGCCGGTCTTTTGTTCTGACGATGATCGAGACTAAGGGATTATTGTTGTCCATTTCATCTCACTCAGTTTTCGTAATAAAAATAAGAGTCATTGAATACCTCGGGCATTCCCTGGCGACATCTCATAAGTGTCTTATGCGATGTCGATTTGGTTCAATTACTATAAAGCAGTTTCGCAAATTCATATCTCTATGGATTCTTAAGAATTTCGCAAGCTCACTATGAACATCATCAATGGTTATCGGGTCACACCTGAGAAGTATTACGCCGTTGTTCTCAATCTGTCCGAGAAAAACAAGCGCTCCAAAATCCTTATCTCTCGTTACCATGATCAACCCTTCTTTGAAGGCATACCGCAGCAATTCCTCGTCCAGACCGCGTGATAACCCCACCTCTTTAACCCGGACTACCTCGAACCCAAGATTCTTAAGAAACTTAACGGTAGTTTGATAGACATCCTGATCTGCCAGAAAACGCATTATCCTTCAATGATCCCCAACATGAACTTCTTCAGCCTTGACGATCTCCACCGCATATCGGATACATGCCCTGACGTCATCGAGGGTTATATCAGGATAATACTTGCTCACAATTTCTTCAAAAGATATACCTGCTTGAACAAGTTCTAATACGCAATATACAGGTATCCTTGTACCGGCAATACAGGGTTTTCCAAAATGGATCTTCTGGTCAATGACGATTCTTTCTTTATTCATTCATTTTACCCCCTCTTCTAATGATTATAAAGACTCCACTCGGTATTATAGCAAACCTTTGTAGTTTCTCTCTTACGGTCTGTCAAACCTGCCCATTCCTTCAGATGAAGGTGGGAGGAAGCCCCCGTCATTCACCAACACTACTTCAATCGGCCGATAGGTCTCGACAGCGATGCTCTGGAGCGCCCTTAGCAAAAGCTTGGGCCGGTGTCACAGCGATGGACCAACAAAGGGGTTTTTAACTGTAACGCCCTCAATTGTTTGCCCGTCTGACAAATCTTCGGATAACAACAATGAAGCGCCGCCCCTTACAGCTGATTCTATGATCATGGCATCCCAGAAGGAATACCTATATTTCTGATGAACTTCTATGGCATTCAATATGCTTTCTCCATTATTGATAACCACATTCCATTTTAGAAGAACCCTGATGATTTCTTTAGCCGCTGGGACATCTAATGGTTTCGGGATTTTCTTTGTTGCGACAGCGAAAAACTCCTGTAAAACCTGAGTGCTCAAGGTCCCAAGGCCCGAACCCCATAAGTCCTTCACAATCGTCAATGCTATCGCGTGTTTATCTCCAGCAGAGGTGTCATGGGCGTAGACTAAAATATTCGTGTCCAAAAATACTTTATCTCCTCTCATGTAACTCTTCTCTTGTGACCGAAATGTGACCCTTTGTTCCGAGGTTAAAACCCTTTTCAAGAATTTTTAGATGCCTCTCCATCGCCTCTTTGTAACCGGTAGAGCTTCTGATTTTTTCCTCCAGGGACTCTTTCAATAACGCACTAAGGGATTTGTCCTCCCTTGCTGCCAACTCCTTAGCCCGCTTTAACAACGATTTACTCAAAGATAATGTCACGTTCTGTCTCTCCATAGATATCGTCTCCTTTTTATTTCACATAAATATGTGTATCACATTTTATCGTGAATTGTCAAACGGGGCGCCGAAACAATCTCATGGATGCCGGCTTTCACCACTTCATGAAAAGCCTCTTCATATTCCTCCATTCCCCTGAGATGTCCCTTACCCTTTCGAACATGAACTCCCGGTAGGTCTTCACTCTTAACCCTCCCGGGGTCTCCGTGATCTTGACGGCTCCGTCCCTGTCCGTCCTGTAAACCCTTACCCCCCGGAGCCTTTCCAGCGTCTCCCCGTGGGGATGCCCGTAAGAGTTGTCCCTGCCCACACTTATGACCGCTATCACCGGTGAAACAGCATTCAAAAAATCCTCCGTGGAAGAGGTGCGGCTGCCGTGGTGGGAGACCTTGAGGACATCGCTTTTCAGCCATGCCCCGAGGTGGAGCATATCCTCCTCTGCCTCCCGGGCCGTGTCCCCGGTGAAGAGAAAAGACTTCTTACCTGTCACCTTTACCACAAGAGAGTCGTTGTTTTCCGCGGTGGCGTCATTACCGTCAAAGGTGTAAAATCCCCGGTAGGGATGAAGCGCCAGAATCCGGAGTCCGCCGGCATTCGCCTCATCCCCCCGTTCAAGGGGACGATGGACTGCATTATTCAGAAGACTGTCCGGATAGGTGATCAGGCCGTTGTCCCACACCTCACTGACCGGAAACTTCTTCATCACGTGGAGCGCGCCTGCGGCATGGTCATCGTCTGCATGGGTAATCACAAGGACATCGAGGCTCCTTGTGCCGATATGCCGCAGATATCCCTCCAGTTCCCTTCCTGTCCTTCCAGCGTCTATGGCGATGGTTTTCCCGTTGTATCCCTCGATCACCGCAGAGTCACCCTGACCCACATCAAGATAGGTGACCGACAGGGTATTCCTGCCGGATAATAGAGGTGAAAGAAGGATGCCTAAAAAGGCTAAGGTTGAGGTTGAGATTAAGAGATATCTCAGCATCGGCCTTAACCTCTTCGTAAAATACACCAGAAGCCCTGTATAGAAGATTATGAGAGCTATCACAGGAAAGGCCGGTATCTTTAGGTCGGCAAAGGGTGCGGAAGCAAAAAACTTCACCCCTTTCAGAGACACGTCTGTCAGAAACGCCACGAACCCGGGAAAGGGGTAATGGCCGGTGAAGATGAATGTGAACGAACCGGCAAGGGACAGCGGAACAAGGATGAAGCCTATGAACGGAGTGATAAAAAAATTCGCAACAGGCGAGATGATCGAAAAATAATGAAAGTAATAGGCCACAAGGGGCGCGGCGCCGAGAGACGCCGACAGGGAAAGGAGCACCGACCCCTTCAGAAAGGCGGCCATCCGCCGGAGAAAACCCTGGTCCTTCGGTCTCTCTTCCCCTTCTATCCCTTCTATGAGGAAAAGCCCGATGCAGAAAACCGCAAGAAACGAAAGCTGAAACGAGATGCTCAGGAGCGCTGCAGGGTCCCAGACGCATATGACAAATGCCGCGAAAAGGAGTGAATTCAGCCAGAACCCTTTCCTCCCTATGAGAAGGCCAAGCAGAAAAATGTTTATCATAAGAAATGACCGCAGGGCCGGGATGCTCGCCCCGGAAAGCGCCAGATAGAAGAACATAAAGGGCAGGGCGAAAAGCGCAGAGGCCTGGGACGGGGTGAGATAAAGGGTGAACCACTGGAGAATCCTGTGCGGCATGGACCGTATAATGAACCTGAACAGTCCGAATATGAGGGCGGAGAATAAGCCGAAGTGCGTTCCCGAGATACTCAGCAAATGGGCAAGGCCGGCCGAGCTGAAGGCATCCCTGACCTCATCGCTCATCGCCGACCGTTCCCCGGTAGTCACGGAAGCGAGCAATGCGCCGGAGTCCTTTTCAAAGTTGTTTTTGAGAAAGTGGTTCAGCCTGTCCCTGCTGTCCTGAAGCCATTGATGCACAGCATTCCTCTTCAGAGGTTCTGCTTCCCTGACCTCAACGAGCACAGCATAAAGTCCGTCATTCTTTATGGCGCCGGGATTGCGTCTTTCCCCGTCCCTTGCCGTTTTTGCGGCAAGTATATATCTCCGGCGCTGAGGCAGTCCTTCGGGGGAGATAATATTCATTTCCTGCCCTTGCCGGAGGGCAAGAGGGGCGCCGGTTCCGGCATCAGATGCAGAAATCACGCTCACCGCATTAACAAATCTTCCTGTGGAGAGTTCCCGGGGTGAATTATCCGCCGCGCAATTGATGATTACTTCCCTGTTGCTTAATGCGGCAATGTCTAAAGGCGGGGCATAGCGGTAGGCCGCGTATGCAAAACCGAGAAGTATGGCAATAGGGAGAAAGAGCTTTTTCAACTCAATCATTTCCCGCAAGCTGTTCCTCCCCCTTGACGAGGGAGGTTGGGTGGGGGTGACGGGATTTTCACCCTCCCCTTTATCCCCTCCCCTCAAGGGAGGGGTGTTGTTATTAAAGTCCTTGTTGTGTGCGCCGCCACCCCTGATGAGCAGTGCGGAGCACAGGACGAAGAGAACGCATACGGTGACCGGAAAGAAGGGAAAGACATAGAAAAGGGCAATCCCTGAAAAAAACGCTAAAAAAATAGACATTAAATTTTAGTTGTAACCCATGCAATCTCTTTGTTCATTCACATGGTTTTCTTGATTGCCTCTGCAATCCTGTTGGCGAGCTTCCCCACGAGCTTTTCGTCATCAGCCTCCACCATCACCCGTATCGCATGCTCGGTGCCCGACGGCCTCACAAGAACCCTTCCCCTGCTGCCGAGACTGGACTCAGCCGCCCTTATGGCCTGCGCGATCTCAGGGAAGGCAACAACCCCCCTGTATCCCCCCTTACCAAGGGGGGAATTAAAGGGGGGTACAGGCACATTAATCAGGGCCTGCGGGTAGAGCTTGATGTCCGCCGCGAGTTCCGAAAGCGGGGCGTGCTCTTTTTTCATGGCGCAGAGGACGTGGAGCGCGGTGACGGGACCGTCCCCTGTTGTGTTGCAGTCAAGACAGATGATATGTCCCGACGGTTCTCCTCCAAGGACGCATCCCGCGCCGAGCATCTTCTCTGTGACGAACCTGTCTCCGACCTTTGTCCTGTAAAGTTTTATGCCGTGCCCTGAAAGGTAATTCTCGAGCCCGAGATTTGACATCACCGTGGAGACCACGGTGTTTTCCCTGAGACGCTGCTCTTTCTTCATCTGGAGAGCCCATATCCCCAATATTTTGTCGCCGTCAACTATGTTCCCTTCCTCATCGCACATCAGGGTCCTGTCCCCGTCCCCGTCGTGGGCAATACCCGCATCCGCCCTGTGCTGCCTCACCGCATCGCACAGACCTTCCATATGAAGGGAACCGCATCCCGCATTGATGTTGACGCCGTCCGGTTTGTCATTTATGGTTACGACCTCCGCGCCCAGCTCCCGCAGTACCCACGGGGTCACCTTATATGCCGCGCCGTTTGCGCAATCCACCACCACGCGCAGCCCCTCAAGGGTGGTGCCTCTCGGTATGGTGGACTTAATGTACTCGATATACCTTCCCGTGGCATCATCAAGCCGGAAGGCCTTTCCGATCTGCGCCCCTGAAGGCCTTTTCGAGCCCAGCCGCTCATCCGTCGCAAGCTCCTCGATCCTCGCTTCCAGCTCGTCGGGAAGTTTAAATCCGTCAGCAGAGAAGAACTTGATGCCGTTGTCTTCAAAAGAATTGTGGGAAGCGGAAATGACCACGCCTGCATCGAGCCTCAATGCCCTCGTGAGAAATGCGATCCCCGGGGTCGGCAGGGGCCCGGTCAGGGTGACATTCATGCCCATGGAGCAAATCCCGGCGGTGAGCGCGCTCTCTATCATATACCCGGAAAGCCTGGTGTCCTTGCCGATAATAACCATATTCCTTCCATGCTCTTTCCTGAGCGCCTTTGCCGCAGCCATTCCGATCCTGAGCACCTGCTCCGGCGTCATGGGAGACCGGTTTATCCTCCCCCGTATGCCGTCTGTTCCGAAAAGCCTCATTTCCCCCTCCGCGCTATCCTGATGCGGACCTCGACCTTGTCTGTCTTTGACCGTATGGCGCTGTCCTGTAGTTTCAGGCCTACTTCCTGCCTAAAGTCCTCGGTCAATCCGGTAATGTCGATGGGCTCTGTTTTCACCGCTCTCACCTTCCTCACCGCGGATTTTGGCCCTTCGATGACTATCTCCCCGGGGCTGAGCTCAACGGATTTGACGTAATAGCCGTTCTCCGGGGCGCCGGTGACGTCGGGGGCTATAATAACTTTTTTCGAAAGCGTCTCCTCAAAAACAACCTTCACCGACAACGGCTCAATCTTGACGATGGAAACGCCATAGGGCAGCTTCACGTCATCTTTCTTCAGGGGGAATATCCCTTCCCCCTTTTTTGCCTTGCTCACGTCTACATAGACCCTCACTGTATCCTGCCGGATGTTTCTGCTGAGGCTTTCATGGGCCCTGACGACAATATTTGCGGCTTTCACCTCGAGCCTTGAGATTTCAAGGCCGGAAGGAATATTTGCATATTCAATGGGCACGGTGAGAGCCATCTCTGTCTGCCCCTTCGAGACAACAAAAAACCAGAGGATGACCGCAAGCGCAGCGGCAGCGGCCTTCAAGGCGGCGTTCTCCAATAAAAGTCTCCGTATAATGTTCACAGTGACTCCTTGAGTCCCGGGGACTTCCTCGAAACCTTTCTCCTCTCGCCTGTAGTGAAAATATCCGTCAGCCTGTTCCTCAGGCTCTCCATATCAATGGCAGTCTCCAGTTTTCCGGCGGCGGCCATGGAGATCGTCCCCGTCTCTTCGGAAACGATAATGGCAATGGCATCTGTCTCTTCGGTAAGCCCTATTCCTGCTCGATGCCGCGTGCCCAGCGCCCTGCTCACCTCCCTGCTCACTGCGATGGGAAGGAAACACCCAGCGGCAATGATCCTGTTTCCCCTGATCACCACTGCGCCGTCATGGATGGGTGAGGTGGTATGAAAGATGCTCAGCAGAATGTCCTTCGAGACCTTTGCGTCCAGGAGTGTCCCCATTTCGACAAAATCCTTAAGGCCGGTCTCCCGCTCTATGACGATGAGGGCCCCCATCTTCCTGTTGGCAAGGGCAACCGCGGCCTTTACAATCTCATCCAGGGATTTCAGCTCTTCAGCAGAGGTGAAGGCGCTCAGAAATCGCGCTTCGCCTATATGGGCAAGGGCCCTCCTGATCTCGGGATGAAAGAGAATGATCAGCACGATCAATATCTGCGCCCACAAGCTCTGGATGATCCAGTTCACCGTATACAGCTCCAGGCGCCCTGACAGCAGGGAGGCAAGGAGCAAAAGACCGAGACCCATCAGCATCTGGGCCGCCTTTGTTCCTTTTACAATGAGGAGGACGCGGTAAAGGATGATTGTCACAAAGACGATATCGAGGATATCCTGCCATCGTATCTGCTTCAGGAGTTCCATTGTTCAATTATAAGGCATTAGGATTGGAAATGGTAGGCGATGCTGGGATTGAACCAGCGACCTCTCCCGTGTGAAGGGAGCGCTCTCCCACTGAGCTAATCGCCCGACCGAAGTCATTATATAACAGCAGAAAGGATTAGGTAAAGGCACAGAACAAAGCCAGGTTAAGGTTAAGGCAAAGAAGAGACAAAAACAAGTTCTATTATTTTTTTACTTTACCTTTACCTCAACCTTTACCTGTTCTTAACTTCTTCCAACACAGAAATACTTAAACCCCAGTTTCTTCATCTTCTCCGGCTCGTAGATATTCCTTAGATCAAAGAAGAAAGGCCGCCGGAGCAGGCTCTTTATCTTTTCGAGATCAAGATTCCTGAACTCGTTCCATTCGGTCACAATGACCAGTGCATCCGCGCCCGTTGCAGCATCGTAAGTGTCCTTGCAGAGTTTAATGTCAGGGAATATCATCCTTGCATTGTTCATTGCAACAGGGTCATATGCCTTAATCTTTGCGTTCTCTTTAAGAAGCCTTTCTATTACATATAAAGAGGGGGCTTCTCTGAGGTCGTCTGTATTCGGCTTAAATGAGAGGCCGGCAATTGCAATCGTCCTGCCTTTCAAATCGCCCATGGCGTTTTTTATCTTATCGAATGCAAGCCTTCTCTGGTTTTCATTAGCACGTACCGCTGCTTTAATCACGCCAAGTTCTGTACCGTGTTTTTCTGCAATCCTGAGAATAGCCTTTGTGTCCTTTGGAAAGCACGAGCCGCCAAAACCCGGCCCTGCATGGAGGAATTTGGAGCCTATCCTCTGGTCAAGGCCCATGCCTTTTGCCACCACATTCACATCCGCGCCGAGCTTCTCGCAGAGGTTCGCCATCTCGTTGATAAAGGATATCTTTGTTGCGAGGAAGGAGTTCGAGGCATATTTAATCAGTTCCGCTGTCTCGATGTTGGTGATCACAAAGGGGGTCTCGATAAGATAGAGGGGTTTGTACAGGTCTTTAAGGATCGCCACGGCCTGTTGACTGCTTGCGCCTATCACTACCCTGTTCGGCCTCATAAAGTCCTCTATGGCAGCGCCTTCTCTGAGGAATTCAGGGTTCGAGACAATGTCAAAGCTGATAGCTGATAGCTGATAGCTCTTAGCTTTCAACTGATTTGAGATTATCTGTCCTATCCTCTTCCCGGTTCCCACCGGGACCGTGCTCTTTGTGACGATCACCTTATAGCCGTTTATGTGTCCGGCGATCTCCTTTGCAACCTCATCGATATACTTCGTATCGGCTGAGCCGTCTCCTCTTGGAGGCGTCCCCACCGCAATGAAGATCACAAGGGAATCGTCAACCGCATCTCCTATCTTTGTGGTGAACCGGAGCCTGCCCTGCTTTATGTTCCTTTTTACGAGGTCCTCAAGTCCGGGCTCATAGAAGGGGACGACACCCTTTTTCAGGGAGCGTATCTTCTTTTCATCCTTGTCAACACAGGTGACAAAGACGCCGAATTCCGCAAAGCATGCCCCTGTCACAAGGCCGACATATCCTGTGCCGATTATCCCTATATGCATTTATTAAACACCTCTCTGATCGTATCGATAATGACTTCCGGTTTCACGATGTTCAAACACGCCTGTTTTTCCTGATTGATACAGACATCCTGACTGCACATCCTGCACGGCAACGTGCTCAGATCGAAGAGCGCCCTCCTGTCTGTCCACGGCCCGCAATACTTCGACAGCGTTGGTCCGTAGATTCCGATTACAAATAAACCCGTTGCCGCTGCAATATGAATAGGCGCAGAATCGTTGCCGACAAAGAGATCGCCGAATTTGCATAACGCTGCAAATTCCAGAAGGCTGAGCTCGCTCGAAACGATCTCCGGAGGTCTCTTCAGCCGTTTCAGAACATCCCGGACAACACTCTCCTCATGGGGTCCACCTATGAGAAAGACCGAGTAATCCTCCGCCACCGCATTTATCACCCCGGCAAACCGCTCAGCCCCCCACTGCCTCAGTTCCGTCCTCGCACCCGGATGCACTATGATAGTTTTTTTGTCCCCTCTTTTCAAGATGCCGAACCTTTCTGTTATCCCCCTAATGGCGCTTTCAGGCACATCAATGGTCAAACTCCTGTCATAGACCTTGAGCCCTGCGTCAGTGAGCGCCTGGAGGTAGTATTCGATCATATGGGGGGTTTTTTCGTAATCCCAGAGAAATCTGTCCGTAAGCAAATGCGCTCTCCACCAACTTTCATGCTTGAATCCCACCCTAACGCCAGCGCCTGAAACGAAGCCGATAATTGTAGGCCGATCGGAATTGGAAAGGACAAAAACAGCATCAAATTTCTTCTTGCGAATTTCTGCCAGAAGGCGAATAAATTTCACGATGCCTAAGCGCCCTTTTATCTCTTTTCTCAGCACGGTAATGACCTCGGAAACCTCGGGCAGCAATTTCAGGAATATCTCGCCGCCCTCATTTACCA
>CAMTVV010000093.1:0-25306 GCA_947085305.1 uncultured Nitrospiraceae bacterium
CGCAGCCAGTTCAGCGACAGAGTATTTTTGCTTCTTTGGCTTTATTACTAAGGCAAGCTCTGATAATACAGAATCTATGTTCTCGAATTCAGCGTCGCAATATTCACTAAGCTGCTTTTTTGTCATAAATAAGTTTGCCTTCTCTTAAGACTATGCTTTTAAATTTTGTTTTTTTGCCGGAAAGGTCTATGAGGTCGACATTTTTTGACATTGTCCTGAACAACTCACCGTAGAATTTAAAAAAACTGCCTTTGGGTACACCGCTCACGGCAAAATCATAATCGTTAACGGCTTTTACGCCTCGGGACAAAGAAGAGCCTATTAAATATAATTTGCGAACCCCTTATTTCTTGGCAATGGATACAGCCTTATCAAGCTCACGCTTTGGTATCATAAAACCTCCTTTTTGCTCTTCGAAATGCTATTTTCCATTCATTGTGCCACGCTAAATCAGAATATTCAAGCCGCACGCCCATGAAACTCCGGTCTGTTCCTGTACAAATTCCAGAAAAGGGCGCCTTAACTGCCATCACTGCAATGCCCGCCCTCAAAGGCATGAAATGCTATAATGAAAAATGAACCTTAAAACAGACCTCAAGGCCCTTTCGAAAAAGGAACTGGAATCTTTCATTAAAGGACTGGGTCTTCCCGAATTCCGTGCAAAGCAGCTCCTGCATTGGATTTACGAAAAGCGCGCAGGGTCAGTTGAGGAGATCACGGAGTTCTCGAAGGATTTGAGGGAAAGTCTTTCGGGGAAAGCATTTATCAGCAATCTCTCTCTCCTGAAACGGCAGGTTTCGGAAGACGGAACCGGGAAATTTCTCTTCGGGCTTGAGGATGGCGAAAATATAGAGAGTGTCCTCATCCCTGATAAGAACCGTTTGACCCTCTGCATCTCTTCCCAGGTCGGGTGTGCCATGAAGTGCCGTTTCTGCCTTACAGGGAAGCTGAAACTGAAAAGGAATCTGAAAGCCCATGAGATCGTTGACCAGATAATCTCTGTGAGCAGACTCATTGAAGAGGGATACAGGAGGATTACCAACATCGTATTCATGGGCATGGGAGAGCCCCTGGCGAATTTCGATGAGGTGGTGGAGGCTTTATGGAGGATGACGGAGCTCATGAAGATCTCGAAGCGGAGGATCACACTCTCCACTTCCGGAATTGTCCCCATGATCCCCGAACTTGCCCGCAGGGCGCCGCGGGTGAACCTTGCCGTATCCCTAAATGCCGCCACTGACGAGGTGAGAAACAGATTAATGCCGCTTAATAAGAAATATCCTCTGAAGTCCCTTCTCGATGCGTGCAGACGATATCCTTTGGACCCGAGGAGGAGGATCACCTTCGAATACGTGATGATTCAGGGGATTAACGACACGGCCGGCGATGCGAAGAGGCTGATTAAACTCCTGAAGGGTATCCCTTGTAAAGTGAACCTGATCCCGTTTAATCCCTATGCCGGGTCAGAATTCCGCCGCCCCTCTGACGAAGAGCTCGGGATGTTTCAGAAGATATTGCTGGGGGGAAACATCACTGCGCTGATACGCAAAAGCAAGGGGCAGGATATACTGGCAGCCTGCGGACAGCTGAAGGCGGGATACGGTTAGACGCTGATAAAGGAAGTCACCAGTTTAATGAGCTCCTGCGTCTGGATCGGCTTTGCGAGATACGCATTGGCGCCTATGGCCAGGGCCCTTTCCCTGTCTTCCCTGGCGCCCTCAGTGGTAATGATGATAACCGGTATGTCTTTATAGGACTGGTTGTTCTTCACGAGACTCACCAGCTTGAGCCCGTCCATTACGGGCATGTTGATATCGGCAAGGATGAGGTCTACTTTTTCCGAAGAGAGTTTCTTCAATGCATCAACACCGTCCGTGGCCTCTATGACCCTGGCATTGGGGATCCTCTTCATGGCAAAGGTGATGAGCTGTCTCATTGTCGGTGAATCTTCTACCACCAGGATACTCGGCATCTTCCCTCCTACCTCTTTGGTTTCTCTTTAAGCAGTTCGAGGAAACTCTGGATCGTAGTGAGCTTCCGCTCTGACTGGGTGTAGAGACGCGCAGAGAAAATCGCGGTTGCGGCATGTCCTGCGAGGAGATTGAACAGTTCATAATCCACATTCGTAAACCCCTCTTTTTGCGTCAGGAGGGAGAATATCGCAATGGCGCCGATCACATGTTCTTTTATTTTCAGCGGGATGCAGACGATCGGCTCTCCCTTTGCCACATCACCGCCACTGCTGATGTCTGCAGCAAAGTAACTCTCTCCTTCCCTGGCGACTGAGCCGATTATGCCTTCCCCGAACCTGGCCTTCGGGACAGAATCGAGGAGAACGCCCTCGGCGGAGACCGGAACGATCTCATTTGTCTTTTCATCAATGAGGAGTACGGCGAAGATCTCCGCGCCGATAAGGTTGATCACGATCTCGATGATGATCCTCAGCACCTCGTCAAAATCAAGGGTGGAATGGAGCTGATAACTCGCCACATAGAGGTTGGCAAGGGCATTGTTGATCTCTTCCACCTCCACATATTTCGAAGCAAAATCCTTGTTCTCCTCCTCAACCTTATGATACCGCTCCATTACCGCATTGAGTTCTTCCTGCAGCGCCTTTATGCGTTCCTCATACAATCTTACTTTCTCGTCATCCGCCGGTTTCTGGATGGCGCCTTCCAATTGCGCAATCCTGAACCGCAGCTTCTCGTTCTCCCTCAGAAGCTCCTTGGTGAACTCCTCGCCCTTTCTGAATATCTCGAGAAACTCGTCAACCTTCTTCGTTATCCCTGGTTCCTTTTCCATTTCCTGTCCTTTTTCCCGGTAACGGTCAAAGTGATTTCATTGGGTATCTTGTAAAGGGGTAAAACCCTGTCGATACCCCCGGTCTTTATTGCTTCGTTGGGCATGCCGAAAATTACGGCGCTGGATTCTGCCTCCGCTATAGTATACCCGCCTTTTTCTTTAATTTCCACTATCCCCTTCGCGCCGTCATTCCCCATGCCGGTCAATATCACGCCCATGGTCATGGCGCCAGAGTGCTCTGCAGCAGATGCCATCATCACATCCACTGAGGGGATGTACTTGTCACGGCCCGTCGCTTCCCTCAGCGAGACGCAGAGGACTTTGTTCTTCCGTTTTATTATCATATGATGGCCTCCGGGACAGATGAGCGCCTTTCCCTTCTCGATGATATCGCCGTCGGCTGCCTCCCTGACCTTTATCCTGGAGAGTTTGTCGAGTCTGTCTGCAAAGGGTTTCGTAAAACCCCGCGGCATATGCTGGCTGACAATGATCCCCGCAGGGAGATGAGCAGGAAGCCATGAGAGAATGACCTGGAGGGCGGTGGGCCCGCCTGTGGACGCCCCGATGGCCACTACCCCTATGTCCTGGGGAGATACATCCTCCGTCACGGTTGCATCTCTGCCCTTCGAACCCTCAGGGGTTTTGTTGATCAGGTCTCTCGAAATATGGAGCTTCTCCATCCTGAGATCCTTGATGCCTTTGATCTTTCCGAGGAGATCTTCCTGAATGTTGTTGAGCTCCATGGACGCCCTCCTTGAGGGCTTCGCGATAAAATCCACTGCTCCCAGCTCAAGGGCCTTGAATACGGTGGTTGAATCGGAAAAGGAGGTGATCATCACCACAGGAGTCGGCTGTTCCTTCATCACCCATCTGAGGAAACTGAATCCATCCATCTCGGGCATCTCGAAGTCCAGGGTAATGATATCCGGCTTCAGTTTCATGGTCCTGGCCATGGCCTCGATCCCGTTGGACGCCACCCCCACCACCTCCACGTCCCCATCCGTCTCCAGCATCCCCTTTATCGTCTGCCTGCTGTAGGCGGAGTCGTCCACAATCAGCACCTTTATCTTCATCCTGCTTATCATTTGCCGGGCGCTCCCTGCTGCAGGGGCCTTTGATATACCATATCATTTTTAAGATGCCTGAGCGCAAAGGAGGTCGAGATATTCATAAGGGACTCCGCGTGGCCGAGAAGAAGATACCCCCCCTCCACAAGGTTGTCATAAAAGTTATCCACCACTTTTTTCCTCGCCGCATGGTCAAAGTATATCAGAACATTCCTGCAAAAGATCACATCCATCCGGCCCATGAACCTCACCTTAAAGGGATCAAGCAGATTGAGATGGCTGAAACTGACAAAACGTTTGACGTCCTCTGATATGATGTAAGAGCCGTTTTCCTCGGTAAAATATTTCCGGATGAAATACTGTTCAGCGGTCCTGAAGGAATTCTTCCGGTAGACGCCGCGCCTGGCAGCGGTCAGTACCCTCTGATTAATGTCGCTGCCGAGGATCTCGATATCCCATCCCTGAAAGCGGCCGTTTTCCAGGATCAGCATGGAGATGGTATAAGGCTCTTCACCCGTGGAACAGCCTGCGGACCATATCCGCAGCCGCTTCTTCTCCTTGTTGGTCTCCCTGAGCTCGGGGAGTATCTCGTCGCTGAACGCCTTCAGCTGATTCTGCTCGCGAAAAAAAAAGGTTTCATTCACTGTAAGGATGTCGATGACTGCGGTCAGCTCTTCTTCTTTTTTCTTATCATAAAGGAGAAGCCTGTAGTAGTCCCTGAAGTCCTTGAGAAGGTGCAGCCTGAGCCTTCTCGACAGCCTCCTCTCCAGGAGAAACCTCGACCCGTCGTCGAAGAACATGCCGCAGTGCTCCCTGATCAGGTCCCTGATGAGTCTGAACTCTCCCTCGGGCAACGGGACTACTTCATCTATATCGAATATCAAATGATTCCTCTATCGCCCTTCTCACCACAGGGTCCTCTTCATGGTCAATGAGTTTCTCCACCTCGGCGCGCACCCGCTCCGTCGGCCTTTTGGCGAGCGCCTCGACCGCGGCCGCCCTGGTCGCCCAGTCAGGGTCCAGCAGAAAGGGCAGCATCGCCTCTTCAATCCCCTCAAAAGAAGAAAGGGACCTGATGGCTGTTCTCCTTATCTCCCTGTCTTCAGAACCGAGCATTCTCATTAACGCATCCCTTGCCTCATCGCCTCCGAGTTTTCCCAGGGCTTCCATAGCCGTGGCCGCCACAAAACCGCTCCGGTCGGCAAGCATGGCAATGAGGGGTTTCACCGCCTCTTTCCCCCCTGTCATGCCGAGAGACCTGACGGCAGACACCTTCACCGTATCGTCGGAATCCGAGAGAAGAAGAAAGAGGGGGTTCAGCGCCTTTTCCCCCCCGACCAAACCGAGGCTGAGCGCTGCAGAGGCCCTGATATGGGTGTTTTCGTCGGTGAGTCCAAGAATCAGATACTTGATCGCCTCATCCGTCTTCATGGACGACAGGGCCTCGACCACTGCCTGCCGCACCTGAACATCCTCATCCTTCAGGGCAAACCCGAGGGCGCTCACACTGCTCTCAGCGCCGACCGCGCCGAGAAGAGTTGCGGCATTCCTCCTCATGACACGGTTCTTATGCTTCAGATAACCGACAAATTCCTCAATGTCGAGACCTTCCCTGAGATTGGTCAGAGCGGCAACCGCGGCCTCCTGCACATCTTCGTAGGGATCTGAGAGGAGTTTCTTTATGGATTGTATCGCCGATATGTCGCCTAACCTTGAAAGCCCTATGGCAGCAGAAGCTCTCACATGGCCGTCACTGTCCGAAAGAAACTTTTCAAAGACCGGATAATAGAGGGAAGATGCAACCTCTACAGCGACCTCGACAATGAAGCGTTTATGATATTGATTATCCGTCTCGAACAGGGGAAGGAGCGAGCCCGGCTTGCTCCTTCCGATAAAAATAAGGGCTCTTTTCACATCCTCAACAAGGCTTTCCTCCGTATAGAGTTCCAGAAGAGGGCTGAGGGCCCTCTCATCCTGCATCAACCCCAGCAGGAGAATGGCCGTCACCCGGATGTCTGCTTTCTTGGACCAGGCGTGGGAAACGAGCCTGTTAATGAGGTCCGGCCCGGGGAGCCGGCTCATGGTATCACAGATAAAGCCGGCGGAAACACCATTATGGTAAAAGATCCCTATGGTCTTTATTGCCTCCTCCTGTATGGTCTTCGAGGCGTCCATCAGAAAGGGGACAATATGTTCAAGGGTTTCAGGGGCGGACAGATGGCCCAGACCCTTGAGAACAGGCTCCCTCAGCGCCTTCACAGAGAGGGCGCCGATAAGGGAAGGGATCGCTTTTTTATCCCCTATCCTCCCCAGGGCATCGGCAGCGGGAAAGGCTGTCCAGAGCTCACCGCCTTTCAGTATCTCTATCAGCGCATCCACCACCGAGGGATCGCCCATCTGCCCGAGGTGCTCAACTGCAGACGCCCTTACGTTGTCATCATCGTCCTTCAATGCCTTCAGTAGCAAAGGCAACGCCTTTCTGTCCTTTACTTCACCGATGATATCTATGATGAACTTCCTCGCGTCCCTGTTCGCAGTTTCAAAGGCCTCCAGCAAAAACAGCGTCGCTTTCTTCCCCAGCTTCACCAGTGTTTCTATGGCGGAGTTCCTGGCCCCTGCATTGTCCTCGATGGATAGAAGCCGGATGAGGCCGCTGGCAGAGCGGTCCGGCGGATGCTCCTCCAGGAGGATATCCGAGGCGGTTTTCCTCACCCTCCAGCTCGCGTCTTCCATGGCCCTGAGAAGCAGGGGGATTGCGTCATCCGAAGACCTCCCCCTGAGTTCCAGAACCCCTTTTCTCCTGAGCTCTATGTCTTCGTCACTAAGAAACTTTTTCATCTCCTGCATAGCCGGCCTCTGCTGTTTTTGATATTGCTCCAAGCTCTAGCTTTTCCTCTGAAGTGAGCAACCTGTCAAGATTCAGAAGTATGATGATGCTGTCCCCGCTCCTCCCGAGGCCCGTCATATACTCCGTCTTTAACCCCTTGAACACTGCCGGCGGCTTGACTATCTCGCCGGGCTGCAGGGTGACAATCTCCTTTACCCCATCCACGAGGAGTCCGACCTTCTCATGATCGGAACGGACGACAATGATCCTCTCCTTCGCTGAAGAGGAGATGATTCCAAACCGTTTTCTGAGGTCCATGAGCGGGATCACCTCTCCCCTGATATTCACCACGCCGGAAAGAAAAGAGGGAAGCTGAGGCAGCTGGTAAACACGCTGCGCCTTCAGGATCTCTACGACCTTACTGATGTCGATGCCGAACTCTTCTTCCCCTGTAAAAACGACCGCTACTTTTGGCATGTTCCGTCCGTCAGCCTGATGCGCCCTTTTCCTTTCCCTGATTCCCGGTCCTGAAGGTCTCCATTTCCCGTTTCAGGACTTCGACCTCATCCCTCAGCGTGTTGAAAGAAACCGTCACTTCCTCCAGATCCCTCACAGTGGAAAGACCTGCTTTCTTCATCTGTTCCACAGCTCCGACAATCCCTTCGTTTATCTTCTTCTGATTTTGCGCGGACTGGCTGATCTGTGACACCATTTCCCGGGTCAGCTCGAGATTCCTTGATATAACATTGGTGCCCACAGCATGTTCCTCTGTGCCCTTTTTCACCAGCTCCGCCACCTCTTTCACGTCGCTGATGCTGTCCAGCATATGGCTGGAGCCTTTTCTTTCCTCATCAGTAGCCTTTGCCACCTGTTCGATCATCACGCGAACATTTTCCATGGAAAGGCGTATCTGCTTCAGCCCCTCAGCCTGCTCTTCCGTCGCCTTCTCCACCACCATGGCCATCCGGGCGGACTTTTGTGCAGCCTCGAGACTCTCTCCCATAGCCTCGCCCGACTTGTATATCAATTCCTTACCGTCTCCAACCTTCTTCACACCTGAAGTTATGGAGGTTACAGCTTCATGTATCTCCGACTGTATCGTCCTGACGATGCCCGCGATGTCCCTTGCAGAGGTCGAGGTTCTGTCCGAAAGTGACCGTATCTCGTCCGCAACCACTGAAAAACCCTTTCCGTATTCCCCTGCCTGCGCGGCAAGAATCGCAGCGTTCAGACTGAGGAGATTGGTCTTCTCGGTCACTTCCCGTATCACTGAAAGGACCTTCTCGATATCCTTCGAGCGTTCCTCGAGTGTCGTCACGATTTGAGCGGCATGGTTCACTTCCTCCTCGATCAGTTCCATGGCTTCTATGGCGTCAGCCACTGCAAGGGTTCCCCGGTCCGTCAGGAGCAACCTCACCTGGGAAGTGAGTTCTGAAGACTTCCTGGTATTTTCCCGCACCGCGTTCAGAGAAGCGCTTATCTCCTCCACGGATGCAGAGGTGTTCTCCACTGCACGGGAGACCTCGCCGGCGTTTTCAGCGATCGCCCTGGAGGTCTGCGACAGCTCCGCAATCATGGCATATGAGTCCCCGGCGGACTTGAACAACCTACCGGTGCTTGAGGCGATCTCCTCTGCAGCCGATCTCATTTCAAGGAGGGAGGAGACATTCTCCGAAGATGCGCGGGCAAGTTTATCGGTGTTTTCCGTGGTTCTCGCCTGGGCCTCGTTTGCAGCCCTGACAGCGGAAATCACGTCACTGACGGATCCGGACTGCTTTCTGGCAGCCTCGCCGACGTTATTGAGGGTCACGGTCAACTGGTTTATGGCTGCAGCAACATTTCCAGACAGGGAATTGATCCGCGCAATGGTAGCGGAGAGGGTCTCTACAAGGAATTGCAGACCCTTTGCGATGCTCCCGATCTCGTTGTCGCCTTGCCCGGGCACCTCTACCGTCAAATCGCCTGCGGTGATCCCGGCAAGGGCTTTGTTGATGCTCTCCACAGGACGGGATACCTTTCTCTGGAAGAATTTCGCAATGGCCAGTATGACAAAAAAGAATGTCACGGACTGCATAACCGGAGGGATCACAAGGAATCGTCTCATGACCTCATTCACCGACCGGCCGCTGTACGCCACCTCCACATTCCCCGCGCCCGCGGCATCTGCCTTAAGGGGGATATTGAGGGTATTCACCGTGGGGATATAGAAAATAACGAACGGACCAAAACCTTCCTTCTTCGCCTCGCCCGTGACGCCACCCTTTGCCGCAAGCGCCCTGCCTCCTCCATCCGTGACCTTCACCGAAAGGATAATGCCTCCTTTCAGAAGGACATCCAGGAACCGGTCGAGGGAGGCAGCATCAGCTCCCGCGGCTGCGGTCATGTCCGCTATATGTCCGGCTGTTGCCGCAACCTCATCCATCAGCCTTTTCTCCAGGTAGCCCTTCTGGTAGAGGAGCAGCCATGTGTAGAGTATTCCCTGTCCCACGATAAGGATCAAGAGAATGATTCCTATGAAATTTGTCACAAGGGTATTCTTCAGTCTTATCATCTCTTCACCGCCTTAAATGAGCCCCAGTTTCGCCATCTTTGTTCTGATGCCGTCATAATCGCTGTCAGTCGCCTCAACAAAACCTGTGCACTCTTTTCCTAAAGAGGTGAGTATCAAAGAGCCTTCAGCGGTAGAGTCGTTCAGGGAAATGAGGGCGGTCTTTATCGCCGCCAGTTCCCTGTCGCCAATGGCGGGGTTATAGCATACATTGAACTCGGGGATATCATCGGATATCTTGAGAAGTCTCAGCCCTTCGCTCTTGAATTTGTGCGCAGTTGACTCCATGACACCCCCAGCATCATAGTCACCCTTCAATACTGCCCGGGCTACTTCGTCATGATGCCCGAGGTACTGGTAGTACTGCAGGTCTTCCAGGTTTACCCCCGCTTCCTTCAGCATCGCCCGGGGAATCATATGGCCTGTGGAGGACTGAATGTCGGTAAAGGCAAAGGTCTTGCCCTTCAGGTCAGCTACGGATTTGATATTTGAGTCGTCCCGTGTGATGATCACCGAATGGTGGTACGGCTTCCCGTTCCTCAGCGCCTTCACCAGTACTTTTACACCGAACTTCCTGTGCCCTTCCACATAGGTCGCCGGTCCCATGGCGCATAGCTGCGTGATATTCTGTCCTATATCCTTCAGGGCGCTCTCAAAGTCAACCGCCACCTTCAGCTCCACCTTTTTCCCAAGTTTCCTGCTGAGGTGCTCCGCAAGAGGACTGAATTTCCGGAACATCACCGCCGGGGAATCCAGAGGCAGCACGCCGAACTTCACGATGTCGTCACTTTTCTCTTCCGCGCCGCTCTCCTCGGAAAACCGGAAACGCTCCATCTCTATCTGCAAGAGTTCCGAATCGTTACTAAGGTTCCTGAGGGCCCCATTCACCTTGAATGCCAGCTTGCGGTTCTCCATGGGGATGTTCTTGACGCCGTCAATCATATTCAGAATATGCTGTGTGGCGATCTTATGCTCCGCGAGGGAGCTCGATATCCTGTGGATGCCCTCGGAAACGACTTCCATAGCCTCGGATATCTGCCGGCTTCCCGCTGCCTGTTCATCTGTGGCCTTGCTGACCTGCTGGGACACGTCCCGCATTTTTTCAGTCGCCTTGATAATGAGGAGAATACCCTTCGATTCCTCCGCAGTGGCCTTGGCGATCTGTTCCGTCATGTTCCTTACCCGCTCCATAGCCTCTGTGACGAGTCTCGCAGCCCTGGACTGCTCTGCAGTGGACCGCTCTATCGAAAGGGCCATCTCCGACGATCTCTTTGAACTGTCCAGTATCTTCCTCAAGCTGTCTCCCGCCTCTCTTGACAACCTGAACCCCTCATCCACGGAAGAGAGGCCGTCCTTCATGGCGTCACTGGAGTTTTTTACCTCCTGCTGGACCGATTGAATGAGGGCGGCGATTTCCTTGGTCGAAAAGGCGGTCCTTTCCGCAAGATCCTTAATCTCATCAGCCACCACTGAAAAACCCTTTCCGTGTTCGCCGGCCTGCGCCGCCAGGATCGCGGCATTCAGGGCAAGCAGGGTTGTCTGGTCCGTGACCTCGTCAATGACCGTGAGTATCTTTCCTATCTCGTCCGACCTTCCACCGAGCTTCCTGATGAATTCCGCAGTGCGCTCCACCGACGACTTGATATTCTTCATGCCCTCTATGGTCTTCTCGACCGAGGCCATGCCGAGGGTCACTGCGTCGCTGGAGACCTTCTCGGAAAGCCGCGCAGACTCCTTCGCATTGAGCTCCACTTCCTTGATGGCCGAAGTGATCTCCGAGACGGCCGAGAGGGTCTCCTCCGAGGCGCTTGCCAGTTCCTCAGCATTGGAAGCCACCTCTTTTATCGTTGCTGAAAGCTCTTCGATGGAAGAAGACGTCGCTTCCACCGCTGTGGACAGCTCATGAATGCTCTCGTTCACGTTGCTGAAACTCGACACCATCTGATCCATAGAGGCAGAGGTCTCCTCCACCGAGGTTGCCAGCGCTTCGGTGCTTTCGGTTATCTGTATGGCGGCGGTGTTGAGCTCCTCCACCGATGTCGATATATTGGCAATGGCTTCAACCTCCACCTCGGCGCCCCTCACCACCTTCTTGGATTCCTTCTCCACATCCCCTGCAACCCTGGCAATCCTGCCCGACAGCTCCTTGATCCGCTGAAAGACTCCCCAGATCGTTCTGTAGGAGCGCTTGAATGCATTGCTCAGCCTTCCTACTTCATCGTCACTGGTTATAGGAACAGCGCACGAGAGGTCGCCTTCCGCAGCCTTTTCCGCTGCGCTGTTGAGGGATTTAATCGGAGAAATCACCAGCTTCCTCAGCATCAGCCCGAGGAGCACGCTGAATCCGAGCGCTGCCACAAGAGAGCCTGCCACCACAACGGCAACTGAACTCAAGGCCTTTTTGTATTCCTTCTCAAGGGAAACAGAAATCTTCATCGCGCCCAGGAGCGGCTTTTCCGCTCCATGACATCCCCGGCATGATTGCGAATTCTTGATGGGCATATAATAGGTCAGCCGGGTCTGATCCCGTTTCAGGACAAGTTCCTTGCCCGCCTTTAATTCATTGATGACAGCGGATTCCGTTGCAGGAGCTTTTTCCTGAAACGCCTCCCTACCCTCATCATTGAAGACCGAGAGCTCCTCTATCTCACGGATCTCCTTGAGGTTTTTCACAAGCTCCCTTGTGAAATCCGCCTTCCCCGTGAGCATAGTGGTTTCGAGCTCTTTTAAGACGACAGCCGCAGTGTTTTTGCTTGTGGATTCCGTAACGCTGTAGAGGGTTGCCTTCTGCATGTATACCGCGATAAACCCGCCGAAGACAGCTCCCAACAGGAGCACGAAAACGACAACTGCGAGGACCTTGAATTCAAGACTCTTTCTCATAACGCCTCCATGGAGATAAATTCAAATATATGCCTGATGATATTATGGGGTTCCCTATCACAGGGTCAGCCACCCTCCCTCCGGTGTCTCACAGCGTAATTGTCTCTTCTATCCGGAGTATGGATATGAACCTCCCCTCCACAATGGCAACCCCCTCAATAAACTTCATCTCTGTCTCCGGCAGATGGGCCGGGCTTTCCACGATGCAGGAGGCTGACGGCCTTATGACTCCGGCAATCTTATCGATCAGGGCGCCGATAGGGCCTTTCGGCCCTTTCAGTATCACGATTCTCCTCTTCGCGCCATTTTCTGCCGCGTTCCCGTCAAGGGACAACATCTTCTTCAAGTCTATCACAGGGATGATCTTTCCCCTCAGGGAGGTAATGCCCAGCAGATACGCTTCAGACTTCGGCACCCTTGTCACCCACTGGGGCCTGATGATCTCGTGCACGTCCCCGATTCTGAAGGCATATTCTTCCCCTGCGAGGGTGAAGGTCAACAGCTCTACAAAGGTGTCGGCAGTCTCTGCCCGGGCAGGCGCTGCCGCTGCACCTTCCCCTTCGACCGCTGTTTCCGCCTTCCGGAATACCTGAATCTCCGGCCCGCGAGGAACATCCTCCCCTTTACGGAGTTCCTCTTCCGGTTCCGTCCCGGGCTTATCCGGGCCTTGCTGCGCCGTCTCCTTAAACTTTTTCCTTATCTTTGCAATATCCATTGAGACCGATTTCCTTTGCAGCAGCCGAGACGATAGACTCATCGATCATCTTTGAGTCCCTGGCAAACCCCTCCAGGAGAGACATGTTCGCAAGGCTGTTTATCATCCTCGGCGCCCCTTTTGAGCATTTATACATGGACAGGATGGCGGCCTCGGTAAAGAGCGGTTCATCCCTGCCGCCAACCGTCACCCTGTGTTCAATATACGACCTCATCTCGTCTTCCCCGATAAACCCAAGCTGACAGAAGAGCCCGATCCTCTGCCTGAATGCAAGGAGAGAGGGAAGGAGCAGTTTTTTCCGCAGGTCCGGCTGGCCAACGAGGATGAGGCTCAACAGGTTCGTATCGTCCAGCTGAAAGTTCGTCAGAAGCCTGATCTCCTCAAAGGTCTCCCGATAGGGTATCAGATGCGCCTCATCAATAATCAGCACCGGGGTGATCCCGGCGCGGTAATCCTCATAAAATTTCTCATAGAGAGCGTCAAGAAGCTCACTCTTGTAATTCGAAGACGCGGCGCACCGGAGTCTTCCGCAGAGGGTCCTTATGAAATCCATAGAGGTAAGCCGCGGGTTCACGATCACAATCACCCTGTGTTTCTCGTCAAGGGAATCCATCAGCGCCCGCGTGAGCGTTGTCTTGCCGCAGCCTATTTCCCCCGTTAACACCGCTATTTCCCTCTCTTCAACCGCAAACTGAAGCCTCGCGAGGGCCTCCTCATGCGTCCTCGACAGAAAGAGAAACCTCGGGTCAGGGGTCTTGCTGAACGGCTTTGTCCTGAATCCGTAGAATTCCTCATACATGGGGCATCGCCCTCTGCCTGGAAAGGGATTCCTCTATGACGGACTCCACGTCGATCACCAGGATAACCTCGTGCCTGCCTATCTCGGCAGCGCCGGCAAATCCGCGCGACCCTTTGAAATAACCGCCCAAGGACTTGATGACCACCTCATGCTGGCCTACAAGCTCGTCAACGAAGAGCCCCAATCTCCTCTCCCCGTACCCTACCGCCACTGCATACGACCGGTCGGATACATCCCCCTCAAGTCCGAACATCTTCGCGATGCTCACGAGGGGCAACAGCTCGCCTCTCAGATTGTAGACTTCCTTCCCCTCTATGGTCTGGATGTCCTTGTATTCGATGAGAAGACTCTCCGACATCGAGGTTAAAGGGATGGCAAACTTTTCAGCGCCGACCCTCACGATAAGCGCCTTCAGTATCGCAAGGGTAATGGGCACCGTGAGGATAAATGCCGTGCCCTTTCCCTTTTCCGTCTCCACATCCACGAAGCCGCCCAGGGTCGAAAGTTTTTCCTTCACCACGTCCATCCCGACCCCCCTGCCTGACATCTCGCTCACCGTGGACTTCGTACTGAAGCCGGGCATGAAGATGAAATCCAGTATCTCGCGGTCATTAAGCCCTGCCTCGGGCAAGAGGAGCCCCTTCTCGAGGGCTTTCTTCTTTACCCTTTCGACATCAATGCCCGCGCCGTCATCCCTGGCTTCGATCACTACGTAGTTTCCCCTCTGAAATGCCTTCAGGGTGATGGTCCCGGTTTCACTTTTCCCCGCCTTTTTCCTTTCCTCTCCTGCCTCAATCCCGTGGTCGATGGCGTTGCGAACAATATGCATGAGAGGATCTACAATCTCTTCGGCAAGGAACTTGTCGAGCTCGGTGTCCTCGCCATAAAGAGTGATCTCTATCTGTTTCCCCGTCTCCCGGGAGAACCGCCGTATCACCTGCCCCAGCCGCGAGAATATCTGCCCCACAGGGATCATCCGTATTTCAAGCACCTGCTCCTTGAGCTCCGATATCCTTCTTTCGAAGCTCTGCGAGACCTTGAAGACATCCACAACAAGGGGGGTGTGGCCGAACGTCTCCATCATCTCCGCTGCGATTCTGTTCGTAGCGGACCGTGAGAGATTCAGTTCGCTTATGGTATTGAGAATCCTGTCAAGCTTCTCAATATCCACCCTGACATAGGTGCTCGCGCTTTTCAGGGATGATTCCTGCATTTTAGGAGGAGAGGGGGGAGGAACCGCAGCAGGTTCCCCTTTGCGTTTTATGAGTTCATCCACGGAAAGATTCAATGCCTGACTGAGTTCCTCGCGGGATTTTCCGCTCCCGAACAGGATGTTGAACCCTATGGAATCGGGCGGCAGATCGGTGGAAGTGGGAAGGGTGGATATTTGCTCACCATGGGACTTTATGACAGCAACCAGCTCACTGAGCGACTTGTCGAAATCGGCAAAAGAGAATACAGCCCTGGCGAGAAAAATGCCCTTGCCTTCCTTTATATTCGCCTTCAGCCGGTGTTCTTCATACTCCGAGAGGACCTTCAGGATAGACGCGTCGATCCGCCCGAGGATCTCCTCGGCCTTCCGGGTCCCCCCTGATTCCTTTGCAGCGTTCCTGAATGCCTCGATGCTCTTCAGGCACCCCGAGATATCATGTTCCCTCTCGTTTTCAATGTCCTCCATGACCTTCTTGAGAACATCATTGTTGCTGAAAAGGAATCTCACCACCTCCCCGGTGACCTCGACCCTTCCGAGCCTGATGTCATCCAGCAGGGACTCGAAGGCGTGGCTGAAGTCGGCGATATCCTTAAAGCCGAAGAGGCCAGAGATTCCCTTTACAGTATGAATGGTCCGGAAAAGTGCATTGATGGTATCAGGATTGAGCCCGGTGGCGTGGGTTTCCTGAATCTCTATCAGGAGCCGCTCCGCTTCCTCAATGAGTTCCTCTGCCTCTGCAATAAAGTCTTTTTTGGAAGATTTCATGGATTAAGCGCTTTGGCGATCACTTCCTGCAGCTCTTCAGCTTTGAAGGGTTTCGTCACATAGGCGCCGGCTCCCAGGGCCAATCCCCTTTCCCTGTCTGCGTTGCTCCTTTCCGTGGTCACGATAATTATGGGGATATGCTGATAGTTGGGATTGCTCTTTACAAAATTGATGAGCTCGAGGCCGTTCACATCCGGCATGTTGATATCGGTGATGATGAGGTCAAAGCGTTCCTGGGGGAGCAATTTAAGTGCCTCAAATCCGGTGTCGGCTTCCAGGGTAATAAAGTCATCCCCCATGTCCTCGATAAACGCCTTGATCATCGCCCTTGTGGTTGCTGAATCCTCAACAATGAGAACCGACTTCATGTTCCCTCCCTGCAGGTATTCTCCAGTTCACCTTACGCATGCTCTGTTTGCCCTCACAAGATGCTGGCTCATTTTATCAGATGGAAGCAGAAAAAATCATTAGCGTCAAACAACGGGTCAATCTTTCTTCTGGGGGGTCTTCCCCGCAGCTTTCTGCATCTCCTGCAACCTCCTCTGGAGCAGGGATTTTTCGAGGGCGAGACCCGCCTGGCTGATGAATATCTCCAGACCTTCTGTCTCTGAAAAAGGATCGCCGGAGGGAGCATTATCACAATAGAGGAGAGCCACCACCTTGCCCTCCGTGATAATTGGGAAAAATATCACCTCGAGAGGCCATCCTCCGCCCAGCTCCCTTATCAGGGCTTCCGTGACCGCATCCTTCTCCAGGCTCCCCTTGTATGACTGCTCGTTCTCTATGATCCTTTTAAGAAAAGGGCTGTCCCCGTAACTGAGGACCGTCTCCTGTATCCTCTCATCCGCCCTTTCAATTTCAAGACCGAACTGGCCCAGGCCCGTAAGCTCATCCTCTCCCACCATGAACAGCACTCCCCTCTGGAATATGTCACTGGCGAATCTGAGAACGAGCAAGGTTATTTCCGATGTGGAGTTGGGGAACCTCAACTCCTGCGTGAGGGACTTCAGTGCGGAGATGTCTTTCCTCTCCACTGCAACGGGTTGTCCCCAATCTTCTTCCCATGTTTCGCCGCCTTCTCCCTCGCTAAGACCCTCCTCCAGATTTTCCTTCTGTGTCATCTCATCATGTACCCTCGCCCCTTCCATGAGGAGGTATTCGGGACTTATTCCCTTGGAAACCTCCCAGCCGGCATCCTCAATATCGGCGATAGAGACCACATCCAGGTTGTCCAGCTCAAAATGGAAATCCCCCTGGTTGGCGAGGAGGAGCTGATAGATAACTTTCTCGATCCGCTTCCTTGCAATCTTGTCCATCTGTTCCCTGCTGGCGGCGTCCAGTTCGAAGAGTATCTCGGCGACGGACTTCGAGGGGAGCTTTTTTTTGACTTCCAGGGCCATTTTGTAGACATATTCTTTTACCAGGTTCTTTTTTAGAAGGTCATGGCCCACATTCCCTTCCATCATGCTGGTCTCCGCCCTGACGATAAGACCGTTCTTGAACACAATAAACGCATTCCCCTTATCGCTCCGAATCATAAGGATTCCTGTCTTCTTCCCGATGCTCAGAATCTGGAAGATGTCGGAAAGCGCAAGGTCTTCTAATCGTCCGACAAGGCTCATTATCCCCTTACTTCCGGCAGCGTGGTTGTTTCGTCATAAGATATGTCATACAGGACAAATCGAGAATTACTAACAAGTTCATAAGTATGATAATCTGATTTGTCACTCCGGCTTGTCCGGAGTCTTTCTGAAAAAAGATTCCCGACAAGCGGGAATGACACCTTACTAATGAACCTCTTAATGAGTAAGAGCGCAGAATTCAAACATAAGAAATTCATCCATTCTGAATTTTTCATTCTAAATTTTGCACTTACCTGTCAGTATATCAGGAAAAAAGAGCGGGTGTCAACGAAAGGGTTTCCCACAAAGAGAGAGATGGGCACAGGGCTTTTTTGCTATACTACGGGTATGAAGATAGCGATAACAGGAAAGGGTGGCGTGGGAAAAACAACGCTTTCCGCAATCTTAAGCCATCTCTATGCATCTGAAGGGAAACGGGTCATTGCCGTGGACGCTGACCCTGACGCAAATCTGGCCGCTGCCTTAGGGGTTCCCGCAGAAGCCCTTTCAAAGATCCGTCCCATTGCGGAGATGACCGACTTGATAGAGCAGAGGATGGGCGCAAGGCCCGGCAGCAGCGGCGGGGTGTTCAAGCTGAATCCCAGGGTGGATGATATCCCGGAAGAGTTCGGGTACCGGCTTAACAACATCATACTCCTCATAACAGGCAAGTCTAAGGAAGCTGCTTCTGGCTGCTACTGCCCTGAGAACGTCTTTCTCAGAAGGCTCCTCAAGCATCTCGTGGTGAACAGGGACGAGATCGTAATCGTGGACATGGAAGCAGGGATCGAACACCTGACCAGGGGCGCCACAGAGGCGGTTGATGCCTTCATAGTCGTGGTGGAACCGGGCCAGAGAAGCATCCAGACAGCCAATACGGTCAAAGAAATGGCAAAGGGGCTGGGAGTCAGGAAGGTATTTGTTGTTGCGAACAAGGTGAGGGGAGAAGAGGACCTCGATTTCATAAGAAAGCTGCTGCCCGACGCCCATCTTCTTGGCGCCATTAATTTCAGCCATGACATCATGGAATCCGACATAGCAGGTGTTACCCCGTACTCTATAAAGAGCGCTGTTGCGGACGTGGTAAAGATAAAAGCCGCCCTTGAACAAGGCGCCGGTTAACACCCCTTGGATGAAAAATCCCGCATCAGGCAGCAGGTCCTCAGAAGAAGAGACTCTCTTGAGGCCGGTGGAAAAGAGCAAAAAGACAGGTTCATCAAAGAGAAACTTTTTACCCTTCCTGAATTCCAGCGCTCGCCCGTAATCTTTTTTTTCGCATCCTTCCGCTCAGAGGTCTCTACCTTCCCATTGATAGAAGAAGCCCTCAGTATCGGGAAGAAAGTAATCCTGCCTGCTGTAGATACGGCAAACAAGGAATTGAGACTTTACGAGATTAAAGACCTGAATGAGCTCTCTCCCGGTTACATGGGCATCCCGGAACCTGCAGTCCCCGGGGAAAGAGAGAGGGACATCAACGATGTAACCCTTGCTGTCATACCAGGCGCAGCTTTTGATTCCAGGGGCAACAGGCTCGGTTACGGAGCCGGGTATTACGATAAAATCCTCTCCCGCCTGAAAAGGAAAATTCCGCTCGTCGCGCTGGCATATGAAGAGCAGATAGTGGGTTCCCTTCCCTCTGAGGCCCATGACATAAAGATCCATATGATCGTGACTGATAAGAGAGTGCTCCGGTGTGCGGGATGAGAAAATGCTTGGAAATGTCCCTGCCTTTTTTATACTTTTGCCTCTAATAGTAAAATAGGGACACATCCTATTTATTACCGCCTTTCTTCCTGGGTCTGCCCCGCGGCCTAAGTGCTAAATCCCTTCCGGTCTTTCTTTCCATCCTTTTTATAAACGTTTCATCTCCCAGCGGTTTGCCTGTTCTCGTATGATAGCGTATCAAGTCCCTGTCTTTCTCTGCGCTCGTTTCTCTGATAAACTCCCTGTAATCCTTTCTCTGTGTTTCTGCAATAAGCTCCTCGCTTAAAAGGTCGTCTGGTTTCCCCATTATATGTGCCAGCGCACTTGAGTATGCGTAGTCTTCTGCTTTTTTCAATAGTTGAATACGAAGCAGCGGCCAAAAGATTAATCGGTGAAGTAAAACTCAGCGCCGGCGATATTGATGATATCATCGATTATATATGCTCGGTTGCAAAACACCGGAAAGTTTTCTATCTCTGGAGACCTCTACTGAAGGACATCAAAGACGATATGGTGCTTGAGCTTGCGGTGACATCAAACAGCAAGTCTATAGTCACTTTCAATAAGAAGGATTTTTATGGTTCTGAGAGTTTCGGTATTACGGTGTTGACACCGGGAGAATTCCTGAAAAAGATTGGAGGTATTTAAAATGAGCACGGTAAGCATCAGGCTACCTGATTCTTTGCATGAAACGGTTCGGAAGTTATCGAAAAAGGAGCATATCTCAATCAACCAGTTTGTGGCATCTGCCCTTGCGGAAAAGGTGTCGGCTCTTATGACCGAAGATTACCTTGCGGAAAGGGCCAAACGCGGCAAAAGGGCAAAGTTTGAGAAAGCCATGTCAAAGGTTTCAGACAGAGACGCCGACGCGCCTGACCGGTTATAGGTGCTGCATCTGCTGGCGATGCGGAAAACCTGAAGGGGATATGGTCCGGCACTTCATCTGTGGGCAAGTGCCTCCACGCAGGAACTTATATTTGAATCCTCCCCTTCATTTCCATTAAAATACGAGTATGGAAAGAGAGATATTCAGGGAATTCCTCTATAAAAAAGGGCTTAAGTTCACCAAGGAGAGACAGAGAATCCTCAATGAGGTCTCTTCCTTGCTCGGCCACTTTGCCCCGGAAGAACTCCTCGAAAATATGAGGAATAAGAAAATCAAGGTTTCCAAGGCTTCCATTTACAGAACCCTTCCCCTCCTCGTCGAAAGCGGTCTTGTTGAACAGGTCGAAAGAAATGACAAGCATGCCCACTATGAGCATACCTTCGGTCATGGGCATCACGATCACCTGATCTGCATGACGTGCGGCACAGTGATCGAGGTTTTTTCTCCAAAACTTGAAGCGATCCAGGACGAGCTCTGCAGGGAAAGTAACTTTCACGGGAGAACCCACACCCTCGAGATTAAGGGCTACTGCCGCAATTGCAGAGAGACCCGCTGAGGGCCTCCTTTTTTCTATTTTGCATTGCCAATTTAAATAAGAAATGGTAAAATCGCTATAAATTTATTTAATTATGGATGCCAGGAAGATACAGAAGGGCGTAAGACTCATCCTCGAGGGTATCGGGGAGAACCCCGAGAGGCATGGTCTCAGGAGGACACCTGAACGTATTGCCGAATTATACGAGGAGATATTCTCAGGTCTCGTTGCTTCTCCTGAAGACATACTCACGCCCATGGAGGGAGAGAAGCATGACGAGATGGTGCTGCTGAAAGATATCCCCTTTTACTCAGTGTGCGAACATCATCTTCTCCCCTTTGCAGGAAAAGCCCATATTGCATATATTCCTGAAGGCGGTAGAATAGTGGGGATAAGCGCCCTGGCAAGGGCGCTGGAGGTTTTCGCCAAAAGACCCCAGGTGCAGGAGCGGCTTACAGCTCAACTGGCCGACCTGCTAATGGAAAGGCTCAGGCCAAAGGGGTGCATGGTCATTGTGGATGCCGAGCACCTCTGCATCAGCATGAGGGGAATAAAAAAGCCCGGCGCCCGGACTGTGACGTCAGCGGTGCGGGGAATCTTCAGGACAAAGCAGAGCACCAGAGAAGAGCTGCTCCAGCTGATTAAGAAAAGCGATTAGGGACAGCAGAGAAGGGGATTAGCGATTAGGGGTTAGGGATTGGTTTTGGAAGCCGCTAATCCCTGACCCCCAAACCCTAAACCCAAGAACTAAGGAGGAAGAAAATGTCTGCAAGAATCATAAGCGGCACGGAAGTCGCCGCCCAGATCAGGGAAGAGCTCAAGAAGGAAGTCGCCGAATTGAAGGAAAAGCATGGGGTCGTGCCAGGACTGGTCACCATCCTGGTGGGCAAGAACCCGGCCTCTGTCAGCTATGTTACCGGAAAGCAGAAGACCGCCTATGAGCTTGGTTTCAATTCGCTCCAGGACGATCAGCCCGAGGACATATCTGAGGCAAACCTGCTGGAGCTCGTTGACATGTACAACAAGGACCCGAAGATACACGGTATTCTTGTACAGCTTCCTCTGCCCAAACATATCGATGAGAAAAAGATTCTGAACGCGATAGACCCCGACAAGGACGTGGACTGCTTCCACCCGGTCAATGTCGGCCGTCTGATGATAGGCGGCAAGGAGGCAAGGTTTTTGCCCTGCACGCCTGCCGGCATCCAGGAGCTGATCGTCCGCTCCGGCTTTGAGACGTCCGGCGCTGAAGTCGTCGTTGTAGGCCGCTCGAACATCGTGGGCAAGCCCATTGCCAATATGATGCTCCAGAAAGGGAAGGGCGCCAACTCCACCGTCACGGTTGTGCATACGGGAACGAAAAACCTCGAAGCCCACTGCAAGCGCGCCGACATCCTCATTGGTGCCGCCGGAGTGCCGCACCTTGTGAAACCTGAATGGATCAAGCCAGGCGCCTGCGTCATTGACGTCGGCGTCAACCGCGTCGGCGAGAAGATGAGCGAAAAGACCGGCAAGATGGTGCCTATCCTCAAAGGAGACGTGGACTTCGATGCGGCCAAAGAGATAGCCGGGGCCATCACCCCAGTGCCCGGCGGCGTCGGACCAATGACGATTACCATGCTCATGAAGAACACTGTAACGTCAGCGAAGATGGCAGCAGGAATTATGTAGAGAAATATAGAAATAATATGCTATATTTATTAAGGGCCTTCCCGCAACGGGTCCCTGCCGGCTTTTGTCTTGTCTTGCTGACAGTCGAATACAGGCAAGAACAAAGAGGAGAGATTTATGTCGCCACGTGAGAATGAAACAGAACCGTCAAAGTCCAGTCCATACGGAGCAGAGATAAAGGAAACAAGACCCTATTCGCCCTGCCGTGCAGCATGCCCTGCGCACACCGACGTGCAGGCATATGTGGGACTGATCGCCCAGGGAAGGTATGCCGAGGCATTTGAAGTCATCACCGCGCCCAATCCCATCGCCTCGGTCTGTTCGATGATCTGCCACCATCCTTGCGAGCAGGCGTGCAGGAGATGTTCGGTGGATGAGCCCCTGGCGGTGCGTCACCTGAAGCGGTTCGCCATCGAAAAGTCAGGGGACTACCGGCGTGCAAGGCGGAAACTTGTCCGGAAGACAAAGGGCAAGAGCATCGGCATCATCGGATCGGGCCCTTCCGGTCTCACGGCGGCAAGAGACCTCGCCGACCTCGGCTACGAGGTTACGATCTATGAGCGCCATCCTGTGCTTGGAGGAATGCTTGCTTCTGCAATCCCCCCTTACCGCTTGCCGAGGGAAGCGTTGAAAGAAGATATCGACGATGTCATCTCTAAGGGTGTCAAAGTAAAGACTAGCTGCGAGATCGGCAGGGATGTAAAGCTGGACGACCTCATCAGGCAGCATAACGCTGTGCTTATCGCCATAGGCCTTTCCCTTAGCCGGTCACTGAACATACCAGGGGTTGACGGTCCGGATGTGCTTCTTGCGATTCCCTTTCTCGAGGACGTTGCCTTTGGGAAAAAGCCGTCCATCGGGAACAAGGCGCTGGTCATCGGCGGCGGAAATGTGGCCATGGACGTTGCCCGAACCGCCCGCAGGCTCGGGGTGAAAAACGTCCGGATAGTATGCCTTGAGAGCGCTGAGGAGATGCCGGCATGGAAATGGGAGGTTGATGAGGCCCTGGAAGAGGGCATCTCAATCAGCCATCGCTGGGGGCCAAAGGCAGTGAGGCGTGAGGACGGCAAGGTCAGGGGGCTTGAAGTTGTAAAGGTAAAGTCTGTTTTCGATGCGAACGGGCGGTTCAATCCGTCCTTTGATAATGACCGGACGTCCCTCATCGAGGCGGACACGATCATCATCACCATCGGCCAGATGTCGAACCTCTCGTTTCTCAAGGACAGCCCCGTGAAGATCGACGAGCGCGGCCGTGTGGAATGGAACCCTGCGACCCAGATGAGCAGCGCAAAAGGCGTGTTCGTTGCGGGCGAGGTCGTGACCGGGCCTGGCTCAGCCATCGACGCCGTTGCAAACGGCCACCGCTCTGCCCTGGCGATCCATCTCTATCTCCAGGGAGAGGCCATTGAGGGAAAACTTCCAGCTCAGGAAAAGGAAAAGATCGCGCAGTTCCCGGCAGACGTGGCTGAAAAGATTGCCCGCGAGCCTCGCATGAAGATCAGACATCTCGCTCCCGAGGTGCGCTGCAACACCATGACCCATTTTGAGATCGGCTATGACGAGGAAGAGGCGCTGAAGGAAGCAGGACGGTGCCGCGGATGCGGCGGTGGAGCTGTGGTGGATACGAAGAAGTGCATGGCCTGTCTCACCTGTATGCGCATCTGCCCCTACGGCGCTCCGGTGGTCACGTCCGTGTCCGAAATCAGGCCTGAGTACTGCCAGGCTTGCGGGCTCTGTGCGCCGGAATGTCCCGGCCGGGCAATCAGCATGGCGAGCTACGACGTCCGGGATATCCGTGACACGATGCCTTCAGTCGTGGGATCTGTTGATCCGAAGCGGCAGGAGCCGATTATCGTGGCATTTATGTGCACGCACCATGTTGGAGTTCTGGGTTTTGATGTGCCGGAGAACGTGCGCAAGGTCCCGGTGCACTGCACAAGCCGCATCGATATTATTGATCTTTTGAAAGCATTCGAATGCGGAGCCGATGGTGCGGCAGTGGTGCGCTGCTCTGACGGTTCCTGCAAGTATAAGGGCATCGGAAACCGAGTTGCTGCCCGCATTGAACGCGCAAAGCAGCTCATCGGCATGCTCGGGATCGAGGCGGGCCGCATCGAACTGCTTTCCGCAACGCCTACTAATGGCGGCAATCCCTACGCAGCGGTATGTGCCGACTTTTCGGGCAGGATAAAGCAGATGGGACTGAGGACGGTCCGATCATAAATGAGATACAAGTCTTATGCAAAGGAGTAACAGACTATGATCGTTGGATCACAAAAACCGATTGAAGAAATCTGGAACATGGTCAAGGACTTTCAAAAGGTACTGGTGTTCGGCTGCAACACCTGCGTTGCCATCTGCCATGCAGGCGGCGAAAAGGAGGCCGAGACGATTGCGGCCCTCATCCGGATGCGTGCAGCACAGGAAGGGAAGCGGATTGAGGTGAACCACCTCGGGGTCATGCGCCACTGCGAGCCTGAGTATTTCGAGCCCGTCATGGACGAGGTGAGAAAGTACGACCTCGTGCTCTCCACTGCCTGCGGCGTAGGAGTGAACTTCCTTTCCGAAAGGATAGGAGAAATTCCGGTGTATCCGGGGATCAATACCTCTTTTTACGGTGCAGTCCCCGAGGCAGGGGTTTTCACCGAACTCTGCGCGGGCTGCGGAAACTGCATCCTGCACCTGACTGGGGGCATCTGCCCGATAGCGCGCTGTTCCAAGACGCTTATGAACGGTCCCTGCGGAGGCACAAACAAAGGAAAGTGCGAGATCAGCCAGGAGGTGGATTGCGCATGGTATCTGATCATCGAGCGCATGAAGAAACTCGGAACTCTCGAGAGGCTTGTCGAGATACAACCACCGAGAAACTGGTCAACTTCGCGGGACGGCGGACCTCGAAGGGTGTCTGTTGAGCATATGCGGGAGTATGAGGAAAGGGAGGAGAAAAAAGCTGTTGCGGGAGGTAATAAATAATGAAGAGCGGGAGCAACCTTGAAAAAGTCATTCTTAGCGGTCAGCCTGCAGTTACGGCTGAGCTTGGCCCTCCAATGAGCGCCGATCCTCACGAAGTGATAAAGAAGGCGAACATGCTTAAAGGCTATTGCGACGCGGCAAACATCACAGACTGCCAGACCGCTGTCGTCCGCATATCGAGCATCGCCGCCGCTGCGATCGCATTCCAGCAGGGTTTGGAGCCGGTCATGCAGATGACGTGCAGAGACCGTAACAGAATCGCTATGCAGGCAGACCTCCTCGGCGATTTCGGCCAG
>CAMTVV010000094.1:0-9912 GCA_947085305.1 uncultured Nitrospiraceae bacterium
AAGAGGCCCTCCAAACAGATGGTTCAGAAGCACCAGCGTCCCGTAGCTGCCGAAATAAAACCCCGGAACAATACCAAATACCAGAAATGCGATCCCTCCGAGCGCTGCTCCCACCTTTGTCCCCATCCTTACCATCTCTTTTCTCGCTTTCATCTTCTTGCCCTCCTTTTTTTCGTCTTACCAATTATAGAAGCAGGTTCCATGCCAGTTTAATCTTATTGATTTTAAAGAATATTCCCAGGGGTGACTTTTGCAGAACTGAGAAAACAACCCTTCCCTTTTAGCAGAATTGCAAAAAAATGAGGGGAAATCCTAACGAGCCTTTGACTCACATCGAGGGATGAAAAGGTATTTAAGGTATTTTTGGACAAATGACCCGATTTACTGAGCTCGTCCATTGTTTCTCTTCTTCAGGAGCTTTCCAAGCGCATATGACACAGCAACAACGATCACAACACCGACAAGTCCCGATATGATATAGGCAATATAGGACTTCACTCCTTTATCCCAGCCGGTGAATGCATAATCCGGGATAGGCGCAGACCATAGTTCAGCGATGCGTTTCAATCCTTCAGGCACATACCCTGCGATATCTTTTATTTCATCAGCGCCCCATTCGCCCCAGGCGCCTCCTGCCTTAAAGAGTTCGGGGATTATCAGCCCTAGGGGAGCTAAGAGTATCAAAATCCCGATCCCTATCCAGAGTTTTCTGTAATTTGAATTCGGTGTTTTCACGATTGCCTCCTCAGCAAATCAGGATGCGACTTCCTTAAGTAAATCAATACCATCACGGTAACAACTGCTTCAACAACACCGAAGAGCACAATATGCTCGAACATAATGACCGGGATAGTCAGTTTCAGCGGGAAGGGGCTATAAAGGGGCCTGCCGTCCTGTCCAACATGGAGTAGTGTCTGAATACCGAGCTCGACCGCAGTGAGGAGCGCGGCAAGGTTGATGCCGACATAGGAGCCGACGGCAGCGCCTATGAGAAAGCGTTTTCCCTGAGTATCTGCTGCTTCAGACCGTGGTCCTGCTATAAGCCTGAAAATGGCATATCCGACGAGGACCTCTGCAAATGCTATATTGAAGCAGTTTGCGCCTATTGCGGTGATTCCTCCGTCTCCGAAGATGAATGCCTGAATGACAAGGGCGATGGAAACAGCAATCACGGCCGCCCACGGTCCAATAAGGATCGCGATTAAGGTCGCCCCTGTTGCATGCCCTGTGGTTCCTGCAGGGATGGGAATGTTGAACATCATTATTACAAAGCTGAAGGCAGCGGAGAGGGCAAGAAGCGGGATCTGCGTAACCTTTAAAGTTTTCTTGAGCTGATGTGAGGCATAAAACCATATGGGCATAATGGCTGCCCAGAGACTCCCATACGTTATCGGCCCTAAATATCCGTCAGGTATATGCATCTAAAACCTCCAGGTAATGCCCGCAAGGACTGCATAGTCGGTCTCAGGCCTTGTTAATCCACCCCTGATGCCGAAATCGATATCGAAATTCTCTGAGAGAGAGTATATCAAACCACCCAGGATAAAGGCAGGGTGAATGTTTAATTTTCTATCTGCATTTTTCTCGAGGCCGATATCCGCGACTGCTTTAAGGTCTTTCAAGAGCTCAACCGTAGCGGCCAAAGACCCATGCCAAAGGTTCTTTCTTTCATCGCGTTTGTTTTCATTCCTGATATAACCGAGGTTGACATGAAAGTCCCATGGTTTCAGTTCCTTTGTGGCGATAAAAAAGAGCTGATATGTTGCCTTGCCGGAGCCTAACCCCTTTTCGTCATCCCCTGTTGGAAGAGTAAAGCCCGGTTTCAAGGCAAAACTAAGTCCCTCCTTTTCGTAAAATCGCCACTTCAGTTCAATGGATATGTCCGAGATGCCGTCTCCTTTTGTCGCGCTTTCTGAATCCTTAGTCCGTATATGGTGATAGGGGATTACAAGAACGATGTCAACAGGATCAGTTACACCATAAGAAAGTGTTGTCGCTGCCTGAGTTGTCTTCGTTGTAACTCCATCTTCCTTATCGTGTCCATATTCTCCATTAAATTCTATCTGGAACTTTCCCTTGCCCTGCGTGCCTGTGTCATCTGTTATAAGAGGATGGGCGGCATAAGAAGCAGTGAATGGCAAAAAGTAAATAGTGAACAGCATAAAAAGCAGAAAAATCTTGAATTTTGACTTTTGAATCTTGAGTTTCACATATCCTCCTTGTAAAATAACATTAGTTTGTCACCCTGAATTCATTTCAGGGTCTCATAACCAATTGATTTTAGATGCTGAAATAAGTTCAGCATGACATCTCCCTTCGTGTTACCAATATAACTATCGTGCTACCGTAGAGCCAAAAAAAAACTTACTTCAGATGTTTACCCGTTGTTGTCACTGAAAGTTTTCCATGTTTCACCCCTTTTGTCCCTATCAATCTGTCAGAGATCGCTTTTATATCTTTTGCCTTGCCTTTCACTACAATGACCTCAAGGCAATTGTGTTCATCGAGATGAATGTGCATTGACGATATTATCGCGTTATAGCAATGATGTTGAAGGTCGGTAAGCGTGTCCGTCAGCTCCCTGGTATCGTGTGAATAAACTATGGTGATGGAGCCCACCGTCTCAGACGTGGACGATTCCCACTCTTCCATTACGAGACTGTCTCTGATAAGGTCCCTGATAGCCTCACTCCGGTTTGAGTACCCCTTCCTCTCTATGAGACTGTCAAACCTTTCAAGCAGAATTTTATCAAGCGATACGCCGAATCTTATAGTCGCCATAGTGCTACCTTTTTACATTTTGTGTTACTTTACCATTGCCTGCTCTATTTGTCAACAACGATAATGCACCGCAGCAAGCTGCGAGGTATCGAAAACTAAACATTTGTCATTCCGGCTTGTCCGGAATCTTTCTGAAGAAGGATTCCCGACGCGCTCCGCTTGCGGAAATGACAACAAAGACCGACCCCGATGCAGAGCATCGAGGAATTCTTTTGATTAAATAAAACCACAGAGAACACAGAGCATTCCGTAACTCGTAATGCGTCACGCGTAACGTGTAACGAAAATATTAGGCTCTGTGTCCTCTGTGGTTATTTGCAGTTTTCGGGTTAATAGATAAAGGTCTTCGGGTCTTTAAGCTTGTGGCACCGGATGCAGAGGTTCTTTGCCTCCCTCTGGCCCACGACCCACGTATGCGCCTTGTGGCAGTCCAGGCACTCCATTCCCTTTTTCATATGAAGTCCGTGCTGTCCGACTGTGGCTTCATTCTGGTGGCACTCACCAAGGCAGTCCCGAGACGTGAGTTTTATCTTACCGTGGGGTTTGTGGCACTGGTGGCACTGGAAATTCGCCATAGGGCTGCTGGGAGGAACACTGTGACACCTGATGCACCGGTCTTTCGGGATCATGGTGGGTGTCTTTTCACCAAAGGAATGGCAATTCAGGCAGGAAAAAGCCTCCATGCCCACTCCGTGCACCCCTTTGTCCCTGTGACAGCTCTGGCAGGCTTTTTCGTTGGGGTTGAAAAGATGGGGACTCCCTCCATGACAGGCCTTGCACTCGATGTTGAGCATGAAGACATGCTGTGCATGACCATAGGATTTCCGGAGGGTGAGAGAACCCTGTGAGACCTCGCTCAGGTGACAGCTTTTACATTCAGACCAGGGCTTCAGTCTGCCGTGGGTCCCGGAAAACTCGCTCTTCCCCTTTACGACATAGGTGACCAGAAGCTGGTTCTGTTCAATAAGACTCAGGTGGTGGCATTTCTGGCATACGATATCCCTGTGCTTGCTCCGCTGCCATTCCTGAAACGCTTCTTTCATCATATGGCATGACATGCAGAACTCAGGGTCCTCCTGGGTATGACGATAATATTTATATCCCACTACAATGCCGAGGACCGAAATGACCGCTATCAACGCAAGGACAAAACCCTTGAGGTGCTCTATGATCCCGGTTATCAGTCTTGATGCCCTGTTCCTGAGGCTTTTTTTCATTCGCCGGAACTCCTCCCTGAGCAGAGCATGTCTAATCCGCCGCCTTATTGCGAAGTTTTTTTATGATTATCACAATGGCAACAAGTCCGATGATTATGCTTATTCCCTGGGAAACAGAGACACCCGCAACGATATATCCCCTCGCTGCATCTCCCCTGAAAAATTCCACTGTGAACCTGAGGACAGAGTAAAGGAAAATATATGTCCAGAATATCTGTCCCTTGAAGGATTGATGCCGCCTCAGGGTGACGAGGATGAGAAAATTAAGGAATTCCCCCAGGGACTCATATAACTGGGTGGGATGAAGGGGAATCCCTATCCTCGCCAGGGATTCAGGGTCAAGGAACGTGACCGCCCACGGAACACCGGCAGGTTTTCCGTAACAGCACCCTGCGGAGAAACAGCCGAGCCTTCCCACGGCATGGCCGATGGCAACGGAAGGCGCGAGGATGTCCATAATGTTCCACATGTCCAGGGCATGCTTCTTTATATACCATAGGGCAACAGGAACTGCCAGCAACAGACCCCCGTAAAAGACAAGGCCACCCTCCCATATTCTTATAATGTCCAGAGGGTGTTTGAGATAATGGCCTGCATTGATCGCAACGAACAGGAGCCGGGAGCCCACAATTGCGGCGAGGAGGGCATAGAACCCTAAATCAATGATCCTCTCCGGAGGGATCCCATTTTTCTTGCCCTGCCTTAACGCAAGGGCAAGCCCGAGGAGAAAGCCTGCCGCCACAAGGACCCCGTAGGTATGGATCGAAAGCGGTCCAATGCGTATTAACACCGGGTGCACTACGCGTTACTCACTCTCTTGTGGTGAAAGAGGGATCTGATCAGCAAAACAGCGAGACCTACGGAGAGGGCCGAATCCGCAATGTTGAAGGCCGGCCAGTGAAACCTTCCGGCAAACACATCGATGAAATCAATGACGCTCCCGAAGACAATCCTGTCGATGAGATTCCCTGCTGCCCCCCCAAGGATCAGGGAGAGCCCGAGCCTGTCTTCCCTGCCTTTCACCAGCAGGAAAATGACAAATGCTATGGCAGCCAGGGAAATAATGATGAATGTTTCATTCCCAAAACTCTTGAACATTCCGAAGGCAGCCCCCTCGTTCCTCACATGGACCAATTGCAGGAAGGGAAAAACCTTTATGGTTTCGAAGGAATGAATAGAGGTTCTAACAAGATACTTTGTGAATTGGTCAAGGATGACGACCACAAGCGCGGCGAGAAAACAGGGATATTTCTTCATTTCAGAGTATTATAACATCTGTGGCAGAGCTCCGGGGCATCGCCAAAGGCGCCCACCGCCCCGCTCCAGTTCCAGCACCTCTCACATTTTTTCCCCGGCGCCCTTTCCACAAAGACAGAGACAGCCTCCGGTTGAACCTGAACAAGGCCTTTCTCATCCCCTTCAAAGCTCACTTCGCCTTTATACGTCCCTTCAGGCGCGGTCCCTGTTCTTATCTCCGAGTGGGATACAATAAAGAGAGTGGTCAGGAAATCCGAATAGTCCTTGAGAAGGCCCTGCAACCTCCCCCCTTCCGCAACATAAAGGATAACGTTCGCCTCCAGGGAATTTCCGAGAAATCTTTCCTGCCGCTTTATCTCGATGGCTTTGTTCACTTCATCCCTGAGGGCTATGAGCGCTGCCCACCTGCCCTCCAGCGCCCGATCGAAGAACCGTTCATCCGCTACGGGAAAGGGCGAAAGGAAAACGCTCTCTTCTTTCTTCCCCGGCATGAAACCCCATATCTCCTCAGCGGTGAAAGAAAGCACAGGAGCCATCAGCCTTGTCATGACCGAAACGATCTGGTGCATGACCCACTGGCCTGCCCTCCTCTCCGGCGAGTCAGACCTGAAGGTATAGAGCCTGTCCTTCAGGATGTCAAGGTAAAAGGCGCTCATGTCAACGATGCAGAAATTATGGATGGTGTGATAGACCTGATGGAAATCAAAGCGTTCGTATGCATCGGTTACCTTCCTCACAAGGCCCTGCAATCTGGACATGGCCCAGCGGTCGATTTCGAGAAGGTCCCGGCTGTGGTCCCTGTCATCATAGTCATAGAGATTGCCCAGAAGGAACCGGGCTGTATTCCTTATTTTCCTGTATGCCTCAACCAGCCTGTCTACGATCTCCCTGGATATCCTTATGTCGTCCCGGTAATCCTCAGCCGAGACCCAGAGCCTGAGGATCTCCGCTCCGTTTTTCCTGATGATATCCTGGGGAGCCACGACGTTGCCGAGGGACTTAGACATCTTTTTCCCCTGCCCGTCCACCACAAACCCGTGGGTAAGAACCGTTCTGTATGGAGCGGCATTCTTCGTCCCCACAGATGCTATCAAAGAACTCTGGAACCATCCCCGGTGCTGGTCGCTTCCTTCCAGGTAAATGTCCGCAGGCCACGAAAGCCGCTCGTCTTTTTCCATAACTGCGGCGTGACTGACACCGGAGTCGAACCATACGTCAAGGATGTCCAGCTCCTTGGTGAATGAAGAGTGGCCGCACTTTCTGCATTTGTATCCGGAGGGGAGAATATCTTCTGTTTTTTTCGTGAACCAGATGTCGGAACCATCGGCCTCCACAAGCCTCACGATGCCGTCCAGGACATCATGGTCACCGACAAATTCACCGCACTCGGAACACTTGATTGCCGTTATCGGCACGCCCCATGACCGCTGCCTTGAGATGCACCAGTCAGGCCTGTTGGACACCATGCCGTAAATCCTCTCCCTTCCCCACGACGGAATCCATTTCACCTTTTCTATCTCGGACAGACATCTCTGTCTCAGGTCATTCCCCTGCATCGAAATGAACCACTGCTCTGTTGCGCGGAAGATCACAGGTTTCTTGCATCTCCAGCAGTGGGGATAAGAATGGGTGATCTTTTCAGCGCCCATCAGAGCGTTCTTTTGTTTCAGCATCTCTATAATGGAGTCATTCGCCTTGAACACAAACTGCCCCTCAAACTCCGGAACAACCTTCGTAAATCTGCCCCTGTCATCCACAGGCGCATAAATGTCGAGGCCATACTTAAGGCCGGCCTCATAGTCGTCCTCACCGTGCCCCGGCGCGATATGGACGATTCCTGTGCCTTCCGCCGCGGTCACGAACTCTCCCATGATAACCTTTGATTGCCTGCTGATAAACGGATGCTCAGCATGCATCCCTTCGAGCCTCGCGCCCTTAACCGTCAAGAGAAGATCTCCCCCAAAAGGGAGCTTTTCTTTCAAATCTCCGGCGATGATGAAGACATCTCCATCCTTTGCGATTGCGGCATACTCATAATCCGGATTCACCGATAAGGCGAGGTTTGCAGGGAGCGTCCATGGCGTCGTGGTCCAGATAACAAAAAAGACGTTCTTTCCCTTAAGCTCAGGGAGGAAGCTCTCCACATCAGCCTCAAGCGCCCTGAACCTCACATACACGGACGGAGACTCCTTGTCAGCATACTCAACCTCGGCCTCTGCAAGGGCGGTGACGCATGACGGACACCAGTGCACCGGTTTCTTGCCCCGGTATACATAACCTCCCTTCACAAACTTCATGAACTCCTCAACAATGGCCCCTTCGTAAGCGTTCGTCATGGTGAGATAGGGAAGAAGCCAGTCACCGAATACGCCGAGCCTCCTGAACTCCTCCCTCTGGATCCCCACAAATTCAGCGGCATACTCACGGCACAGCCTTCTCTTTTCGAGGATTCCTATCTTTTCCTTTTTGTCTCCAAGGTTCTTGTCCACCTGGAGCTCGATGGGGAGGCCGTGGCAGTCCCACCCAGGGACATAGGGGGAGTAAAAGCCCTGCATGGACTTGACCTTGACGATAATGTCCTTCAGTATCTTATTCAGGGCATGCCCCATATGGATATGACCGTTTGCATAGGGCGGGCCGTCATGAAGCAGATACATTTTGTTGTTTTTATTCTTCATCTGTATTTTTTCATACACCTTTTTCTCATCCCAGAACGTGAGTATATCGGGTTCCTTCTGTGTCAGGTTCGCCTTCATCGGAAAGGAGGTCTGGGGAAGATTAAGCGTATCCTTGTAATCCATGGGCATAGTCAATAAAATTACCACTACAGATTGCGTTAAGTCAAGGTGAGAAGGGAATTTCCGTGCGGCTGTTTTCCTTACTGCACAGCGGGTTTAACGGGATTATATATCGCTTAAGAGCTCTTCAACTGATCACGGATGATTTCGAGATCCAGATATTTCATTGCGTTTTTCTCAATGGTCTGGGTTTCGAGGTTGTCAAGATAGGGGAAGACGCCCAGTACAGGCGCCGGACACAATTGCCGGAGAATGAGCGGGTTGGTATTTTCTGCCACAGTGCCCTCAGACCTTCTGGTGAAGTTCACCACAACCCCTGAAACCCTGATGCCTTCCTTTAATGCATAGTTCACCGTCAGCAGGGTATGATTCAGGGTACCGAGGGTCGGTCTGGCCACAACGATAACAGGAAGCCCCAGTTCCTTTATGAGGTCAATGACGAAATAATCTTTCCTGATTGGAACGAGGATTCCACCAACTCCTTCCACAACCACTGCTTGATACCTTTGCAAAAGATCGTGAAACTTTTCGATGATGCTATCGATGTTCACGGGCCTGCCTTCCATCTCAGATGCCAGGGATGGCGCAACAGGCGTTTCGAAACAGTACGGGGTTATCTGGTTTATATTCTCGTCCATCCCGGCCACCTTCTTGAGGAACATGCCGTCGGAGGGATAGAGACTGCTGCCGATAACAGAGCATCCGGTCTCGATGGGCTTCATGCCGCAGGCATTTATCCCCAGGGCATGGATCGCCTTTATCACCGCTCCCGCGATGACCGTCTTGCCGACTCCTGTGTCGGTGCCGGCGATAAAGAAGCCGCGAGCCATCTATACCCTCGAATCGAGACAGAAGACCTGTCCCGTGATGGTTTCGGTCGTCACAAGATAGGCGATAAACCCCGCCACTTCTCGAGGATCCGAGAGGCAGCGAAGGAGGCTCTCTTCCCTTGCCCTTTTCATGGCCTCTTCCGCGCGCATTCCCATCTCTGTAAGCATGTAGCCGGGGACAACGCAGTTCACCTTTATATTATACTCTCCCAGTTCCTTTGCAAGTGCAGAAGTAAATCCGATGATCGCTGCCTTTGATGCGCTGTACGCAGCCTGGCCCGCCTTCCCTCTCAGGCCCGAGCGAGAAGATACGTTGATAATGTGGCCTCCCCCTGACCGTATCATCAGCGGCGCAATAGTCTTGACCGTGTTAAAGCATCCCTTGAGATTCACCCGCAGCGCCTCGTCCCAGTCATCTTCCCTATATTTTATCATCAACCCGTCCCGTGTGATGCCTGCATTGTTTATGAGCACGTCAATTCTTCCCCATTCCGCAAAAACCTTCCCGGCCATATCTGCCGCATCCCGGAAGCTGCCCACATCAGCCTTTACCGCCATGGACTGCGTGCCAGTTCCGAGGACAACCTCCGCCGCCTCTTTTGGTGAATGATAATAGTTGACAGCAACATTATATCCTGCCCGCCCCAGTGCAAGAGCAGCCTCTCTTCCGAGTCCCTTTGATGCGCCGGTAACAACAGCGACCCTCATTTCAGACAAACGTCTTTATGGAAATGGAGAATCCTGATGATCCGGCGTCCGGTATTATGATCATGCCTTCTCCCCTTTTTGATGGTTTGTGCCGAACGATGAAGACGCCCGCGCAATCTTTGCTGCATGACTCGCGTTATCCCATGCGCATTTCAGGTTAACTATACTCTTTTTCTATGGCAATTTCCAGTGAATTTGAATTTTTTGGGGAAGGGGTGCCTGTCAAGCCATTTAAATTTGTATATATGCTCAAGTTTGGTTTCGATGGTCTGCTCGCTCAAATGGAGTTTTTGGTTTATCATACACTCTGGTGAGCCGTGA
>CAMTVV010000095.1:0-2938 GCA_947085305.1 uncultured Nitrospiraceae bacterium
AAAGAGGCTAAAGACCTTGTTGACGGCGCCCCCAAGCCGGTAAAGGCCGGGGTCTCAAAAGAAGAGGCTGAATCCATTAAGGCGAAGCTTGAAGAGCAGGGAGCGAAAGTAGAAGTAAAGTAAAAGAGGCTTGGGGTAAAAGGCGATGGGCGATAGGATTGTGCCCATTGCCTCTCGCCTATTGCCTATAACCTAAAAGTAAGGAGACATATGGCCAGGGAGTTGAGAAAGAGAGTAAATTTTGGCAAGGTTCCGCTTTTTCTTGAGGTGCCGAACCTTATCGAGATCCAGAGGCGCTCCTATGAGAAATTTCTGCAAAGAGATGTGCCCGCGGACAAGAGAGAAGACACCGGGTTACAGGCAGCCTTTAATGGTGTTTTCCCGATTATGGATTATAACGAGACCGCTTCTGTGGAGCTTATCGGGTATATCGTCGGCGAACCGAAGTTCAGCGTAAGAGATTCCCTGCAGAAGGGGATAACCTATGCAGCCCCTCTGAAAATACGGGTGAAACTTAACCTCTGGGAGGTTGAGGAAAGCGGCAATAAGAGACTGAAAGAATCCAGGGAGCAGGAAGTATACATTGGCGAGATGCCCCTCATGACCGAGACGGGGACATTTATCATCAACGGCACGGAAAGGGTTATTGTAAGCCAGCTCCACCGTTCTCCCGGCGTCTTCTTCAGTCACGATAAGGGAAAGACCCACGCCAGCGGCAGGCTCCTCTATTCTGCCAGGGTCATTCCTTCAAGGGGCTCATGGCTTGACTTCGAATTTGACACAAAGGACATCCTTTATGTCCGCATCGACCGGAGGAAGAAACTTCCTGCAACCATCGTGTTAAAGGCGCTGGGATACAGCAATGAAGACCTTCTCAAGACCTTTTACCCGGTCGAGACCGTAAAGATTAAAGGAAATATCTATTCGCGGGCGGTGAGCGATGTCCTTGCAGGAGTGAAGGCGGTAAAGAATATCGTTGCGGCCGGCACAAAAGAGCTTATCGTTAAAGAGGGGAGCAGGATCACCAAGGGCGCCATAAGGAAGATGGAGGCGTCAGGGATCAAGGAGATACCAATCCTTAAGGAGGAGATCGTCAGCCGGATTACCCTCAGGGACATCATTGACCCCGAAACAGGCGAGGTTTTGCTTGAGGGCAATGAGGCGATAACAGAAGATATCTTCAACAAGATCATCGCCCTTAAGATCGATACCCTCAGTCTCCTCTATATCGACAATGTGAAATATCTCTCCTCGCTGAGGGACACCCTGCTCACGGACAAGGTAAGCAGTCAGGGAGAAGCGCTGATCGAGATCTACAAAAAACTGAGGCCGGGAGAGCCGCCGACGCTGAATGCGGCAAAGGACTTGTTCAATGGACTCTTCTTCGATCCCAAGCGGTACGACCTCTCGCCGGTGGGAAGGCTGAAGATAAACAAGAGGCTGAACCTTGACATCCCCCTTGACAAGCGGGTCCTTACCGATAAAGACATTATAGAGATTGTGCACTATCTCCTCGACCTCCGCACGGGGAAGGGGGAGGTGGATGATATCGACCACCTGGGGAACCGGAGAATCAGAGGCGTGGGCGAGCTCCTCGAAAACCAGTTCAGGATAGGGCTTGTGAGAATGGAGCGCGCCATCAAGGAGAAGATGACGCTCACCGAACTTGAGACAGCCATGCCTCATGATATCATCAACGCAAAGCCGGTCATGGCTGCGGTGAAGGAGTTTTTCGGTTCGAGCCAGCTCAGCCAGTTTATGGACCAGACCAATCCTCTCTCCGAGATCACCCATAAGAGGCGACTCTCGGCCCTCGGTCCCGGCGGTCTTACGAGGGAACGGGCAGGGTTTGAGGTGAGGGACGTGCATCCCACCCATTACGGCAGGATATGTCCCATTGAGACGCCTGAAGGTCCTAACATCGGGCTGATCACCTCCCTTGCGTCTTATGCGAGGGTGAATGATTTCGGTTTCATCGAGGTTCCCTACCGGAAGGTCGTGAACGGAAGGGTCACCCAGGAGGTCGAATATCTTTCTGCCATAGAGGGTGAAAAATATAATATCGCCGAAGCTACATCGCCGGTTGACAAGAAGGGGTATCTCGTCGGCGAGGCTGTACCAGCCAGAGAGGGCGGCGACTTCAAGATGGTAACCCCGCAGGAAGTCCAGTACATGGACGTTTCGCCGAAACAGATTGTGGGCGTTTCCGCGTCGCTCATACCGTTCCTCGAAAATGATGATGCGAACAGGGCGCTCATGGGTTCCAACATGCAGAGGCAGGCAGTTCCGCTTCTCCAGACCGAAGCGCCGGTAGTGGGCACCGGAATGGAGTTTGTGGCTGCCCGGGATTCGGGCGCCCTGGTGCTTGCGAGAAAGGCGGGTGTGGTGGAGAGCGTGGATGCATCGAGAATTGTGGTGCGGACGTCCGAGAATGCTGGAGGCGTTGATATTTATAATCTCGTGAAGTTCCAGAGATCCAATCAGGCGACCTGTATCAACCAAAAACCCGTTGTGACAGTGGGGGATGAGGTGCAGGGGGGGGACGTCCTTGCTGACGGCTCATCCACTGATGGGGGAGAACTGGCCCTCGGCAAGAACGTTCTTGTGGCCTTTATGCCCTGGGGCGGGTACAACTTCGAAGACGCCATCCTTATAAGCGAGAGGCTGGTGAAAGAGGACGTCTTCACCTCAGTGCATATCGAGGAATTCGAGATCGAGGCGAGGGAGACGAAGATCGGACCCGAGGAGATCACCAGGGATATACCGAATGTGGGCGAAGAGGCCCTTAAGGATCTTGACGAGAGCGGGATCATTAGGATCGGCGCTGAGGTGAAACCCGGTGACATCCTTGTGGGCAAGGTCACACCGAAGGGTGAGACCGAGCTGACGGCCGAGGAGAAGCTCATCCGCGCCATCTTCAAGGAGAAGGCCGGCGAGG
>CAMTVV010000096.1:0-2766 GCA_947085305.1 uncultured Nitrospiraceae bacterium
AAAGTGGGGAGGGGGAATGTGTTCGGGGCACAAGGAAATCTCCTCGTTGTGTCAACGACTTTCTGCAGCATAGAAAGGGTGCTTACGCGGAAAAAGAGCCGGCAAAGCGCTGTTGTTGACCTGCCTCCGGCGGAAAAGGGAATAGCCGCTCAATTCGATGACACGTCCCCCGCGGTTGAGGAAGAGCTGCTCTCGATCTTTAAGAAGGGGAGATGGAAGGTCGGAATATTTCCCGAAGGCCTTCGGGACAAGGGTAACAGGATTATTGTTGCAAGAAAGGGAGACCTCGGTTTCTGGGGCTCCATCTTCTTCCATGCGATTCTTATTACCCTGATAGCCGGACTCGTGGCGCATTATTTCTCGGGGTTTTATTCAACCATGGTCATTACCGAGGGTCAGGAATTGAGGCTTTCCAAAGACAACCTTGCGAGCATTGAGAAGACGCCTGCGTTCGGGATAGCCCTGCCCGAGCTGAGCTTTATCTTTAACAGGTTTTCAGCAGAATACTATAATGATTACACAGCAACGGATTATACCGCTGATTTTGATATTATGGATCACAGGACCGGCAGAATGTGGAAGCAGATTCTCAAAGTGAATCAGCCGTTCAGGTATGACGGGATAGATTTTGTGCTTAACCTTCAGGGTTATTCTCCGGGGTTTGCGCTTTACAGGAAAGGGGTTACTGTGTTTGATTCCTATGTGACGCTTAACTACGATTCCGAGAACAAGGATTCATTTATGATTGAAGAGGAAGGCCTGAAGGTTACGGCGCAGTTTTTCGCCGACATGGCGAGAGGGGATGATGGCGGGGTGTATTCAAAGAGCCCCAGACCCAGGAACCCCTATTTCGGGCTTGATATCACGAAAAGCGGCGAAAGGGTTTTCCGTGGGCTTGTAGGCATGGGCGGCGAAGTTGCCTTTGGAGAATACAGGCTGGCCTTATATGACCTTCGTCACTGGGTAACCCTCAATCTTGTGAAGGAGAGGGGCATCGGCTTTTTCTTTGTATGCTCAATGCTAGGGCTCATCGGCATATTCATCAGGGTCATGGACCCTGACAGGAAGATTTTTGCAAGCATTCATGAGAGCTCCGGAGGGAGGAGAGTGACTTTCTATCCCTATTCAAAACATTTTGAAGGCATGCTTGCGGAAGGCATTGCTGATATTATTAATAAACTGAAAGAAAAAGAGGGCGTGAGGAGATAGGGATGTCGCCAGTTGAAGGAATCCTGTTCTGGGCCTCGATGTTTGTGTACTTCGCAAGCTTTGCGCTCCATTTGACGGACGCGGTGTTCGCAAAGGAAAAGATGGGCAGGCTGGCATGGAATGTATTTTTGGCAGGGTTTGTATTCCAGACGCTCACGATCGGCTGGAGATGGTATGTCAGCGGAAGAATACCTGTGATGGTCAGCTATGAGCATTACCAGCTCGGCGCATGGTTCATCGGGCTCTCGACCATCCTTGGCGGACTTCTCTACAGCAAAATGAGAATCCTGTCAATGGCGTCTGCCGCGGTTATGCTTTTCATGCTCGGGGTTGGAGTAGGAACGCCGTCGGAAATGACGCCCTTGAGGCCGCCTTACAAGAGCAACTGGCTTTTCATTCATATCGGGTTTGCCTGGTTTGCCTGGGGCTGCTTTGTGGTGGCGACTGCAATGGCAGCAGTATATATTATTAAGACTTACAAGAAGGATGAGGGCAGATTCCTCCGGAAATTTCCCTCTCCCGGCGTGCTCGACGAGCTGATGATCAGATTCATCATATTCGGGTTCATATGCCAGGGCCTGATGATAGCTGCGGGCGCCATATGGGCGCATCAGCTCTGGGGGAGGTACTGGGGCTGGGACCCCATCGAGACATGGTCCCTTGTCTGCTGGCTTGTGTATGGTCTGGTCCTCCATTTCAGGCTCATGATGGGATGGAAAGGGACCAAGATAGCGGTTCTTGTCATTTTTTCTCTTTTCACCGCTATAGTGTATTTCTGGGGCATAGGGTTCCTGCCCGAAAGCCATACATCGCTGATGCTGAAATAAGGGGAGGTAGTATGAGATGTGTGTAATAGCATTGAATTCATTTGGCGTGTCATTCCAGCTTGTCTGGAATCTTTCTTGAAGAAGGATGCTGGACAAGCCAGCATGACAAAGATGGGTATTTACAGGTGAAGAAAATTATCATTGTTCTGCTCGCTTTTTTTTCTTTTATGCTGCTGTCATGCAGCGGGGAGAAGCAGGAGGTGAAAAATCTCGTGATAACCTATAACAAGGTTAAGGCTGAGGCGTATCTTAAACCGAGGGCGCATCTTATGGAGAATTTTACGTCTGAAAAGGAGTTCAGGCAGATAGACACCTATATCAGCTACCTTTACAAGACGAACAGGATATTGAAGGCCGAGATGAAGAAGATTGATTTTGAAGAGATAAAGATTGAGGGGGAGAAGGCTGCCGCAGTCACAAAGGAGCGCTGGGTGTATGCGTATCTCGAGCCTGTGAACAGGAATCCGATATCTGAAGAATACGACGTTATCTATGCGAACAAGTACAGCCTGATAAGAAAAGGCGGGAGATGGGTTGTGGACAGCCTTGAAAGCAGTGAAATCGGCGGCAAAGGAGAGGGATAGACATAACGTCATAATAATTGCCGAATTATCTGTCATTCCAGCTTGTCTGGTTTGTCATTCCGACTTGTTCGGAATCTTTCTGAAGGATTCTGGACAAGCCAGAATGACATTAATGAGTGGACAAGCCAGCATGACAGAGAGGTTGC
>CAMTVV010000097.1:0-7004 GCA_947085305.1 uncultured Nitrospiraceae bacterium
AAGAGTGGTGCAAATCCTTTATTAAGACTGAGGCTTTTGAAACTCAATGGCGACTGGAATACCTATTGGCAAGAACGGCGAAAGGAATTCGTTAGGTATGCGGCCTGAATTCATCACGGAAAAAAAGATGCTTACTTCATTTGCTCTCCAAAATCAGCGGGGCTTTACGAATGAGAAAGAGTTTAGTAAACTTAATCTATAAATTCTGTGAGTGGAGGAAACCCTATGAGAATCGAACTTGAAGGAACGCTTCTTAAGATGACGCCGGAGAATGACAGGGAAAAAAATGAACTGAACCAGCTCTGGACGATCATCATCGGCTGTGTGGACGAGGGCAAAAAGCTGGTGCCGGTGGGACAGTATCTGCCCGGCATTAAGGAAGTGGCGGTTTTTAATATAGAATAAGCGGCCCTCAATGGCTACCATGGGGATGAGAAGGCTCGTGCCTTAACGGGTGCAAACAGCCTCAAGAAGGGCTTCCCCGGCGCTCCCTGGAAGTGTAAATGACCATTCGGCATCAGGGGCGAGCCTGGAAGTGAGGATGCCGCTGTTTTTATTGTAGGCGCAGAAATATAAGAGCCTGAAGAGGGATTTTAAGCAGTCCAATTCCCATAGGCCGTCGGTGTACTCATAATCCCCGAAGTATTTCTCCTGGATGCGCTTCAGTACGGCTTCAGTTTTTTCCTTCTCTTCCATGTCATCGGCGCTGGTTTTATCAGGGATGCTCTTCACCCATACAGCAACAATGTTCTCCGCAGGACGGGTTACGGTTTCGGTATCCATATACCAGAGGGTCCCGGTCATGCTCCTGCCGAATAATTTCCACCTTCCTTCTTCTGATCCGGCGTAATGAGAGGACAGGAGCACAAAAGAAAACGTCAGGAAAAACATCAGACTGTTTATGATCAGGGGGCGCCTCATTCTCAGAACCTCTTCTTAAAGGAAAGGGTTATGGTAAAGTCAGGCGCTCCTGAGGTGCAGAGGAAATCATTGCCAGGTCTTCCGCTTCTTCCATAATCCGGGAAACCGAAGGTTTTGTGGAAGCTGCTCAGAAAAGCGTCCATGAAGCCGCTGTTGAAGCTTATGGAATTATCATAGGATGCTGTTTCAAGAGAGGGAGAATTAAGAGGGAGGAAGAGGGGGAACTGGTTTTTTGCCGGCAGAGGGCCGCTGAAGGGAAATGCTTTCGGAGAAAAAAGCATGAGCGGAATAACAACCCATAAAGGCGCCAGATGATATTTTTTCATATAAAGCATAAAATAGCTGCGGCATGACAGATATGTCAACATGAAACCGAATGCCCCTGGTCAGCGTTCCCGGAGGTGCGTTTTTGTGGTTCCTGCCCTCACTTGACATATCATGGAGCAGCATGGTATTAAATAAAAACTTTTTGGTCTTTCGTCGTCCTGACCAATGGCAGCATCGAACAGGAGGAATCCTTCATGAGCGCAATGACATTCAAGGGTGGAATACACCCCCCTGACAAGAAGGATCTGGCGAAAGACAGTCCCATCAAGGAAGCGCGTATCCCGCAGAGGGTTGTTATTCCCCTGAGTCAGCATGTGGGCGCTCCCTGTAAGTCCCTCGTTTCCATTAATCAAGAGGTCAAAAAAGGCGAGCTCATTGGCGAACCGGGAGGTTTTGTCTCATCACCTGTTCATGCTTCGGTTTCGGGGAAGGTTGTGGCCATTGGAGAGTTTCCCAACGCCATGGGAAGGATGGTCACCTCAGTCGTTATAGAAAACGACGGCAAAGAGGAATGGACCAGTCTAAAGGATAATCCCGACTACCTGAAACTCTCCGCCGATGAGCTTAAGGAGAAGATAAAGACTGCCGGCATCGTCGGTCTTGGAGGCGCGGCCTTTCCCACTGTGGTGAAACTCACACCGCCGAAGGAGAAGCCCATCGATGCGGTGATCATCAACGGCGCCGAGTGCGAGCCCTATCTTACTGCAGACTACCGTTTGATGGTAGAAAAACCTGCTGAGATTATCGAAGGACTCAAGATATTAATGAAGACCCTCGGGGTGAGCAAAGGGTTTGTGGGCATCGAGGACAACAAGCCCGAGGCGATTAAACAGATGAAGGAAGCGGCAATACCCCCCCCCTTGTCCCCCCTTACTAAGGGGGGGCAAGGGGGGGTTATCGAGGTATGCGCCCTTGAGGTGAAATATCCCCAGGGCGCTGAAAAGATGCTCATAAAGGCCACAACAGGGAGGGAGGTGCCTCCCAGGGGACTTCCCATGGATGTGAGGGTTGTGGTGCAGAATGTCGGCACGGCCCTGGCTGTCTATGAGGCGGCACGGTTCGGAAAGCCTCTTATTGAAAGGGTGGTGACTGTGACCGGGGAAGGCATCAACAACCCGTCGAACCTCATGGTGAGGATCGGGACCCTGGTTTCGGAACTTATCGAGGAGTGCGGCGGTTTCAAGAATGGCGTGGGCAAGGTTATTTCAGGAGGTCCGATGATGGGGTTTGCCCTTCCATCCCTGGATGTCCCGGTCACAAAGGGAACTTCGGGAATACTGGTCATCCCTGAAGAAGGCGTGGTTCATGCCGAGGATTTTGAACCGTGCATCAGGTGCGGCAGGTGCATTGATATCTGCCCCATGGGGCTCATGCCTTCCATGTTAAGTGTTCTCTCAGAAAAGGGCCGATATGAAGATACAAAAGAATACAATCTCTTTGACTGTTTTGAATGCGGCTCCTGTGCCTTTGTCTGTCCTTCAAAAAGACCGATTGTACAATTTATAAGACTGGCAAAGTCTTTGGTGAAACCATGAAAATGCAGGTTGAGGCTGAGGCTAAGGTTGAGTATTTCTTCTTAACCTGAACCTTAACCTGAATCTATTTGTTCGATTTGGAGGTTAAATGGCTGTAAAAAAGGAACATGAACTGATAGTAACTGTCAGTCCGCATATCAGGGACGAAGAGACAACGAGCCGTATTATGTGGACCGTCAATCTCAGCCTGCTCCCTGCCGTTGTCATGGGCGTCTATTTCTTTGGTCCAAGGGCGGTCTTTGTAACAGCCCTCTGCATAGTATCGGCAGTGCTTTCTGAATATTTTTATCAGAAAACGCTTAAAAAGAAGATAACCATAACTGACGGAAGCGCATTTCTTACAGGCTTGCTGCTTGGCATAAATCTCCCGTCTTCCCTCTGGTCATTCAATCCGTTCCTGATCCATGTGCCGATAATAGGCTCTTTTGTGGCTGTGGTTATAACAAAACAGCTTTTCGGGGGACTGGGCTACAATATATTCAATCCGGCGCTCATCGGCAGGGCATTTCTCATGATCTCATGGCCCAAGGCCATGTCAACATGGAGCGAGCCGACGGCCGCATTCCTTGCCTTTGATGCAAAGACAACTGCAACGCCCCTCAGCATATTGAAGGAAGAAGGTCTCGGGAATTTGATGGAGGTCTTTGGAGACAAGCTTAATCTTTACACACAACTCTTTCTCGGCCAGAGGGCGGGTTCCATTGGTGAGACATCAGCCCTCGCCCTGCTCATAGGCGCGGCATTTCTGTTATACAAACGATACATCACATGGCACATACCTGTATCATTCCTCGGCTCTGTTGCTGTGCTTGCATGGGTTTTCGGAGGGAAGAACCCTGAGACAGGAAAGATGCTGTTATTTGCAGGGGACCCTGTTTTTCATCTCCTGAGCGGCGGCCTTATACTCGGGGCATTCTTTATGGCAACCGATTATGTCACCTGCCCTTCTGTAAGGAAGGGACAGATATTCTTCGGCATCGGCTGCGGCGCCCTGACAGTGCTTATAAGGCTGAAGGGAGCTTATCCTGAAGGCGTTATGTTTGCCATCCTTCTTATGAACTGCTTTGCCCCAATTATAGACAGAGGGTTCAAAACCAAGGTCTTTGGCGCTCTAAACCCCGTTAGAAAAAATATTTTTAATGGGGCAAAGGAGACAAAGAGATGACTGTCAGGGAGATACTGAAGATTACGCTGACCCTTGTTATTATATACCTTGCAGGCGGCGCCATACTCGCCTCTGTTTATTCAGTGACCTCGCCTGTCATATATAAATTAAACAAGATGGAAAAAGAGCAGGCTCTGAAAGAGATGATGCCGGATGCTGATAAAATAGAGAAATTGGGGGACTGGACACTGCGGGACAAAGCGGCAGAATACTTTATCGCCAGAAAGGGAGATGATGCGGCTGGTTATATTGTCCAGTCTTATGGCAAGGGTTTTGGAGGTTATATAACCCTTCTGGTGGCTATTGACAAGGACATGAGGATACAGAAGGTGAGAATATTAAGCCATAAAGAGACGCCCGGGTTTATAGAGGAGGTCGACTCCGAAAAATTCATGGGCCAGTTTAAAGGAAAGGGGATAGATAACATTAAACTCGTAAAAGTAGAAACTACGGCATATATCCAGGCTGTCACAGGCGCAACAGTTTCATCGAGGGGTGTTGCAACAGGAGCGAGAGACGGGCTCATATTCCTTATAGACGCCCTGAAAGGAGGGATGGCGAATGAAACCCCACCAAAAGGTTAGTTACTGGGATCTTATAAAAAACGGGGTCATAAGCGATAATATCATATTCAAAATGGCATTGAGTCTTTGTCCTGCCCTTGCTGTGACGAGCAAGGTGAAATACGGGCTGTTAATGGGGATCGCTGTTCTATTCGTCCATACAATGGTGGGAATCACTGTGTCGCTTATAAGGAGATTTATTCACCAGAGGATAAGGCTGCCGATATTCATGCTCATAATAGCAACCTGGGTGACAGTCACTGACCTGATGATGGCTGCATTTGCGAGAGAGGCTTACGCAGTGATGGGTCTTTATATACAATTGATAGTTGCATTTGCATCCATTCTGGCGAGGGCAGAGATGTTCGGGAGCAAGAACCCTGTTATGCCTTCCATGTTTGACGGCATAGGCATGGGAATCGGGTTTATGGTGTCCCTCACAATAATCAGCTTTTTCAGAGAGCTGCTTGGCAGCGGTTCGGTATTCGGGATTCCTGTGGTTGATACAAGGCCTGTATTTATAATGATGCTGCCCACAGGCGGTTTTTTTGCAGTCGGCATATTAATGGCATGGTTCAACTGGATGAGTAAGAGATATTCAAAGGACAAGGCATTAAGTCATTGAGGAGAATAAAATGGGAAGCGAATTAACAAGGCTTTTCGAGATATTCATAGCAGCATCCTTAATAAACAATTTTGTCTTTACATTGTATCTCGGTCTCTGCATATTTTTCGGCGTCTCAAAGAAAATGGATACAGCAGTGGGCATGAGTATCACCTTTACAGCGGTAATGGTAATAGCCTCTGCCCTGAGCTGGCTTGTTTTCAATTATTTAATGGTTCCCTTAGGACTAACATTCCTCCAGATCATTATATTCATCGGTATTGTGGCAGGGTTTGTGCAGGCAGCGGATACCATAATGAGAAAGGTGGCGCCGGGCCTTTTCCATAAGCTCGGAATCTACCTTGCCCTTATAACGACCAACTGCGTTATTTTAGCTGTGCCGCTGATCAGCGTCCGAGAAAAATACAGCTTTATAGAGAGCCTTACCTTTGGCCTGGGCTCAGGGGCCGGATTTTCACTGGCGCTGATAATAATGGCGAGCATTCGTGAAAAAATAGAGATTGCCGATGTCCCGGAAGCATTTAAGGGATTGCCTGTTGCTTTTATAGTTGCGGGCCTGATAGCGCTGGCATTTGCAGGATTCTCAGGGCTGATAACGCTATAGCCAGAGCAGTAGAGCAGTAGAGCAGAAGAGTAGCAGTTTTTATTTTCTCTTGCTACCGTTTATAATAAAAGTTAGAGGAGTGACTTATGTTTGATGATTCCAAAATAAAAAAGATAACTGTTATTGCTCTTTCATTCTACTGCTCTATTGTTCTGCTGCTCTTCTGCTCTACTGCTCTTTACGCCGGCGTCGGCGGCGCGGTTGAAGCAAAAGAGAGTGTTGACCTCCTTCCACTGCTAAAATTTGTATTGGTTTTTCTTGGAGGTATCAGTGCAGTATTCGGTCTCGGCCTTGCCTTTGCAGCAAAAAAATTTGCTGTTCAGATTGATCCGAGGGTTGAACAGGTAATGGATGTTCTTGCCCATGCGCACTGCGGCGCCTGCGGATATGCCGGATGTGAACAATATGCAGAGGCAGTGGTGAACAACCCCGAGGTTTCCCCGAACCTCTGTACCCCGGCCGGCGCCAGGGGCGCGGAGGCAGTGGCCTTAATTACCGGCAAGAAGGCTGAAGCCCGGGAGCCGATTTTCGCCAGGATCATGTGCCAGGGAGGACGCTCCAGGGCCGTGAAAAAGTTCAGGTATGAGGGTGTCCGGGACTGCCGCGCCTCGGTGCTGGCAGGCGGAGGGGACAAGGCATGCGCCTACGGCTGCCTGGGATATGGAACATGCGCCAGAGTATGCCCCTTCAGCGCCATTACGATGAATGACGACGAGCTGCCGGTGGTGGATATTATCAAGTGCACAGGGTGCAGGAAATGTGAACAGGCTTGCCCCAAAAGGGTCATCGAGGTCCTCCCTGCATCGAGGCAGGTGCTTGTTGCGTGCCATTCGAAGGATAAGGGAGCCGAGACAAAGAAGAACTGCCGGGTTGGATGTATCGCGTGCGGAAAATGCGTGAAAGTATGTCCTTTTGACGCCCCCTCTGTAACTAATAACCTTTCGGGGATCGACCTTGACAAGTGCAAGGTATGCGGGCTCTGCGTTGCTCCATGTCCGACAAATGCCATCGTGGATTTCATCCCGAAGAGGCCGAAGGCCTTTGTTCTGGACAATTGCATCGGCTGTCAGATTTGCACAAAGGTCTGCCCTGTGAATGCGGCGTCAGGGGAGTTGAAGAAAATACATGCCATTGATAAGGAGAAATGCATAGGCTGCGGGATATGCACCGCAAAATGTCCTGTGCAGGCCATTGACGGCTTTGCCGCGACCGCGTTGGGCGATACCGTCTGCGCCGTGGATGCGTCCCCTGATACGCCCCCCAG
>CAMTVV010000098.1:0-3707 GCA_947085305.1 uncultured Nitrospiraceae bacterium
CATACCTGTAGAATCAAGCCTATCAAGGCATTTCCAGAATTATCGATGTGAAAGCTAATGCCGGCGCTATTTTTTTGGCTCACCTCCTGAAGTTTTTCTCATCTTTACTCAAATGCAGTGCAATTGTCGAAATCGGGCGGAACGTATTGTTTTATACGGTGAAACAGGTAAAGCAACTTTGATCGTAGTTTCTGTGTGAAGACCGAAATCCGCAATACCGGGCTTCTGCCATCTCCACCCAATTGAGCCGGCAGGACAAAATACTTGTACCGCAAGGTTTTTAACCGTTCTATCTTTTCCTTCTGCCCCAGTATCTGATGCCTGAACAGGACAAAGAGGTTGTAAATCAGTACTCGAATGAGCATCGCTGCCTCTGTTGAGTAGAAATACTTCATAGAGAAACCGCCGAGCGCAAAATCCTCTTTCAGCTCTTTGATGGTGTTCTCATCGTTTGCCCTCGGCCTGCACTGCTTCCATACCTCATATGCAGGATCAGGTGAATTGGTTATCCATACGCTATATCGATAACTCCCCGTATCAAAATCATTGCCGAAAAGAGACAACTCCTTTCCCATCGCATGCGGTCTTCTCTTTATGTCCTGGCGGACTGCGATGAATCTCCTGTCGGTTATCCAATCCATATGCTGAAAAAAGAACTCAGTGATCCATATCCCATCATCTATCTGATGCCAGTTTTGTTGCGCATAGAGCATCCCCTGCAGAGGACGATACAAGCGGGCAGCTATGATGTAGATTAATTTTCTCCTTTCAAGCAATTCGATGAACTCCTTGAGATAAAATCCGCTGTCTGCAATAATGCCCCTTATATCGATATGCCCGTTGATCCTCTGCCAGGTGGATTCAAAAAATCCTATGATGTTGTTCCAGGACATTACATTGCCGGGACGGTTCCACAGATGCACCACATACTTGCTCTTGTTTAGAAATGCCAGAAGCGGGCTGTGGCTCCCACGGCCCTTCTTCTTAGGGTTATATCCCCTCTTTGCCCCCTCCTGTTTTCCGTATCTCTCAAGGACTGTAGAATCGAACGTCAGCCAGTCCTCTTTGATTTCCTTCCACGGAATCAATCTCTTCAAATGTTCCCATAAGCCCTCCGACATCTCTTCTACTTCCTTCAGCTTCCTGATCTTCCTGAATAGCCGACTCAATGTCGTAGAGGCTAAAGGAAGCCTTTTCACCGCAAATAGATCGGTCAGCACTTCCTGCCAGCCAAGATACAGCAAATGCGAAAACCTGCTGCCTCCAGCATAGATCAACAGTATGTATGCCAATACCTTGCTGTAAATGCCCATCCCATTAGGAGAACTCTCTCGAATCGGGACCACTTCCTGCAAAATCCCCCGCAAATTGATCTTTTCAAAGAATGCCGCCAATAAACTGAAGCCCCCATATGCCGTCATCTTCTTATCCGTAAATTCGACCCTCACTTTATTTATTTCTACTTTTGTGGTACATTTTGACTGCATATTTGTATTCTCCTTTCCATTAGAATTTATGGTCCACTAAACCTATTGATTCTAATCGGAAAGGAGAATCTTTTGGGGGAACTTATTTCAGGTCAACTGCATTTTTTGGGATAAGCACTTTCGGTAGGGCTTTGCAAAGGCCGCTCCTCTTTTCCGGCCTGCGGATGCGCGGTGATATTACCGGCCCCGCAAGAGTTCCTTGACTTTATTGATGACGGCATTCCTTGAGATCTCTTCATACTCCAGGAGTTCATGTGGTTTGCCGCTCTTCGGCATCTTTCTCACCGCGAGGGAATGAATCGGCACGCTGATATCCGACATTTCGCTTCTCACCGCCTCTCCCATTCCGCCTTCGGCAAAATGGTCCTCCACTGTAATAATGGCCCGGGTTGCGTGCGCCGCCTGTCTCAGTGTGCTCCTGTCCATGGGTTTGATGCTGTAAAGATCAATGACGCGGATGAATATCTCTTCCTTTTTCAGCTCCTCATACGCAGCCAGCGCCTCATGAAGGGTTATGCCTGCAGCAATCACTGTAATCACATCCTCGTCACTGCTTCTCAATACCTTGCTTCCGCCGATCGGAAACTCCTCGTCGTTCCCGTAGAGAACAGGGGTCTCTTGCCGCGTGGTGCGTATATACACTATTCCCTTACATCTTGCCGCTTCCTCCACCAATTTTTCGGTGGATACTGCATCCGAGGGATACAACACAACGCTGTTCAGCAGGGGCCTGAACATGGCGATGTCTTCAAGACCCATCTGGGAGGAACCGTCCTCGCCGATGGAGACCCCTGCGTGGGAGCCGCAGAACTTGATATTGGCATCGGAATACCGGCTCATGCGAATCTGGTCAAAGGCGCGGGTGAGGAACGCGGCAAAGGTCGAGACAAAGGGTATCTTCCCCCTGCGGCAAAAACCGAGGGCCGCTCCCACCATGTTCTGTTCCGCGATAAACATCTCGAAAAAACGCTCTGGATATGCAGCCCTGAAGATCTCGGAAAAGGTCGAATTGCTCACCTCGGCATCCAGGACCACCATATCCGGCAATGCCGGAAAGATCCGGGCAAGGGCGCTGCCGTAGGCGTGTCGTGTGGCAACGGGCTTGTCCGCTGCATAAGAGACATCCGCAGCCTTTTGTGGAGCCCTTTGCTCCGGCTTCAGGTCCTCAGGTTTCGGTATCTCATCGAGGACAGATCTGTCCACCGTCCCCAATTCTTCCAGAGCACGGGCCAGATCCTCTTTGTTCAGGGCCTTGCCGTGCCATCCGTTCTTATCCTCGATAAATGAGACGCCTTTGCCTTTAATGGTCTTTGCGATGATCATCACCGGCCTTTCCCTGACAGAGAGGGCCTTTTCATACGCGCTGATGATATCTTCCATGGAATGGCCGTCTATGATAACGGTCTCCCAGCCGAAGGACGAGGCCCTCCGTTCGTAGGCAGCAAGATCATGACCGTACATGGTCTCTCCCCTCTGTCCAAGACGGTTCACATCCATGATACCGATAAGGTTATCAAGTTTGTAATAAGCGGCGATTTCCATGGCTTCATACTGGGACCCCTCGGCCATTTCGCTGTCTCCCAGAAGCACATAAGTCCTGTAGGGAAGTTTATCGATGAACTTTGCGTTCAGCGCCATTCCAACACCGATGGAAAGACCCTGTCCCAGGGAGCCGGTGGAAGCTTCGGCATAGGGGAAGGCGACCGTGGGGTGGCCTTCCAGGAGACTTCCGAATTTCCTCATGGTCATCATCTCCTCTTCAGATACTTTTCCTGCTACAGCCCATAGGGAATAAAAAAGCGGCGATGCGTGGCCCTTTGAAAAGATGAGACGGTCATTGTTAGGGTGGTCAGGCCGCTCAACATCGAACCTGAAGAACCCGCCGAAGAGGAGCCCTGTCATCAGGTCAGCCGCTGACAGGGAAGATGTGGTATGTCCCGAGCCTGCCTCCGTGGTAGAAACAAGGCAGAGGTAACGGATAAATTTTACGATTTTTCCCAACTGTTCTTTGTTCGCCATACCCTAAAGCGTATCATAATGACACGTTTTTTCAAATACCGAAAAGTCCGGGTAAGATGAAATGTGTTGGGGAATTCGCTACTGAAGGCACTGGAAAAGTCCTGTGCACCAGAGACAGGCGCCGCAGGGCACGCTCTCTATGTAACAATCCTGCTCAAAATCCTCACCCTGGACATAGTCGCAGAGCGCGAAACTGCAGTC
>CAMTVV010000099.1:0-11315 GCA_947085305.1 uncultured Nitrospiraceae bacterium
CAAATCACTACCTTCAGGCGTTGGTCACCAACCTTTCCACAACCTCTTCGACCTTCACCTTCACCGTCTCTTTTGTCTTTCTGTCCTTGATCTCAGCAATGCCTTCCTTCAGGTTTTTTTCGCCGAGGATGATCTGTGTTGGAATCCCTATGAGGTCGGCGTCCTTGAACTTCACCCCGGCCCTTTCCTCACGGTCATCCATCAGAATCTCAAACCCCATTGTGGTCAAATCAGCGTAAAGCCTTTCAGAAACCTCCACTGTCTTCGGGTCATTCATGTTCAGGGGAAGCAGCTCAATTTCAAAAGGAGCAATGCTCTTCGGCCATATGATGCCGTCCTTGTCATTGTTCTGTTCAATGGCCGCTGCTGCGATTCTCGCAGGGCCGATGCCGTAACTGCCCATAATGATCGGCTTTTCCTGGCCGTTTTCATCAAGGAAGAACGCCCGCAGAGGGTTCGAGTATTTAATTCCGAGCTGGAAGATGTTCCCGATCTCTATCACCCGCTCCACCCGCAATGCGCTGCCGCACTTCACACACTGATCCCCTGCCTTTGCGGTATGGATATCATGCCATTCACCGGAGAAATCTTTTTCGGCCTTTATTCCTCTGAGATGGTAGTGAGGTTTATTGGCGCCGCTCACATATTCGCCTTCCTTCAGGGAGGCATCCGCAATAATCCTTAGGCTCTGACCCACAGGGCCTATGAACCCGGCCTCCACCCCCAGGAGCTCTTTCACCTCTGTTTTCTGCGCCGGACGGTGACTGCCGATGATCTTCGTAAGTTTCTTTTCATGGAGTTCCTGGTCTCCCCTCACAAGGGCAAGGACAGGGCCCTCATCAGCGATCGCCAGAATGCTCTTGATGAAATACGAGGCAGGGAGCTTCAGGAAATTCGAGACTTCCTGCACCGTTCTTTTGTCGGGGGTGTGGACCTCTTCCAGAGGCCATTCCTCTGGCTCGTTTCTGATGGGTGTGGAGACCGCAAGCTCCACATTGGCGGAGTATCCGCACGCATCGCACAAGGCAATCTCATCTTCGCCTGCCGGACTGGGCGCCATGAACTCATGGGAGATCGCCCCTCCCATCATGCCGGGGTCCGACTCCACCATAGCGAATTTCAAGCCGCACCTTGTGAAAATACGGCGATATGCCTCTGCATGGAGATGGTAGTTCTTTCTCAGGCCTTCCTCGGTTGCATCAAAGCTGTAGCTGTCCTTCATGATGAAGTCCCTTGTTCGCAATACTCCGCTCTTGGGTCTCGCTTCGTCCCTGAGCTTTGTCTGTATCTGGTACCATATCTGGGGCAGGTCCCTGTATGACCGGATCTCTCTGGATGCGAGCCATGTCATGATCTCCTCATGGGTCATTCCCAGGCACATGTCCCGGTCCGTCCTATCCTTCAGTCTGAACATCTCATCTCCTATTGCGTCCCACCTGCCGGTCTGCTGCCAGATCTCAGCAGGGTGGAGCACCGGCATGGATATCTCCTGTGCTCCGATGGCATCCATCTCTTCCCTCATGATCGCATTGATTTTGTTCATGACCCTCCAGCCGAGGGGAAGGAATATGTACAAACCCGCGGCCAGTTGCCTCACAAAGCCTCCCCGCAACATCAATATATGGCTTATGGCCTCTGTTTCAGAGGGTGTCTCCCTCAGGGTCGGAATGAACATCGTTGTGAAACGCATAAATCCTCCTCAATTCAGTGAATGGTTAAGACTGAATAGTAAATAGTGATAAGAAACGTAAGCAGAAGCAAGAAGCCTGGCAACGATGCTCTTTTTTTTCGCGCTTACACTATTCACTGACGACTATTCACTGTTTTTAAGTTAGAGTAATTTATAAACAGGCTTTAGTCAAGGGATGGCTTTGCAGGCGAGATGTTTTTGAACTTTAAAAATGTGTGGCGAACGTGTTAAATTATTTCAACAAAGATTGCGGAGAGGGAAAATGCAAAAGAGAGTGCCGATGACGCCCGAAGGGTTCCAGAAGCTGAAGGAAGAACTGGAGAGGCTGCTGAAGGTGGAGAGACCGAAGACCATACAGGCCATTGCAGAGGCGCGCGCCCATGGAGACCTTTCGGAGAACGCCGAATACCACGCTGCCAAGGAGCGGCAGTCCTTTCTTGAGGGGAGGATACAGGAATTCCAGGCGAAACTGGCCCTGGCCGAGGTGATTGACCCGTCGAAAATAAGCCAGTCCAGGGTCGGCTTCGGCGCAAAAGTGAAAGTGCTGGATATAGGGGCTGACGAAGAATATGTCTTCATCCTGGTGGGCGTTGAGGAGGCGGACGTGAAACAGGGGAAGATATCCATAAGCTCTCCAGTAGGAAAGGCATTGCTGGGAAAAGAGGTGGGCGATTCAGTGATGATCAAAGCCCCTGCTCGCACCATGGAATATGAGATATTAGAGATTAGCTTTGAGTAGATACTTCAAGGCAGAGCTCGCTGAAAACAAGAAGTTAAACAACGCTTACAATCTCCTTACTTTTGTTCCCTTCAGCAAACCAGTTGAACCTGAACCCGGACAGTTTTTCATGCTCGGCATAGAGGGAGACCACGACCCCCTCCTGAAAAGGCCTTTCAGTCTCTTCAGACGAACGCCCAGGGGCTTCCAGATACTCTACAGGATACGGGGGAGAGGAACATTGCTTATGAGGAATCTGGGTCGGGGCTCTGTGATCCATGTCCTTGGTCCCCTCGGGAATTCCTATCCCATGCCGCCAAAGGACCGTACCCCGTTAATTGTGGCAGGTGGCATAGGCATCGCCTCGGTCTTCTCCCTTGCGGAGAGGCTTGCCGCTTCAAAGAACAAGGCTCACATTTATTACGGGGCAAGGAGTAAAGGCGATCTCCTCATGCTCAACGCTCTCAAAAAAGTTGCGAAAAGACTCTCTGTCACCACTGATGATGGGTCATGCGGTGAGAGGGGGTGCATCACTGATATTCTCAGTGTTTTTTTCTCTGACGCCGTCTCTTTCGATGTGAATACCCTGATTTATGCGTGCGGTCCGAGGAAGATGCTCGAGACCGTGGCCGGGATTGCCGCGGGTAAGGGAATAGAGGCATATGTATCCATGGAGGAGAACATGGCCTGCGGTATCGGCGCATGTCTCGGGTGCGTGGTGAAGACTGTGAACGGGCATAAGAGGGTATGCAAAGAAGGGCCGGTATTTAATGCGCAGGAGATCGTGTGGTGATATGAATTTATCCGTAACCATAGGAAAACTGAAACTGAAAAACCCGGTCATGACCGCCTCGGGGACCTTCGGCTATGGTGAAGAATATTCTGAATTCATTGACCTGAACAGGCTGGGGGCGGTTGTGGTGAAGGGTCTTTCCCTCAAGCCCAAGGATGGCAATCCCCCGCCGCGCATTATAGAGACCCCTGGAGGGATGCTCAATGCCATCGGCCTCCAGAATATCGGCCTCGAGAGCTTTATTAAGGACAAGCTCCCTTTCCTGAGAAGATTCCATACCCCCGTCATCGTCAATTTCTTCGGTGATTCCATTGATGAATATGCAGAGGCTGCCGGGAGATTGAGTTCTGTGGAAGGCATACATGGCCTTGAGATGAATATCTCGTGTCCCAATAAGCAGGCCGGATGGTGCATCTTCGGAACGGATCCGAAAGTCACCTCAGAGGTGGTAAGCGCTGTGCGGAAATCCACAGGTCTTCCCCTGATTGTCAAGCTCTCGCCGAATGTGACTGATATTGCCCTTATGGCGAGGGTTGCTCAGGACGCGGGCGCGGATGCGGTATCCCTTATCAATACCATTACAGGTCTGGCAATTGACATAAAGACAAGGAGACCGAAACTCGCGAATATTACGGGCGGTCTTTCCGGGCCTGCGGTGAAGCCCGTTGCCGTGAGGATGGTATGGGAGGTTTACAGGTCGGTGAAGATACCCGTAATCGGAATGGGCGGAATCATGAGCAGCGATGATGCCGTTGAGTTCATGCTTGCCGGCGCCACTGCAGTAGCAGTGGGTACTGCTAATTTCATCAATCCCATGGCAACAATTGATATAATTGAGGGTGTAGAAATATATATGAGGGATAACAGGGTTACTGATGTCAAGGAACTGACAGGAGGCATGATATGAAGATCATTCCCATCATTACTCTCGCCACGGATTTCGGGTATAAGGACCCTTTGAGCGGCATAATGAAAGGGGTTATCCTCGGCATAAACCCCGAGACCAATATCGTGGATATAACCCACGGCATAAACAAATATAACATCAGAGAGGCCGCCCTGACCGTGGGGATGAGCTACCGGCAGTTCCCTCCGAAGACCATCCATGTTGCGGTCACGGACCCCGGTGTCGGTTCTTCGAGAAGGCCGATCCTTGTGATGACGGAGAACTATTATTTTGTCGGTCCCGACAACGGCATCTTCTCGGTGGTTTACAGTGAGAGTCAACGTTGCGAGGTCATCCATATTACCTCGGAGCATTATTTCCTCCGTGACAGGAGCGCCACGTTCCACGCCAGGGACATATTCGCCCCTGTGGCAGCATGGCTTTCGAAGGGCATTGTTTCTTCAAACTTCGGCGAGCCCATAACGGACTATGTGAAGCTTCCCTTGCCGGTACCCACCATGCCGACAAAGACGACAGTGGAAGGGGAGATCATCCATATAGATCATTTCGGCAATGCCATCACGAACATCAAGTCGACGTACCTTGACATGCTGCGGAATGTGAAACCCGAGGGAAGACTGAAGATCGCGGCCAAGGGAAAGCAGGTAGAATTTAAAGAGTACTACAGTCAGGCAGAAGACAGGGACCTTTATGCCCTGATCAACAGCATGGATTATCTCGAACTCTTTGTCTACAGGGGGAATGCCTCAACGGAGTTTGAGCTGAAAGTGGGCGATACCCTCGGGGTGATGCTGGTGGGATAGTAAGTCGGACATTAGTTTTCTTTTGACTCGAAACCCCAGCTTATTGTAAAATAGTTTAGATTAAGCGCAACAACACAACACACGGAGGTTTGAAAATGCCGATATATGAGTACATTTGCATGAAGTGCAACAACATCTTCTCAACGCTCCAGAGGATGGGCGCCTCGGAAAAGGACACCACCTGTCCGGGTTGCGGAGCGAAGGATGTGAAAAAGAAGGTTTCTTCCTTCTGCTGTTCACCGGGGAGCAGTCCGTCATCATCCTCATCTTCCTACCCGCGTTTCAGCGGCGGGGGTGGCTGAGGGGTCTCATCCTGCTGAACCGGCGGTTCAGCTCTACAATAAGAAAATTCTTGACATTTCCTTCCCGTAGCAATAAAATTTGGCAGATGGCTTAAGAGGGACCTAGTCCCTTTAGTTCAATATCTTTTTGAGGGATTGTTCCTCAGAGGGAAGGGAAAATGGCACGTAAACTTCTCCTTGCTGACGACAGTATCACAATACAGAAGGTGGTCGAACTCGTCCTTGCTGAAGAGGGTTTTGATATCAAGGCTGCAAATAACGGCGAGGAGGCATTGGCTGCCATTGGGCAATTCAGACCGGATGTGGTGCTGGCTGATATCGACATGCCGAAGATGAACGGATACCAGCTCTGCGAAAAAATAAAGGCAAATCCCGATACACAGGACATTCCTGTCATTTTACTTGCCGGCGCCTTTGAACCGTTGGATGAAGAGTTGTCAAAAAATGTCGGCGCGGAGGATTATATTATCAAACCCTTTGAGTCCCAGGAATTGATAAGCAAGATCAACGCGGTGTTTGCTGCAGAGGAGATGGCGAAGGGAGCTCCTGCGGAAGAGGAATTTGCCGCTGAGGCCGTTGAGGAGATAGTTGCCGAGGAAGATCTCTGGGCAATGGAGGAGCTTTCATCCGAAACTTTGGCTGTGGAAGGGCTTGCCGAGGAGACGCCCTTAGAACTCGCAGAGACACCCATAGAAGAGGTTGAAGAGGTTGCCGCAGCCGAGGCCTTTGCATTTGCCGAAGAGTCCGGGGCAGAGGTAGAGCCCGAGAAAGCGGCGGTAGAGGAGGCGGTTGCCAAAGCGGTTGCCGTTCCGGGCGTTGAGGTCATGTCAGCGGAAAGGGCTGCGGAAATATTCAAGCGGTCAGTTGACGAAAAGATATCCATATTACTCTCTTCCATTGATATGAAAGAGATCGTGTTTTCGTCCCTTGCGCCTTCGATCAAGGATTCTGCGGAGAAGGTTCTGTGGGAAGTGGCGCCTGAACTGGTGGAGAGGCTGCTGAAGGAGATGCTCAAGGGTTCCCTTGCCACCATCGCAAAGGAAGTTGAAAAGGTCATCTGGGAAACAGTCCCTGATCTCGCAGAGAGCATGATTTCGAAGGAAATAGAGAGAATTAAGTCCGAGTTGTAGAATCAGACTTTATCCTCCGAGAGTCATCGACTGATTCTCCCTTTCTTTGTGATGACAAAACTTGAAAAACATTATAACCTTGAAGGTGTAGAAGAGAAGTGGTACGCTGAATGGCTTGAGAAAGGGTACTTCAGCCCCGACCCCTCAGGAAATGAAGCCTATTCCATAGTTATTCCCCCGCCCAATGTCACCGGCTCGCTCCATATGGGCCATGCCCTGAATTCCACATTGCAGGATATCCTCATCCGTTGGAAGCGCATGCTTGGGTTCGAGGCCCTCTGGATTCCAGGCACCGACCATGCCGGCATTGCAACGCAGAATGTTGTGGAACGGCAACTGGCAAAAGAAGGACTGGACAGGCATAAGCTCGGCAGGGATGCATTCATCGAGAGGGTATGGAAATGGAAGGCCGAGTACGGCGGCAGGATAATCCACCAACTGAAGAGTCTCGGCGCGTCCTGCGATTGGTCACGGGAGAGGTTCACCATGGATGAGGGGCTGTCACGGGCCGTGCGGGAGGTCTTTGTCAGGCTCTACGAAGAAGGGCTTATCTACAGGGACAAGAGGCTCATCAACTGGTGCCCCCGGTGTCATACAGCCCTTTCCGACCTCGAGGTTGAGCATGAAGAGATCGAAGGAATCCTCACGTATATACGGTATCCCTTTACCCCCCCATCTCCCCCCCTTAGTAAGGGGGGGATAGAGGGGGGGTATGTCGTGGTGGCTACCACAAGGCCTGAGACCATGCTGGGAGACACCGCAGTAGCGGTAAACCCCGGGGATGAGCGGTATAAGGATGTAATAGGCAAGACCATAGACCTGCCCCTGACGAACCGGAGGATACCTGTCATAGCAGACAGCGCAGTGGACCCGTCCTTCGGCACTGGCGCGGTGAAAGTGACACCCTCGCATGATTTCAACGACGAGGCCATGGCAAGGCGGCAGAACCCGCCATTGCCGTTCATTACGGTTATCGGCGATGACGGGAAGATGACCCCTGAGGCCGGGGCTCAGTACTCCGGCATGGACCGGTATGTGTGCAGGAAAAGGGTAATGGAAGACCTGAATTCCCGGGGACTCGTCGAAAAGGAAGAGAAACACCAGCATTCTGTGGGACATTGCTACCGGTGCAAGACCATCATAGAACCATTATCCACCCTCCAGTGGTACGTAAATACCAAGCCCCTGGCTGCGGCTGCCACGGCTGCGGTGCGGTGCGGGAAGATCAGGATTGTCCCTTCGTCATGGGAGAACACCTACTTTGCCTGGATGGAGAACATAAGGGACTGGTGCATATCCCGGCAGATATGGTGGGGACACAGGATCCCTGTGTGGTATTGCAGTGATTGCGGAGAGATCAATGTATCGAGGGAGACTCCGAAGACCTGCAAGAAATGCGGCAGCGGTAAACTGCGGCAGGACGACGACGTCCTTGACACATGGTTCTCCTCTGCTCTCTGGCCTTTCTCCACATTGGGCTGGCCCGATGAAACAGATGACCTCAAAACCTTCTATCCTACGAGTGTGCTGGTCACGGCCTTTGATATCCTCTTCTTCTGGGTTGCGAGGATGATCATGATGGGGTTGAAATTCATGGGGGAGGTCCCTTTCAGGGATGTGTACATCCATGCCCTGGTAAGGGATGCCGGCGGAGAAAAGATGTCGAAGTCCAGGGGGAACGTGGTAGATCCCCTAATCCTGATCAATAAATACGGGACAGATGCCTTCAGGTTCACCCTTGCTGCCTTTGCTGCGCAGGGCAGGGACATACGGTTCGCCGAAGAGAGAGTTGAGGGATACCGTTTTTTTGTGAATAAATTATGGAATGCGGCACGGTTTATCACCATGAACACAGGTGCGGTTCCGGCTGAAGAGCTGGAGGGGATGTTCAGGGACAAGGAGCCGCTGCTTATTGCTCACCATTCTTCCCTTGACCTTTCGAGCAGGTGGATATTATCCAGGCTCGCTGCCACTGTTGAAGAGGTCAACGCCGCGCTGGGAGAATACCGGTTCAATGACGCAGCGAACGGCATCTACCAGTTCATATGGCATGAATTCTGTGACTGGTACATCGAGATGTCGAAACATGCCATATACAACAAGTCTGAGTGCAGCGCGGGGACTATTGCCTGTCTTATCACTGTCCTTGACCACTCGCTGAGGCTGCTCCATCCCTTTATGCCCTTCGTAACAGAGGAGATATGGCAGACCATAAGGAAATATCTGCCGGAGAGTCCCGAGAGCATCGTTATTTCTCGCTACCCGGAAAAGCTCCCCCGGGACATCCGGACCGAGGAAGAAGTCTCATACATCATGGAAGCGGTGACAGGCATAAGGAATATCAGAGGAGAACTCAATATCTCCCCGGCTGCAGAAGTGACGGTTCTTATAAAGACCTTCAAGGCTAGAGCAGGGGATATCCTGAAGAATAACCTCCCTCTTATTCAGCGCCTTGCAAAGGCAGGGGAGATCACCGTGGGGAGGGAGCTGGAAAAGCCGAAGGGTTCTGCAACAGGGGTCAGGGACTCCTTTGAACTGTATATCCCCGTGGAGGGGCTCTTGAATATCGGTGAAGAAATTGGGAGACTGATGAAGGAGAAGATGAAGGTGGCCGAGTCTTTGAGTTTTCTGAGCAAGAAGCTTCTGAGCGACGATTTCCTGAAGCGTGCCCCGAAGGAAGTGGTCGAAAAGGAGAAGGCAAGGCATCAAGAACTCGTCCTGAAGGATGAGAGGCTTGAAGGGAGTATTAATAGATTAAAGGAGATGGGGGTGAAAAATGGGTGAGTCCGGTGCAAGGCAGATGGAGGGCGAAGAGCTCGAATTTATCGAAGCAGAGTTCATAACGATAAAACAGAGCAGCGTCAGGTCCCTTGAGGGCGGCCATGTGGAGGCGCAGCAGGTCTGCGCCCTCAGTATCGACGGAGAGAGGGTTGAAATTACCCAGGGCGCTGCCGGCATCGTCCACGGCGCCGAGACAGATATTAACCAGAGCATCAGTCTGATCGCCATGGGGAACAACACAGAGGTAAACTCTTCATTTGCGCCCGTGTTGTTGTCCAGGGACAGCGCTGTGGTGAACAGGAGCGCAGTGGGGATCATGGGAGCCGGAAGCATAAAGGCGGATAATGCATCTGCGCTCCTGATGATTGCGAATACGGTGGAGGGGGAAGTGACCACCCTCCTTGACTGGAAATCCGCCCTGGCCCTTGGAGCGGTAATCGGGGGCGCGCTGGGATTCCTTTCTCTGTTCAGGAGACGGTAAGACCACAGAGAACAGTGAAACGATGAGAGGGCCTCAAAGTTGTCATTCCGCACTTGATGCGGAACGTGTTGAATTTATTATCAAACACCCCCACCCTAACCCTCCCCCATCAAGGGGGAGTTAAGTTTCCCCTCCCCTGGTGGGAGGGGCGAGGGGAGGGGGATTAACATCGCTCAATTTAGATTTTAATAAGAATGTATATACCCTTAAATATAAAAGACATCCTTCGTCTTGCCCTTGAAGAAGACATCGGTCATGGCGACATCACCACCACGTTCACTATCCCGGAAGATCACAGGTCCAGGGCGATACTCGTAGCAAAGGGAAATTTCATTGTTGCCGGCATGCCCTTTGCCAGGGAAGTATTTCATATCATGGATCCCTCTACAGGGTTCAGGATCTTCCATGAAGAAGGATCAAAGGCGGCAAGGGGCGACATCGTCGCGGAGCTCTCGGGAAATACGAGAACCCTCCTTTCATGCGAGCGGGTGAGCCTGAACATTCTGCAGCGGCTCTGCGGCATCGCAACGCTCACCACCGCCTTTGTCGAAAAGGTCAGGGGTACGGGAGTGAAGATCGTGGACACGAGAAAGACAACCCCTGGATTGAGATTCATGGAGAAATACGCAGTGAGAATGGGAGGCGGCAGCAATCACCGATTCGGCCTCTATGACGGTATTCTGATAAAGGACAACCACATCGAGGCTGTGGGAAGCATAACCGCTGCCGTCAGTTCTGCGCGTCAGGCCCATCATCTCTCAAAAATCGAGGTGGAGGTCGGGAATCTCAATGCACTGAAAGAGGCGATCAATGCCGGCGCTGATGTGGTCATGCTGGATAACATGTCCATTGAAGACATGAAAGAAGCCGTAAGCATGGCAAAGGGGAAGGTCATCATAGAGGCGTCAGGCAATATGAGTCTCGATAGGGTCCGTGATGTTGCGGAGACAGGTGTTGACCTTATATCCATCGGAACCCTCACCCATTCCGCCCCCGCCGCGGACATCAGCATGAAGATCGTGAGGTAGAGAACTTTGTTGATGCCGTTGGTGTCTGTGAGCAGGACAAGACCGACTCCCGGCCCATGGAAAAGCAGCGCACCGTTCCCCTTGAAAAACTCCTCCAGGCGGTTGCCCTGGGGAATGTTGATCCGGATGTCATCTCATCCATTGCAGTGCGTTTTTCAAGGCTCGAAAAGAAGCTCACTCCTGAAGACCGAGCAGTAGTTCAGAAGCTCGCTGAAGGAAAGAGCCTCAAGGCGCTTGCCAGCGACCTTGTTCAGGCAATCGATCCGGACCGCCCTGTTGAAATGGCGAAGAAAGATAATCCCGAAGCTGTTGAACCAACCGCGCAGCAGATCAAGCAGGCTTCTGAAAAGATCATTAAAGAGGCGATAAAGCCTCTCCACAATCCCGAGCTGCGAAACAAGATTCTCGAACTCCACAGACTCACCGAGCAAACGATTGATACGGTGAGCAAAGATGAAGTGACAGAGGCCGGGTTGAGCGCCGACGCGCTGGAGAAGACAAAGGGGCTGATCACATCCTTTGAGCAGTTCATAAAAGACCATTCAAGGCCCATGTTGTGGGCGACATCGGCATCTCATCCGTGACACTTGCCGAACTCCGGTATGGTGTGGCAAAAAGTCAGCATATCGAGAAAAATCGCCAGGCGCTTGATGAATTCATCCTGCCCCTCGAAATTGCAGAC
>CAMTVV010000100.1:0-4328 GCA_947085305.1 uncultured Nitrospiraceae bacterium
GTTCAGACGTGTGCTCTTCCGATCTACCTATGGGGCTGGAGATGTCCTGAAGGTGGCCGCCCGCGTGTTGGACGAACTGAAGAGGAGAGGGAAAAGGATACTGGTGTGGGCTTAGGCATCGCCGGGATAAAGGGGTGCCTTTTTTCCTATGTTTTGGAATGATTCCATGACGGTTAACCCGGTTGAAAGGTATACGTAATGCTAAGGGTACTCATAGCAGATGACTATGAGATTATGCGGGAATGTCTCCGAACACTGCTCGATGGATATCCCGAAATCGAAGTCATATCCGAAGCAGAGGATGGAAGGATGGCGGTGCAATTGGTCAAGGATCTGTTCCCTGACATCGTCATTATGGGCACCACAATGCCTGGTTTGAATGCTATCGAAACCATCCGTCAGATAATTGCGAAGCTTCCTGCCGTAAAGGTGATCGCGCTGTCAATGTACTCGGACCGGCGCTTTGTCTCCGAAGTGTTCAAGGCGGGAGCCTCGGCCTTCCTTCTTAAGGATTGTGCCTACGAGGATCTCGTGCCCGCCATTTACAATGTGGCAGCGCATGGGATTTACTTGAGCCCCGGCGTATCGAACGACTTCTGATAGTCTTTCGCCGACCGCGGGGCATGTAACTGATCGGAGGTTCATCCCTTTAATATCTTCTCTCGTATTTTTCTCCCTCGCACACCTCTCTGATATCGTCTCTTACAAGGCGGCCGTCTTCCCAGACTTTCTCGTGGATTTTTCTGCACTTCGTGCGCGCGTTATACTCAAGAGGTTCTGCCCGGTATACGCCACGGCCGTCTTCGGTCCTGTACTCAACCGGTCTTCCAGTGGCGTGCGCCTCCCTCGATGCACGGTATGAGATGTCTGTGACGGTGGCCCCCATAACTGCGCCGAGGGCCGCGCCGATGACGCCGCCACGCCAGGGATTACGACTGTCAAGAAGCGCCCCTGCAATACCGCCCACTGCGCCGCCTGTCGTGGCCCCTTCATAGTGGTACTGCGTACATGCGGTGATAGTCAACAAAGCGATGATTGATAAGACCGAAAAGGCTCTCTTCATTGTGTTACTCCTTGTTTTCTTTAATTTATGTTGTCTGTGTTGTCCTGCAAAGCTTTGGAACAATGATAAAGCGAATCACATTCTGCTCTGCATCATATCTATGTGCAAGGTATCGATCCGGAATCCTCGATTAATGATCGTGTCCGTTGCGATAGCCGTCAACATATCCACCGGCCCCATGCCGGCCGCCGTAGTATGTGTCCGAAAATCCAGTATTCCCATGGTCGTGGCCGCCATGATGTCCGTCCGTCACTTCGTTGACCGGAGCGATATCATGATGACTATCCTGTGATCCGTGGCTGTGGCCGGATCCCCCTTGCATCATACCGCCGTGGCCGGACCCGCCGTGATGACCTCCGAATAATCCGAAGAAACCCCCCAGTATCCCGCCGCCGCCCATGCCGCCCATCATCGCATACCCATTACTTACCGTCAAAAAAACAGCCACGATGCTTACCAACAGTATCTTCTTCATAACTCGCCTCCCTTGTTTGGAGCCTTATGGCCCGGTTAATCCCGTTCATGCGAGCTAAAAAGCCTCGCATTACTTCCCTTCTGTCGTCTTTATCTTTTACTTTCTTCTAAGACGCAGGAGGAATAAAAAGGTTACATCCGCTCATCAAAAGTTCATAATTTCTTCAAAAGTTGCTGCTATCATGTGCCTATGAGAAGGTGGATATCGGCCTTCATTTTAGTTATTTTTCTTGCTCCTCATGTATATGCACAGGCGGATACGAAGAGAGGAATTCAGTCTTACGGCGACCATTGTGAATTGTGCGGCGAATACGGATACTGCAATCGGCAGGCATCACATAAAGAAGCGGTCATTGCGCTCAGGTCATATTATGAGAAAAGGGGCTTGCGTGTGCGAGTGGTGAAGCAGAAAGATAGGTTCCTGGAAGCCGAAGTCTATAACGATGGCGCAAAGGTCGACAGTATCCTGCTTGATCTAAAGACAGGACGGATAAGATCGATCTATTAAGAGACCACGGGAAAAAGGAGATGACTGCGATGCCAATGATTATTATGAATCCGTCCATGAAGAAGGCGACCCGTCTTTTTGGCGTGTTCATCATTATTCTTTCATGTGCTTTCATTGCAGAGTCTTCAGCCCATGACCTTATCTGGCCCGGCGAAAAGCTCAAAGCAATGTTCCCCCAGGCTGAGTCCTTTGACCAAAAGAACCTTTATGTTTCTGATGAACAGCGCGCCTATATTGAGCATGTATTAGGCAGCAGGCTGCCCGATGAGGATCTGAAACCATCCATATACCTTGCGGTTGTAAGAAGCGCTCCCGATTCGCCACCGAGGAAGGCGGCAGCAATGATGTTTATCGATGCGCATGGCGAGGGGGGGAAGATAGAGATGGGCGTTGTCGTGAGCGGCAAGGGTGAATTGATGAAGGTGCAGCTTTTCGAAAATAAGGAACCTGAAATAGTTTCGCAACAAAGCTTCTTGAAACAATTTGAAGGGAAAAAGGCATCAGACCCTTTCAGAGTGGGGACGGATATCAAGGCGCCGGAAGGCAGGGTAAAATCGGCCCAAGCCATTGCCTCGGGTGCGCGAAGGGGTCTGCTCATCATTAACGAGATGTTCAAAAAGAAATGAAAATCAAATCTCTGCTGTATATCGCAGCCTGTTTAGCGGTTCTTGTGCCGGCATCTGCACTCGCCGGCGAAGGACATGAAGCATCTTCTCCTTTGTCCGAATTTCGTATAGGGTACACTGAAGTAAAAGTGCGAATAGATCCGCCGACATTTACGGAAGGAAAAGTTCCGAGAGTCGAAGTGGTCTTGCTCGATTCGATGTCCAAAACGCCTATCCTGGACGCTGAAGCTTACATATTCCTGGAAGAAGCGGGTAAAGAGAATATTCACGCAGGACATACAATGCCGGAAAATGCGCGGGAAGAGACCTCCGGGGACGCGGGGCTTGATTTCGGAGAGCCTTCACAAAAACCTGCAACTGTAGACTTTTCCTCGTTCAAGAAACTCGAAACTCAGCAGATGGCAGGAATTTACGCTGCCGGCTACCCGCTCCCGCATAAGGGGGAATACCGATTTACCATTGCCTTGAAGTCACTCAACGGAAAAAGGTTCTCTGACCCCCTTGTCTACGGGGGCATGATATCATATCCCGAGAAATCCTACGCATCCTTCTACCGTATGATCTTCGCTGTCGTGGTCATCTTCTTCAGCGGGCTGACAGGGGTATGGATCATGTCGCAAAGAAAAGCAGCGAAGATAAAGGAAGGAGAGAAACTCAATATTCTCGATATTCCCTGGATAAAGAAATTCCTGAAATCAGCGTGGTTTCAGCCTCTGTTTCAAATTCCCATGCTCATCGTTTTCCTGCTGATAATGGCAGCCGGACTGTTTGATATACAGCAGGGAGACAGGAATATCGCAACTCTGTTGATGTGGACAATATGGTGGGCAGCCATAATCTTTACTTTTGTGTTTGCCGGAAGGGCATGGTGCATGACGTGTCCTGTCGGCGCTGTACAGGACTGGGCAGGCCGACTATTCAGCCTTGGCAGGGATTTCCCGAAAGCATTAAGGAATATATGGCTTTCAAGCTTTATGTTCTTTGCACTTACCTGGTGGAACAGTTACAGCGGGCTTGTAAATAAACCTGCGCTTACTTCGTATCTGCTTATTGGCTTCTTTGTTGTGGCTTTAGGCATGGCATTTGTTTTCAAAGGCAGGTCATTTTGCAGGTATGTATGCCCGATTGGAGGTCTCATAGGCATTTATTCGATGTTCAGTCCGATAGAACTCAGAAATCGCTGCCTTGATGTGTGCAGGAAGCATAAAGTTAAAGAGTGCGTTAAGGGGACTGAAAATAGCCATCCTTGCCCTATGTTTGAAACGCCGATGACCCTCGACAGAAATAATTATTGTAATTTCTGTAGTGAATGCATAAAGTCATGTTCTCAGGACAATATCGTTATCCGATTCAGAAGCTTTGCAAAAGACCTGTGGGTTTCTGCAAAGGGATATACGGATGAGGCGTATCTCGCTATAGCGCTTGTGGGCGTAACCGCGATTGTAACAGGAGAAATGGTTGAACCATGGCATAAATGGATGGACAGCATCGGCAAGTTCATTCCATTGAATGTATTCGGAATAGCGACACATAAAGAAGTCGAGAAAATAACATTCTTAGTGGTGTTGACAGTGGGGTCTCTCATTATTCCTGTGCTGCTGCTTTTTTTCGCCGCTCTGGCAGTAAGAAAGGCTACAGGGCCTGAGTCTCCATTGAA
>CAMTVV010000101.1:0-13264 GCA_947085305.1 uncultured Nitrospiraceae bacterium
CTTGGATATGGCCATGGTCATGCCCCTGTCCTTAAAAGAGCCCGTAGGATTGGCGCCGTCGAACTTCAGGAAGATGTCCAGGTCCAGCCCTGCCCTCTTCCGGAGGTTCGTCGTTCTCACCAGGGGGGTATTCCCCTCTTTCAGCGTAACAACAGGTGTCTTGTCGGAAACCGGGAGAAACTCCCTGTACTCTTCTATGATCCCTCGCCAGGCCATATCACTCCACGATGTCCCCTTCCACAAGCTCCACGTCAATTCCCTGCTCCCGCAACGACTGTATGCCTTTCTCGAGATTCTCTTCAGCGCCTTCCATTTCCAGCACCATCTCACCCACTGTCTCAGTGACCCTCGCCCTCCGTATGTTCGGCATCACGTCGAATCTCTTCGCCATGGTAAAGATCACCGGTTCCTTGATGAGCTGCTGAGGGAATGTCAGCTTAACTCGCCTTTTCATAAATCCTCCTCGTCTGGATTAATGATTTGAGATTGACGATTTCACATTTACCCGTTGATGCTCCTGCTTCAACTCATCAATCATCAATCATCATTCTGCAATTCTTATGAGCCTCCTGCTATGGCAGGAACAATAGATACCTCGTCACCGTCCTTGACCACGGTATCCTCGGCCTTGAGAAACCGTATATCTTCCTCATTGACATAGATATTCACAAATCTCCGTATTTTGCCGCCTTCAGATATCCTCTCCCCAAAGCCGGGAAATCTCTTCTCCATGTCTGCAACAAGATCACCAATGGTTCCTGGTATCCCTTCCACCTCTTCCTTCCCCTGCGTCAACCTCTGCAGCGGGGTCGGAATCCTCACTTTTACCGCCATATGATCACCTCCCATTTTTAAGCAGACAGTAGTTAGTAGTCAGCAGTCAGGAGGAAAATGGTCTTAATACACATATGGTTTCCTGCCTACTGTCTACTGTTTGCTGTCTACTTGTGTCCTATCTTTTTCAATATCTCTTCGAAGGATGCGAGATTCGGTTTTATGTAATGCGGCTGCGCCGTATGACCGTCTAACGCCTCCTGGGTCTTGAGTCCATTCCCCGTGATACACAAAACCGTTGCCTCGTCCCTTTGTATCTTTCCGGTCTCGATCAGCTTTTTCGTGCATGCCAGGGTCACTCCGCCTGCGGTCTCTGCGAAGATCCCTTCGGTCCGTGCAAGCATTTTTATTCCCTCGATGATCTCCTCATCCGAAACGTCTTCGCCGGACCCGCCCGTTTCCTTCACCACCTGGAGCGCATAGAACCCGTCCGCCGGGTTGCCGATGGCAAGGGATTTTGCTATGGTATTTGGCTTCACCGGCCTTATCACATCGGTCCCCTGCTTCAACGCTGCTGATATGGGCGAGCAGCCCGTTGCCTGAGCGGCAAAGACTTTTGTTTCCAGCTCCTTCAATAGCCCTAGCTTATTGAACTCCACAAATGACTTCCAGACCTTTGTTAGGAGAGAACCGCTGGCGCACGGCACCACAACGTTGTCCGGCGCCTTCCAGCCCAACTGTTCGATGATCTCAAATCCCTGGGTCTTTGAACCCTCGGCATAGAACGGTCTGATATTGATGTTCACGAATGCCCACTTGTATTTATTGGCGATCTCGCTGCAGAGCCTGTTCACTTCGTCATAGTTGCCGTCAACAGCAACAAGGTTCGGCTCATAGACAAGAGATGCAACAATCTTGCTCGGCTCCAGGGTAGCAGGGATAAAAACAAACCTCTTGAAACCCGCCTTTGCGCCGTGGGCAGACACTGAATGGGCAAGGTTGCCGGTGGATGCGCAGGCCACTGTATCAAAACCGAACTCCTTTGCCTTAGTGAGGGCAACAGCAACGACCCTGTCCTTAAAGGAAAGGGTGGGATGCGCCACGGTATCATCCTTCACGTACAGCTCACTCACCCCGAGTTCCCTTGCAAGATTATCAGCCTTTACGAGGGGTGTGAACCCGGAATTCAACCCCACCTGCGGCTCTCCGTCTATGGGGAGGAGTTCCTTGTAACGCCAGAGATTCTCTGCCCTCTTCTCGATGTTCCTCCGTGTCAATACCTTTTTGATCTGTTTATAGTCATACACCACTTCAAGTGGTCCAAAACAGAATTCGCAGACATATATGGGATCAACAGGATACTCCCTGCCGCACTCTCTGCACTTAAGACCGCTGACATACCCCATATGCACCTCCCGGTTTACTCATTGCCGAATATTTCCTCGAATCCTTTTGAAAAGTAAAGTATATTTTACTCCAAATCGGAATAAAATAAAATGAAATCTACTTCCCTTATTTCTCCCCCAATGATCGAGAAGGCCTTCACCTCCGGCTCTTTTCCAGCCAGGCTCGCGATGACATACACCGCATCCTCGTAAAAGGCGAGGCTCACGTCCTTTGGAGACGGATAGGCTGCGGACGCAGGATGGGAATGGAAGATTGCGATCATGGAGAGACTTTTCTCGCGCATATCCTTCATCACCCTGAACTGTTCCCTTGAATCCATGAAATAGCTCACAGGGGAGTTTTCGATATTGTTCATTTTATAAATCTTTAAAACCTCATTGCCCCTTCCGGCGAGAATACCGCAGGCCTCATTGGGATGGGCTTCCCTGCAATGGGCAAGCATCTCGTCAAAGATATGCGCTGGAATTATTAATTGGTTCATCAAGAAATCAGCATCATATCCTGCAGTACCCGGCCTCATAATCCTGAAGCTCCGTGATGGTGGGATTATCTCCGCACACAGGGCAGACGGGGTTCTTGGGCACTTTCACACGCCTGAAAGTCGTTTTCAGAGCGTCATAGATGAGGAGTGTATTCTTCAGGACATCTCCTTTCCCGAGTATGAGTTTGAAGACCTCTATGGCCTGAAGGGAGCCCACTACCCCGGGTATGGCGCCGATAACTCCAGCCTCCTGACAGGAAGGAACAAGACCTGCAGGGGGCATCTCCTCAAAGAGACAGCGGTAACAGTGGCCCTCTCCCGGAACAATGGTGGTAACCTGTCCCTCAAATCTCAGGATAGCGCCGCTCACAAGGGGTTTCCTGAGCATCACGCATGCATCATTGACAAGATACCTTGTAGGGAAATTGTCGCTGCCGTCCACCACGATATCATAGTCTTTCATGAAATCCATGATGTTGTCTTTATTCAGCCGCTCCTTTATCCCCACCACTTTTGCATCGGGATTCAAGGCTTCAAAGGTGGCCTTGGCCGAATCCACCTTCAGCATGCCGAGGCGGTCAGTGTTATGGGCTATCTGTCGCTGGAGATTGCTTAATTCCACCGAGTCGTTGTCGACCATTCCGATGGTTCCCACACCTGCAGCGGCAAGATAATATCCGACAGGACATCCCAGGCCGCCGGCCCCGATGATGAGGACCTTGGAATGGAGGATTTTTTTCTGGCCCTTTCCGCCGACTTCGGGCAGGATGATATGCCTGCTGTATCTCTGGAGCTGATCCTCTGTGAATTCCATTACTCCTTCTCCTTCCTGAGCTGGATGATCCAGTCGGTGTCATTGATCTTCTCTACCTTTAAGACACGCTGGCCGTGATCCTCCATGGATTTCGGGATGCTCCTTGACGCCTCCTCATAGTCAAGAAGAATCTCCAGGGTCTGGCCGACCTCCAGATCTTCAACAGCGAGCTTTGCTTTCACAAATGTATAGGGGCAGACAAGCCCTTTTATATTTATTTTCTTGTCGATCTTTATATCTTCCACACATTACCTCCCGGTTATCCATGATTTATGATTTATGAAATCTTCAATCTGCAATCATCAATCTTCTTTCCCCTCCACCCTTATAAACAGGGTCTTATCAGCGACAACGGGCAGCTCGTCAATCTCACGAATGGCGTTCAAGACATCCTTTTCCTTTGCCCTGTGAGTCAGAACCACAAGGGGAACCGACCCGCCGATCCTCCTGCCCTTCTGGATCACTGATGCAATGCTTATATTGTAATTTCCGAGAATGCCTGAAATGCTCGAGAGAACCCCCGGCTTATCCAGGGCAGAAAACCGGAAGTAGTACATGCTCTCTATCTCTTCCATTTTTCTGATCTTCCTGTTTTCCGATCCTCTCCCAGATCCGGAAATCCACGGCACTCTACGGATGCCTCCGGATACAATGTTCCTTCCGATGTCCACAATGTCAGCCACCACAGCGCTGCCCGTGGGCATGTCACCCGCGCCCCTGCCGTAATAAAGGGTTGATCCCACAGCATCTCCCTCAACATACACCGCATTGAACACGCCGTCAACCTTCGAGATCAGATACTCGCTCGGTATCATTGTGGGATGCACCCTCATTTCTATCTCCACCCCCCTTTCACCTCCCCTTGGGATAGGCGGAGTTGCCTTTGTTATGGCAAGGAGCTTTACCTTATATCCCAGCTCCGATGCGAATTCTATGTCCTGAGAAGTTATCTTCGTAATCCCTTCCTTGTAAACATGATCCAGTGAAAGGGGAATTCCGTAGGCCAGGGACGAAAGGATGGTAAGCTTGTGCGCTGAATCAATGCCATCGATGTCAAAGGTTGGATCGGCCTCTGCATACCCAAGCCGCTGCGCGTCCTTTAATGCATCGGAAAATTCCACTTTCTCCTCAGTCATTTTGGTTAAGATGTAATTGGATGTCCCGTTGATAATGCCGTAGACGGCAATCACATTATTGGCTACAAGCCCCTCGCGCATGACTTTAATAATTGGCATGCCCCCTGCCACAGACGCCTCAAACCCCACTTCAACGCCGTGCTTCTGCGCTTCGCTGAATATCTCGTTGCCTTCGGTGGCGAGGAGCGCCTTGTTCGCGGTCACCACATGTTTCTTTCGCCTTACGGCGTCAAGGATGAAATCCTTTGCAGGATGTATCCCTCCCACAAGTTCGACAACGATATCGATGTCGGGATCATTGAGTACGTCTCCGGCATCCGCTGTGAGGACTCCTTTCGGCAGGGTAACGCCCCTGTCCCTCTGAAGATCCCTGTCGGCAACTTTCTTCAGAACGATATCAAACCCCGTCCTTTCCAAAAGAATGTTCTTGTTCTCAAAAAGGATTTTCACGGCGCCAGCGCCGACCGTGCCGAACCCGATAATGCCAACTGTTATCTTCTTCCCCATCCTGGGCTCCCTGTTATCAGCATTGAAAGATTGTATATTATGCTCCAAAAGGATAACGTACTTCAACACCTCTCACATCAATCCCTAAAATCTCCCCTCCCTTGACGGGAGGGGATGAAGGGGAGGGTGCCCAATCAGTTTCAATCACCCCCACCCTCACCCTCCCCCGTCAAGGGGGAGGGAATATCTATATAAACTCAATAAACAAACCCCGGTTTGAGCGATAACAGGGAGACTTACGGTATAATAGGACAATGCCGGAATCAGGACAGATCCGTAATCGGCGGGGCCGGCCCCAGGCCTCTAAAGGCGGTTCAGGCGTTCACGGTAAAATGCCCGGGAGGACCTGGATATTGCTGTTCTGTGCATTATCCATTCTTGCCGGAGCCGTTGCCGGGTTCGTCTACTGGAGCATCTCAGACCTCCCTGCCGTAAAAGCCCTGGAGGCATATTCCCCGGCAGAATCCTCTCTGGTGTACTCGTCCGACGGAAAAATCCTTGCAGAGCTCTATCTCGAAAGAAGGACTTTCATTCCCCATTACAAAATACCCGAGCACGTAAAAAAAGCGTTCATCGCCATAGAAGACGTGCGGTTTTACAGCCACCCCGGGGTTGACCTTATCGGCATTCTCAGGGCCCTTTATCATGACCTCAAAACCAGAAGCATTGCCCAGGGCGGAAGCACCATCACGCAGCAGCTTGCAAAGATGCTCTTCCTCAAGCCTGAGAGAAGCGTGAAGAGAAAGTTGAAGGAAGCAGCCATTTCTATCCAGATAGAAAAACAATATACCAAGGACGAGATCCTCGGCCTTTACCTGAACCAGGCATATTTCGGCACACGCGCTTATGGTATCGAGGCGGCTGCGCAGACATACTTCGGCAAGTCTTTGGGACAGCTCACCGTGGGGGAAGCCGCTATTCTGGCCTCTCTGCCGAAGGCGCCCTCCCATTACTCGCCCTTCAGAAATCCCGGGAAGGCAAAGGAGAGAAAAGCCACGGTTTTGAGACTGATGCTCCAGAATAAATTCATCACGCGGGCGCAATACGAGGAAGCAGACAGGGAGCCCATGCCGGTGACCCCTAATTACCGGAAATATGAGGCGCCCTATGTTATCGAGATGGTGAGGCAGGAACTGGAGGCGAAATACAATAATGAACTCTATACCGCGGGATACAAAATTTATTCTACCATAGACTCCTCTATGCAGAAGGCTGCTGAAGAAGCTGTGAGGAACGGGCTCGTCGCTATCGAGAAAAGGGCGAGAAAAGGAGTGCAGGCTGCGCTCATCGCCATGGATATCAAGACCGGCCGGATCAGGGCCATGGTGGGAGGTTCCGACTTCTGGAAGAGCCAGTTCAACCGGGCGACGCAGGCGCTGCGGCAACCCGGTTCAGCCTTCAAGCCATTTGTGTATCTCACCGCTGTTGAGCATGGAATGACATCCGGCGACACGATTCTGGATGCCCCCATCTCCTTCAAGGGCGCCAGGCCTGGAAATCCATGGACCCCGAAGAACTATGACGGGCAATATCATGGCGCTGTCACCCTCAAGACCGCACTGGCAAAATCCCTGAATACCGCGACCGTTCGGCTTGCAGACATGGTGGGAGTGGACAGCATTATCGATACGGCCCGGAGGCTCGGCATAAAGAGCGACCTCCAGCCGTATCTTCCAATAGCCCTCGGCGCCTCGGATGTGACCCTTATGGATATGGTGTGTGCGTACAGCGCCTTTGCCACGGGAACTCATGTGAAGCCCATGCTCTATGAATGGGTCATGAACAAAGACGGAATGCCGCTCAGTGAGATGAAGGAAGAGAGGACTGAGCTCATATCCCGTGAGGATGCGGAAGAGATGAAAAAATTGCTCCGGGCAGTGGTAGAAGAAGGCACTGCACAGAGGGTAAAGGAGCTCAAGAAAACACTCTACGGAAAGACCGGCACAACAAACGATTACTCAGATGCATGGTTCATAGGTTTCGATGACCATCTTGTGGTGGGCGTATGGGTGGGAAGGGACAACCATAAACCCATAGGCGCGAAGGAGACGGGCGCCAGGGCTGCCCTCCCCATATGGATCGAATTTATGAAAAAAGCGCCTCAACAAACTCCTTTGAATCAAAATCCCTGAGATCTTCGATCCCCTCGCCTACGCCGATAAGACGTATGGGGATCCCCGTCTCTTTCTTTATGGCAAATACTATTCCCCCCTTGGCCGTGCCATCGAGCTTTGTCAGGGCAATACCGGTCACTCCCACAGCGCTGTTAAATATCTCAGCCTGCCTGAGGGCATTCTGCCCTGTGGTGGCATCCACTACAAGGAGCGTTTCATGGGGAGCCCCGGGCATGGATTTGTCAATCACCCGCCTCACTTTCTTCAACTCATCCATGAGCGGACTTTTTGTGTGAAGCCTTCCCGCGGTATCTATTATCACGACATCCACGTTCCTGCTTTTCGCTGCCTCAATGGAATCAAAGGCAACGGCAGCGGGATCCGAGCCGCTCTGATGCTTCACGAGCTGCGCTCCTGTTCTCCCGGCCCATATTTCGAGCTGCTCTATGGCGGCAGCCCGGAACGTGTCACCGGCAGCCAGAAGAACCGATTTTCCTTCAGAGATGAAGCGCCCTGCCAGTTTTCCGATAGTAGTAGTCTTCCCGACCCCGTTGACGCCAACGGTGAGGATAACAAATGGTCTTTCTCCTGATATGATGAGGGGCTGGGACGGGCCAAGGAGCGTCATCATCTCCTGTTTCAGAAACTCCCTCACATTTTCAGAGTCCCTGATCTCTCCCTGCTTCGCCTTGTCCCTGAGAAACTCTACAATCTCCCGGGTGGCCTTCACGCCGATGTCAGACGTGATAAGGGTCTCTTCAAGCTCCTCAAGGGTTTCGTCGTCTATCTTTCTTCCGGTGAAAAGCGCCTCTACCTTCCCGATGAAGCCCTTCCTCGTCTTTGCAAGTCCTTCCTTTAATTTGTCAAAAAAACCCATTATAAATATCCTTTCTAACGGTAAACGTCCTTACGATGTCTAACCCTGTAAATAGTAATAATTCTCTGTTTTTGATTAACCACATAAATGACCCTGTAATCCCCCACCCTGAGCCTGCATTTATTCTCACCTTTAAGCTTTATAGCTTGAAAGGATTTTCCTTTAGAGACAAAATAGCTTTATCTATTTTCAGAAATGCTTGATCAGGCAGGTCGTCCAGTTCTTTCCTTGCGGTCTTCTTGATAACGAGCCTATACATGCAGGCGGGATTTTCTCCTGCGGCTGTATGATTCGTAGTCTTCTTCAGGTTCAGCTATCCTGTCTTTAATAGCCTTTAAATCCGAAAGGTCTTCAAGTAAATCCTTTACCCTTGCAAGTTCCTTAATATCAAGAATTGCCGCAACTTTATGCCCTTTCTTATCGGTCACATACTGCTTAACGTCAACAATATCTTTATGTTTTAGACCGGTAGCCATCTCGACCTCCTCTTTGCAACTATTTTACACTATAGTGGACATTGTTTTAGTATTCTCCATTTTGCCTCCTTAATCGGCCTTGCTTAATTTTACCCTTTCCCCTCCACAATCTCAATCTCCCAGTATCATTTCTTCAACCTTCTTTTTTGTTTCTTCTGAACGTAAACCTCAGTCCCTACTATTTTACCAATTGATTATCCCGACAGAATGTTTTTGTACGGACATAAGGTAAACCATCAGGAATTCTACTATTTTTCAAGTAACGTTTGATATAATACCCCATGAATCCCTATTCCCGTCTCATTCCCCGCTTGAACGGCAAGGAGCTCGAAGAGAGATTCGGGGATTATCTCGGTCTCGTGAAAAAGGGCGTCGCCGGGTTTATCATCTTCGGCGGAGAACTGGAAACGGTGAGCTTAAGGGTAAGGGAGCTTCAGACCGCTGCTCCTCGTCCGCTCATTATTGCCTCTGACCTTGAGCAGGGGCTGGGTCAGCAGATAAAAGGCGGCACGGTTTTCCCTCCTGCCATGGCCATCGCATCTGCAATCAGAAGTCAGAAGTCAGAAGCCGGAAGTCAGAAGCTTCTCCGTGATACTTTTAAGGCATTTGCGGCTGAGGCTAAGTATGCCGGGATAAATGCTATTCTTGCCCCTGTCCTCGATATCAATACAAACCCCGACAATCCGATTATCGCCACAAGGGCGTTCGGCGAAGACGCTGATACTGTTTCCTTTTTCGGGTGCGAGATGATAAACGTGCTGCAGCAGAATGGGATTGCGGCATGCGGGAAGCACTTCCCCGGACATGGCGATACAGAGACCGATTCACATATCAGCCTGCCTGTCATAAAGAAGGACCTCGATTCCCTGGTGCATAATGAATTCGCACCCTTTCAGAGGGCGGTTTCAGAAGGAGTGGACATGATAATGCTCGGTCACCTGAGTGTCCCTGCCCTCGATCCATCGGGAATACCTGCATCTCTCTCCGGAAGAGCAGTCTCTTACTTGAGGGACAGGATGGGGTTCAGAAGGCTGATCATCACCGATGCCATGAATATGGGAGGGATCGGTCAGTATACCGAAAACGAAGCCTCCCTGATGGCCCTCAATGCTGGCGTTGATATAATCCTTCATCCGTCAGACCCGGACAGTACGGCGTCCTATCTCCAGCAGAAGGATTACTTCATGAGTAAGACCACATCCTTGTCATTCCCCGGCTTGACCGGGGAATCCAGAAAGGCTCTGGATGCCCGATTAAGAACTTCGGGCATGACATGTAAAGAAATTGATTTCGCTGAGCATCAGCGGCTTTCTGACGACCTTGCAGGCATGGCCGTCACTACAGAGGGTGAAAAAGATGTGAAGATAACAAAGCCCTTCATGATCATCCTGAGTGAAGACAAGGTCGAAAAGGGCGAGCGCCTTGTGAATGCGTTGAAGCAGAGATATGCAGGATTCCAGTACTGTTCGATCTTTCCGGGAGATGACATACCATGGGCTCTCATTCCGAAAGACCATGACCTCATAGTAAGCGTATTCTCACAGATAAAGGCATGGAAGGGTCAGACTGCCGGATGGCTCCGTAAGGCCATCGAACGCCTTGCCGGCAGGTCAAAGATTTTTATATCCTTTGGAAACCCCTATGTCCTCAGAAACGTGCGGAATACACCAAAGATAAATGCCTTCTGGGATTCCGCATCAGCGCAGAGGGCCGCTGCTGCAAGACTGACTTCCTGTGATACAACATAAACAGGGAAGTTCTTCTTCCTGCTCTCTCTCAGTCCTATCCGCGCATAGGTATACCTGGCATGGGATAGGTAATAAAGGCACGGGATACAATACCTATAACCACAAAGATAACGATGGCTGCGACTATTACGGCAATCGTGTATCCCAGGGACTTTTCCTGGGGTGACTTCATGAGAACGGGAAGTCCCAGATAAAGGAGATAGAGACCGTAGAGCCCTAAAATACTTAGCACGCTCAGCACTGGAATTATGGTAAAAATTCCTACTACCCAGCCGGCAGTGTAAGAATAGGCAGCCACCTTGAAAGCCTGGGTAACGTTCTTTTCTCCTGCAAAGGTGGGGGCCAGAGCATCAATGACAAGAGCCAGGATGTATACTCCAACAAGAGTGAGGATGTAGTGGAGCACGGCGGAGCCGATTGAAGTGGTTATAGGAATTCTGACCGTGCCTACAAAAGGCAGGCTCAGTCCCACAATAGACATCCCGATAACAGATGCGATCGGGCCTATGGCTGCCAGGGGAACAACATAGCCTTTGTACAATTCCGCGATGGATGCGGTTTCTCCTGCAATCGTCTGCCACTCCTGTTTAGGACGGAGCAGAATCCCTTTGACACGCTCGATTAAATTCATCGTTACCTCTCCTTTTCTTCCTCTAAGATGTTTGCCATGACAATACATCTTACAGAGCGCCGTGTCAAGGTAATTTTCACATTGAAATTGAAGATTCAGAGGAAAAAATCTAAACCTCTTTGCTTCTTATATACCCTTCGAGGGAAATTACTGTTTTCTTGATTATGAAAATACCGATGCACATCCCGGTGAAAAGCAGGTTCCTTACGATAGCCTTCCAGTCCGCCATGTCGGGAAGCTTTAATATATCGGCAAAAAGCCCAAAACAACCGCAGTCAACTTCAATTCCCCTGAGAATAACCGATCCGATGGCAATGATAAACAGCATGTTCATTCCGGCGAGCATCAGTGCGCTCGTCCTGTACATAACTCCGAGAAGTATTGAAAGACCAAGCACAAATTCGAGCCACGGGAGATAGACTGCTAAGAAACGGACGCTTATTTCAGGGAAGAGCTGGAACTCCCTCAGTGTAAGGAGAAACCTTACAGGGTCAGAAATCTTCGCAAGGCCTGCGAGCATGAAAATCGAGCCGATTAGAATTCTGAATATGAGTGATATTGACCCTGCCATTTAAAGAACACCTTCTGCGTCATATGTCATTGCGAACACCCGAAGGGTGCGTGGCAATCTCATATGAGTTCCCTCGCTATGCTCGGGACAGGGCCTCGCTCCGCTCGCAATGACAACTGCGCCGAGGTCTCTTTCTTCTTCGGTAAAATCCTCAAGCCTGTCGGTGAAACTGCATTGTAAACAAGTGACAGGAATAAGGAAATCAAAAGTATGAATATGACCTCAAACACAACCTTTCTCATTTTTCACCCCTTCTCTCCGCGAGCCATTGGCTGTATTGCCTTGCGGTGTGTGTATTTAATTTTATTTTAGCCTTTACTTTGATGCAAATAAGTTCCATATGATAATCAATACCAATAACAAAACGAGTTCAAGGATGGAGATTTTGGTGATAATGATGGCTATTTTTCTTTCCGAGAGAGTCAGCCTCAACCATGCTCTATCCATAAACCATTTGAAGAGCCTCTGCCGTAAGGTCTTTCCCTCAGCAAGTTTTAAATATTCACCTATACTCCTTAACCAATAAAAAAGCTCGTTTTTAGTTCCCTTCAAAACAACCTCGTCTTCTATTAAGTCAATCAAAAACTGGTGTGTCAGCCGGATGCCATGGTTGTTTTTTTCAATGATAAAGTTTATCTCCTTCAGCACCCCGTTTTCTACCTTAAAGGAAATCTTTTTATCCTGTAAAAACTCGACAACCTCTAATCCATGTGTCTCGGTTATTTCTTTACCGTAATACTCAATGGTTGCTTCATATCTGCTGCCTTCTTTAATAGGGATATCAGAAATAGATTTAAGCTCCTTCAGACTCCAGTAAGGAGAAAGTCTTAGGGTTACATTCAGGTCCGACAGAACTTTAAATGCCGTTGCTTCTGAGACAGGCAGATTGATACTCTCTGAGATGTAGTGCATTGATTATATTTTACATTAGATAGGCAGGATATTACTAAGAACTAAAACTGTCCGCTTAGAATTTAAGGCGGCATGGGTTAACCCATGCCGCCTTAAGATTTGCTGCATCAAAGCCTTACTTCTTACCTTCTACTGTTGGATAGTCTTTCTTTATCCAGTCGGGTATGCCATTTCTGTACCAATAAATGTTCTTGAATCCAAGGTGCTTAAGGAGATGTATTGCGCCTGGCGACCGCCAGCACTTTACGCCGTTTCAATACTGAACAACAATGTCATCCTTGCTATACTTGTCCGCCAGCTTTGGATCCTTGAGAAGCTCATCCACGGTAAGCAGTTGTGCGCCGACAATGTGCTCCTTGTCATAATCGGCTTTAAGCCTGTTGTCCATGAGTACGAACTTCTTCTTTTCGTCTATCCACTTCTTAAGCTCGTCGGCTGTTATCTCCTTGACTCCGGCGATAGAAGCAGGCATGTCTTTCTTATCTTTCCCGGCAGCTTTAAGAGCCTCTACTTCCTTTATGACAGAGTCAGGCCAGTCTGCAGCAGATGCAAGTGTGTATAAACCTGCAACTGCAAATGTGAAACACAGCAACGCGATTGCCAGTTTCTTAATCATCTTTACCTCCTGTTATTTAGTTATTGCTACCCATTAAGTCACTGAGAATCTCAACAACTTAATCCCTTTTTCCTCTTTTTCAGGATAATACGCCCTCAGTTAAGCACCTCTCACCTCCCTTTCCTATTAATTCCAGTTTATTATTATTTACCACCAGCACAGGGCAGGGTGTAAGTTTCATGAGCCTTTTGAGCGATATC
>CAMTVV010000102.1:0-1942 GCA_947085305.1 uncultured Nitrospiraceae bacterium
CAGCAATAAAGGAGTGAAAAAGAATGTTAACAAGTATAGATAAATTGTTGCAAAGCGGTTGCGATACGGAGAGCAAGCATAAGGTTTGCCGCTCCAGGGGCGGCGAGTCGTGCGCCTTTGACGGCGCTATGATTGTGCTTCAGCCAATAGCTGATGCAGCGCACATTGTCCACGGCCCCATTGCATGCTGCGGCAATTCATGGGAAGGAAGAGGCACACTGTCGTCAAAGGGCAGCCTTCACAAGATTGGTTTTACAACAGATATGACCGAGATGGACATTATCTATGGCTCTGAGGAGAAACTTTACAATGCGATCTTGCAAACATATGAGTCGGTAAAGCCAAAGGCAATATTTGTCTATGCCACATGTGTAAGCGGTTTGATAGGAGAAAACATCGAGGTCGTCTGTAAAAAGGCCGAGGAGTTTCTTAATTTACAAAAGGGGGATTTCGTAAGGGGGATTTCATCCCCCTTACGTGTAATTCCTGTAAATGCTCCGGGATTTGTTGGCCCGAAAAACTTAGGGAACAGAATAGCAGGAGAGGCGCTGCTCGATTATGTGATAGGAACAGGAGAGCCGCCTGAAGGGGACAGTCCCGATTCTACGGCTTCGCTTCACTTCGCCCGTAAATCCGGGACAGTCCCCTATAAGTGCGGGTCTTTATCTGAAGTCATAACTCCCCCTTCCCCCTCTTATCTTAAGAGGGGGGAAAGCGGAGCTGGGGGGCGTTATCTTAAGGGGGGAATGAGGGGGGTTAATATAAACCTTATCGGCGAGTACAATATCGCCGGTGATCTGCGGCTTGTTGAACCGATTTTAAAGGAAGCAGGGATAAATATTCTGTCGAGGATTACAGGAGATTCGACATTTGAAGAGATAACATACGCGCACCGTGCAAAGCTGAATGTGGTCGTATGCAGCAGGGCATTGATAAACATAGCAAGGGAGATGGAGAGAAAGTACGGTATTCCATATATAGAGGTCTCGTTCTTTGGAAAGACGGAGATGTCCCGAGCTTTAAGGTTAATTACCTCAAAGCTCGAATTACAGATTCAAAATTCAAAATTCAAAAGCAGGGTAGAGGCAATTATTGAAAGGGAAGAAAGACAACTTGATGAAAAGCTGAAGGCGTATGAACATCTCAAAGGCAAAAGGGCCGTGCTCTATACAGGCGGCGTGAAGAGCTGGTCTTTTATTTCAGCGCTTATGGACCTCGGGATGGAGATAGTCGCAATAGGAACGAAAAAGAGCACCTTCGAAGACGAAGAGAAGATGAAGAAGATATTGGGCGGAAACGCTCCGCTTGTGGAGGATGTGACTCCGAAGAATCTGCTCAGACTAATGAAGGAGAGGAATGCTGATGTCCTTGTAGCCGGTGGAAGGAACCAGTATCTCGCAATAAAAGAGGGTTTTCCCTTTGTGGATGTTAATCAGGAGAGACATACTGCTTATGCCGGATACGAAGGGCTGATAAATTTGGCTGAGCAGATAAGCAACAGCCTCCGGTTTTACAGCCGGAAGTCGGAAGCCAAGGGGACTGTCCCAGATTTACGGGCAAAGCGAAGCGAAGCCGTAGAATCGGGACTGTCCCCGCGAATTAAAAAAGAAATTGTCATTAACCCGTTAAAACACTCGGCTGCCATCGGCGCCGCGATAGCATTTCAGGGAATTGATAAGGCTCTGCCTATTATTCACGGAGCGCAGGGATGCGCTTTTTTGGGAAAGGTGCTTCTGACAAAGCATTTCAGGGAGCCGATAGCGCTCGCCTCCACAAAGCTCTTTACGGAGAATGTTGTTATGGGGAGCGAGGATAATATAACGAAGACGGTCGAAGGATTTATAGAAAAGAATAATCCGGATTTGATAGGCATTCTTACATCAGGACTTTCTGAGGTCAAGGGAGATGATGTAAAAAAAGCTGTCAGCAGTCAGCGGTCAGC
>CAMTVV010000103.1:0-5227 GCA_947085305.1 uncultured Nitrospiraceae bacterium
CCCTGGGGATCAAGAACTGTCTCTGCCTCGCCGGCGACCATCAGAAATTCAGCGCCGCCGGCAGGCTCAGGGGTCATCCAGGCGCAAAGAATGTCTACGATGTGGACACCTGTCAGCTCGTCGGCATCCTCAAAAAGATGCGTGATGAAGGCCTGCAGGAAGGCGGAGACAAGCTCGACGTGGCGCCCAAGTTCTTTATCGGCGCTTCCTGGACTCCCATGGCTGATCCCGTCGATTTCAGGCCTATCAACCTCCTGAAGAAGGTAAACGCAGGGGCGGACTTCATACAAACACAGGGCATCTATGACATCGAAGGTTTCCGCTCTCAGATGGAAAAGATCAGAAACATGGGTCTCCACGAGCGCGCCGCGATCCTCGGCGGGATTATAGTGCCGAAAAGCGCAATGATGCTGAAGTACATGGATTCCTCCGTTGCGGGCGTGTCTGTTCCGACATCCCTCATCGACCGCATGAACAGGGCAAAGGAAGCAGCGGGTGACGACAAGAAAAAAGCCAGGGAGCTCCAGGAGGCAGAAGGGATCAATATCGCAGTAGAGTTGATCAGGCAGGTACTCGAGATTCCCGGGATCAAGGGCGTCCACATCCAGGCCATTGAATGGGAGAGCGCCATGCCCGAGATCGTAAAGGCTGCAGGGCTCTATCCGAGGCCGAACATTCCAGACGCATAAGCTAATAATTTCAGAGGGGCGCTGACAAGGAAAGAAAAAATGGGGGTCAGCGCCTATTGCGGCAATATTCTTCGTCTATCTCGATGCCGACACTGTTCCTTCCGCATTTCATAGCGTTCAAGGGATACATTTAAACCCCTGTTCGGAAAAATGGGGATCAAAGGCAAACACCGTCTTAATTCCCAGGGCGCGCATTATTTCAAAGCTCGCGCAGTCAACAAGACTGAGTTTCCGTCTCGATGCGGCAAGCAGGGCGCTGACTGCCGACCGGTGGGCGGTTTCGTCAACCCATTCGATACTTATCAATGGCAGCACATCCTCATGAAATCCTCTCATCGCCTCCAGGCCGAGCCGGTGCTGTATGAGAGCAAAACTTTCAACCAGCACATAGTTGCTGGTAATGATGGTATTTTCATCGCTCAGCACGTTATTCCATATCTTCAGTGCTTTTTGATGATTATAATCGCCCCCGTCAAAGACGGCATAAAAGGCTGATGTATCGATGAAGAGCATCATTTCCCAAACGCTTCCGGAAGGTATTTATCATGTTTTTCGGAAATGTCGCGCTTCCCTGATCTGAACCGACCGGCGATCCGAATAGCCCTTTTTCGTCTCTCCTCAGCAGAGATACCCGAACCCGATTTTATAACGCCATTTACCGCTTGCCTTATAAGTTCCGCCACGGATAGATGTCGAGACTTCGCTATCTTCTTTATGATCTCTGCCTGCTCTTCCGTTAACTGGATTTGTGTCCTTACCATGTTTCCTCACCTCCAATGATTACACTCTTGATAACATGATAACAGATAGAAATACGGACGTCAAACTCATCCGATAAGCTTTACCCTTTCTCAATCCTCAAAATTCTCGTCCACATACTGCGCAAGAAGCTCGTGGATCTTCACAGGGACAGCGACCCCGAAGAACTGGTCTATGACTGCATGGGCAAGTTCATGGGCAAGGATGTTCGCCTTGGCTTCATCTGCAGCAATGTATATCGCCTTTTCCGCAGGGGCATAAAAGGCAACGAACTCCACATCCCGGTAATACTTCTTCCGGTAGAGGGCCCTGACGCTCTGGGCATCCGGGAGCACGTTGATCTGCACGCTGAAGTTCCTGGGGTGCATCTCAAGGATCATCTTCACCCTCTCGACAATGATATCCACTTTTTCGGAAAGCTGACCTTCCACTGACAGATCCATTCCTGCCTTACGCTTCAGGAGGGAACTCAGAAAGCCGACCTTTATCCGTTTGTTGAATATCCGTAATGCCTCGGTGCTGTTGCTCAGGATATTGGCATATCCGGTAGAGATTTTCTCGCTTCCCTGCTGGAGTTGCGTCTGACAATAGAGAACAAATACCGAGGAAAGCATGAAACAGACAAATGCAGAGAGCACGATCTTTTTGGGCATAATAATGACGTAGCGCCTCTAACCCTTGTCAGTCGTGAAAAAAGAGAGGGTCTTTTTCAGGTTCTCCATGGACTTCATAGTTTCCGAGATGCGCTCTCTTATCTCCCCAGTGGATAAGTTCCCGCCCTCCAATTCCTGCGAGATACCCTCCAATTCCCCGTATGCCGCATCAGCCTGCTGCCTCATATCCCTTATCTGCCCCGAAAGTGTGGTGACCATCGTGTTCATCAGGCCGGCAAGTTCCTTGCCCTCGTCATTTTTTCTCAGGGTTATACGAAATGCAAGGTTGCCTCTTGTGACCTCTTCCACGGATCGTTCGAACCGGAAGAGCGGACCGGCAATGCGATGGGAAAGAAACAGGGAGAAAACGCTCACGACAACTCCAAGCACGAGGATATACACCCCGTAGGCTCGAACCATATGCAGGAAAAGGGCCTTTGGTGTTCTGTCAAGCCTGAGGGAGGAGTCCTCATAGGTCACGGTCATGGTATGGCCCGAAAAGATGCTGAAGATGATGGTGAAGACGATGGCGCCGATGAGTATGGCGAGAAAAAACCTGAGAACAAACTTGCCCTGGAAATCCTTTCTGATAAAATAATTTCTCCTCCTCCACGTTCTCTGCTGCATCTGTCGCCCTCCTATTTCAACAATGACTCATTTATTGTTACGCGGGCATTCTTCTTCAGCCCCTCAAGCCACTTCTCCATCTCGTTCTGCCGCTTCTTCCCCTCAATGGTCTTTTTTATCTCTTCACGGACAGCATCAAGGGGAGGAACCGTTTCCTCTTTATACCCTTCCAGTCTGAAAACAAAAAACCCCCCAGCGCACGGCACAGGTTTAAGAGACACCTCGCCGACCCTGAGAGCCAGGACAGAGTCGAGCATCTCCGGGGGAATCTCATCCACGTGGAGCATTCTCTTCTCTGCCCTTGCAGCCGGAAAGTTCCTGATCGCTTCATTTGCCTCACGCTCTGTAGGCAAGGTAATAACTCTCAGTTCATAGACTCTTCCCATGCTTTCATAAAAAGAGACTATTTCCGGCTCGCTTACAGAAACTTTTATGCCGGACATCTTGCTCTGGGTGAGGTTCTTCAGGAGTGTCTGCTCATAGTAGTTCTGGATGGAGCGCCTGAACGGCTCTTCACGGTCAAGGCCGAGCCTCCTTGCTTCCTGGATGAGTATCTCCTTGGTGACCAGATCATCGAGAAAATGTTTTTTGTCCGGCGGCACAGGGGCGATAGCACAGCTCTCCCGATATCCCTCTTCTATCTCAGCTACTGTTATCACCCTCTCATTCACCCTGATCCCTTCCTTTGACAAGGGCGGCGGGGATTTCAGGAGCGTCACTCCTGAAATCCCCGCAATGATGAGGATGAGTCCCACCACTATATAGATGTATCTCATGGCAACTCCTCTCTAAGAGCCGGGGGCTCTCCACTCTTCCTGACGTTCCAGCAGGATGATATGGACGTTTTATTTGAGGGTAACGGCCTTAATCTCTTCAAGTTCTCCGATCAATTCCTTGATATCCGAATAGGCAACCTCGGGAGAAACATCATACCTGTCATATACAGCGTCCCTGATCTCCTCAAGGGAACGTTTCCCGTCGATAAGCTCCCACACCATTGCTGCAACGTCATTCAGGACGTAGATATTGTCGAGGTCGCCCACATTCCTCCTTACAGGCACGAGAATGGTTTCGTCCTCAATCTTCCTGAAGACCATGGAGGGGTCCTTTTCATATGCCATATCTTATTAAAGCGGTATTTGCCGTCACTGTCAAGCATTTCCGGGGGCTTGAGGATTCCTGTCAGGGGGAGCCAGAGAGAAAAAGAGGGGTATTGACAAAAAAAATATTTTTCGCTATGGTAAAAGCAGACTAAACAATGCTTCTTAGCATAACCCCCCTGGATAGGCAATGACCTACCGGGCATAAATACCGCCGGACATAATAATCCAAAGAGGGACAAACAATGGAAAATATCTCAATTTCAGAATTGAAAGAAAAGACTATCGACGATCTCACCAGGGTTGCAAAAGAGCTGAGTGTTGAAGGCGCGGCAGGTTTGCGCAAGCAGGACCTGATCTTCGCGATCCTTCAGGCGCAGATAGAAAAGACAGGGAATGTGTTCGGCGCCGGCGTCCTCGAAATCCTCCCCGACGGATTTGGATTCTTGCGGTCCCCGGATTACAGTTATCTCCCCAGCCCTGACGATATTTATGTCTCCCCCTCCCAGATACGCAGGTTCAACCTGAGGACAGGAGATCTCGTCTCCGGCCAGATAAGACCTCCGAAAGAAGGCGAACGCTACTTTGCACTGCTCAAGGTGGAGGCCGTAAACCACGAATCCCCTGAAGATAACATCAGCAGGTCCCTTTTTGATAACCTCACTCCTTACTATCCAACGGAGCGGATAAAACTGGAATATAATCCCAGTGACTATTCCACAAGGGTAATGGACTTAATTACTCCCATCGGAATGGGACAAAGGGGAATGATTGTAGCCGCGCCGAGGACAGGAAAAACAGTGCTCCTCCAGTCCATTGCCAAGGCCATAAAGAAAAACCATAAAGAGATCCACCTTATCATACTGCTTATTGACGAAAGGCCTGAGGAGGTCACGGACTGGAAACGTCAGGTAGCCGGCGCCGAGATCATCAGCTCCACCTTTGATGAGCCGCCGCAGAGGCATATACAGGTTGCAGAAATGGTCATCGAAAGGGCAAAGAGACTGGTGGAATGCAAAAGGGATGTGGTCATCCTCCTGGACAGTATCACAAGGCTCGCGCGGGCTTACAATGCAGTCATCCCTGCCAGCGGCAAGGTCCTCTCCGGCGGTCTCGATGCAAACGCCCTGCAGAAACCGAAGCGTTTCTTCGGCACCGCGAGGAATATTGAAGACGGAGGGAGCCTCACCATCATGGCCACTGCCCTTGTGGATACAGGGAGCAGGATGGACGACGTCATCTTTGAAGAATTCAAGGGCACCGGAAATATGGAACTCCACCTCGACAGAAAGCTGGTTGACAAACGGATATTCCCGAGCATCGATATCAATGCCTCAGGCACAAGGAAGGAAGAGCTCCTTGTGGACAAGGACACCCTCAACAAGATGTGGATATTGCG
>CAMTVV010000104.1:0-8285 GCA_947085305.1 uncultured Nitrospiraceae bacterium
CTGAAGGAAGATGGGCTGTCTATCCCTCAGTCGACTTCCTTTGCAGAGTATATTGCCGTCAGATGACATTCGGTACGGGCGCTTCCGCTAACACAGCACAAACGGCAATAATCATAAACCTGATGGCTTCGTTTGTGCCCGAACGTTATCTGCAATTGACCGCTGATAATGGTAAAATATATCTATGAAGAAACAAGAGGACTGTCTGTAGAAGAGCAAATTAGGTTCATCAAGAAAAAGTCAACGGACTTACAGAAAAAACTTAAAAGGTTTACCCCTTCATTATCTCATCCAGAGCCACGCCTTTTTTGAGCTGTTCGAGTGAGGAGTCGTAGTATTCTACGATTTCCCTTATTTTGGCAAGGGTCTTTTCAGGGGGTGAAAAGGCGTCTTCGGTATAGGCATTCTGACAGAGAAACTCCATCCTTATCAGCTCCGCCGCGTTCATCAGAAGCCTGTCAGCATCCTGAAGCCCCTCTGAGCCCACGATCTCTGCCACTTCCCTCAATGCCTCCTCCCGCTGGAGCATCTCTTTACACCTGTTTTTTAGTTCCTCCCACTCCATTGAAATATGTTCGATGAAATGTTTTGAGAGCTCTTTTTCATAGAGGGAATAACTCTGGAACCAGTTGATTGCGGGAAAGTGTCTCCTGTGGGCAAGGGATGTATCCAGCATGAGGAATGCCCCTGCTGTCCTCAGACATGCCTGCGTGACAGGCTCTGTGAAGTCACCTCCCGGAGGCGATACAGACAGGATCATGGTGAGGGAACCGATCTTGCCGCTTAATGTCTCGACCACCCCTGCCCTTTCGAAGAACCCGGACAGCCTTGATGCAAGATAGGTGGGGTAGCCCTCTTCTCCCGGCATCTCCTCAAGAGATGCGGAGATCTCTCTCAATGCCTCTGCCCAACGCGAAAGGCTGTCCGCAAGAAGCAGAACATGATAACCCATATCCCGGTAATACTCGGCCATGGTGACAGCGGTGTAGATGGATGCCTCACGCGCCGCCACAGGCATGTTGGATGTGTTCACCACAAGGATCGTCCTCTCCATAAGCTTTTTCCCAGTCCAGGGGTCCTTGAGCAGACCGAACTCGCCGATGAGTTCAGCCATCTCATTGCCCCGCTCGCCGCATCCCACATATACCACAACGTCCGCATTGGCGAATTTTGCTATGGACTGCTCCAGTATGGTCTTTCCTGTGCCGAACCCTCCCGGAAAGATGGCGGTGCCTCCCCTTGAAAATGGGAAAAGAAAATCAATGCACCGCTGACCCGTGAGGAGCGGTTCACCTGATGCAAGCTTCTTCCGGTAAGGCCGAGGCATTCTCACCGGCCACTCATTGCATCCGAAGATTCCTGTGCCGTCCCCCAATTCTGCAATGGTTTCATTCAGGCTCACCTCACCGTCCATGATCCTGGAAATCCTGCCGTCCTTGGGAGAGGAGATAAAATTCCTGAAGGCGCCCTCTTCCACATAGCCGATTATCTCGCCGCTCTTTACCTCAGCTCCCTTTTCCCTGAGTGGATAAAATCTCCACTTCTTCAGATAATCCAGGGCATATATCTCCCGCCCTGCAGTGATAAAAGGCCCCATCTCCTCCCTCAGCCTTTCCAAGGGCCTCTGGAGCCCGTCAAACATGCCGCAGAGAAGTCCTGGTCCCAGCCGCACGGTCAGGGGCATGCCAACGCCCTTCACCGGCTCGCCAATGCCCAGACCCTTGGTGCTTTCGTAAACCTGGACCACTGCCAGGGCCTTGTCAAGTCTCACCACTTCACCGGTAAGCATGGAATGTCCCACATAGACCCGATCATAGAGCTTCAGTCCTGACATTTCGACGCTCACTGTCGGTCCGGATATACCCTGTATGCGGCCGATCACAGCTTCACCTTCACATGGTATCCTATGGCCCTCTTTATAAACCTCATAGCGTAATCCTCCACCTCTGCCCCTGGTTTCTCAGGGGCCGGCAGGATAAGCAGGATACCGTACCATCTTTTCTCCAGCTCTCTGAGCCTTGCCTCGCTCATGCCCCTTGCCAGCCTGTCATCAACGATCACAAGCCCTGGCTCCTCATTTGCCATAACTGTTTTAAGAGTACCCTCCAGCTCTTCCTCCTTTATAACATGATGCATCGCGCCGGTGAGACGGAACCCGTACTCTGCGTCCCTGGGAGTGATAAATACCACTTTCTTCATAGTATCAGCTCCGCCCTCAGATCATCCCTCTCCATATCCTTCCCGTGAAAGAGGATTCCGAGGTTCAAGGCCTCAAGGGAACATCTCCAGAGATAATCGAGGATCAGGCCGACACCGGATATCTCCCTTCCCCTTTTGCGAAGGAAACGGGTCATCCCCCTGTAGAGGGTATTTTCGACTCCGGTGGGGTCCGGGATTTTGACGGTTATCCCTGTCAGTCTCTTTATGCCAGACGTCACTTCGAAAATATCTCCCCTTTCCAGAATGCTCCTGAGCCTTGATTGGTTGATGCTTCCCCCTTTAATGAAATAAGGAACGTCCTTCATCTCCCATCTAAGGTGTTTATAGAGGGCGATCACATTCCTTGCGTCCACGAGGCGGATGAAAAATTCCCTGATAATGGGATGGAGCTCCGAGTCCATGAGAAATTCAAGGTAATGGGTTGTCAGATGCAGCTCTACTCCCTTGAATCCGTCCTTTGCAAAGATTTCCTCAAGTCCCCTGAACTTAACTGAAAGGGATACAAAGAACTCTTCGATCTCCTCAAGCATATCCTGCAGCTCTTTGCTCCCCATCAGGGCCTTCTTGAATTTCTTCGAGAAGAGGCTGTTTTCAAGTATCTGCTCAACCTTCACAACTTCCCCTGACCCTCTATATCTGAGACAGAAAAAAAGGGTCCTGAGCTCCGAATAAAGAAAGAAGGGACGGAACACCTCCCTCAGCGACTTCTCCATCTGCAAATAAACCCACCGGTATTCGGCAAGGAGATGCCTCCAGATACCGGATGAGGATGTCCCGGCTGCAACTCCTTTATATCGTGAGGGGGAGAGGGATTCCAGAGGGGTGGCGCCATAGATGAGGGGTTCCCATTCCGTGATAAGGGAGACTCTTTTCCCTCTGATCCTCGAAAGAAGATACTCTATGGGATATCCGCCTTCTTCATTTTCCTGAAGCAGTTCCTTATCCTGATATTTCTCTGTAAACATCTTTCATTATCTCCGGCAGCATTTCCGGCCATGCCCTCTCAAGCCTTTTCTCAAAGGTATTCACCACACGGACGCCCCCCCTCTTCGCAATGACTTCCAGACCTCCTGTTATGCCGGATTCAGAGAAGATCTCAGAATCCGGAAAGGATTCCCTTGCGAGTTCCCTGTCTTCCGGGTTCACCTTCACCAATTCCCATGGACAGGGAGGAAGCTCATGCGCAAGAGCGGCAAAAACATCCCTGTACCGTTCACCCCTTAAATGGCAGAGAGAGCGCAGCGCTGCCTGATAAAGCCGGTGAGAGAGTTCCTCTTCGGCCCTCAGCCTCTTCCCCCTTGCAGCGCTCCCTGCCCCGGAAAGAATTGCGTCTGCCCGCGCCCTTGCGGCAGAGGAACAGTCGCGGGCATATCGCTCCTTCATCTCCCCTGCTGTCTTTGAAACCTCTGCCCTTATCTTTTCGGCCTCGGCCTCGGCCTCCTGCCGGATCTTCCTCACCATGCCATCGCACTCCTTATTGAGGGCGTTGATGAGCTCCTGGTAACTCATTCTACTTGACCGTGAGGAGAATCATTGTGGCAACCACAAAACCGAGGATCACCATGGTTTCGGGTATCGCCAGCAGAATAATAATGGTGCCGCTCAACTCGGGTTTCTCAGCAAGGGTTCCCGCGCCTGCTGCTCCGATTCGTGACTGTGCCCATGCAGTGGCAATGGCCGTGAGGCCGATTGCAAGGGCAGCGGCAAAGGCTATGAGCACTTTTTCCATACACTTTCCCTCCTTTGTATTGTAATGAATAGTGTCTCGCAGAAGTCAGAAAAAATTGTTGCTCCCTATTCCCTCTCCTTTCTGAATGGTTTGAATTTCCTCCCGCCGTGTTCCACAAACTTGCTGAAAAACTCCACATAATGGAGCCTCAGGGAATGAATGGTGGGAGAGAAGACCCCGAGGATTATATTGATAATATGGAGCAATCCCGCAGCAATGATGCCGATGACGATGTCCCCGGTCATGCCTGCCAGTCTGTTCGCCACAAAGGCAAGGAGCACTGACGCAAGGCCGATGGCCATGATCCTCGCATAGGAGACGATATGCCCGATGCTCTTCAGCAGCTCCAGGGGGGCCAGCAGCCCGCCGGTAAAGAACAAAAGGGGCGTAAGCACAAGAATGAGTATGATGACCGGCTTGCCGAGGAGCCACGGGAAGGGTTTGAAGAACGACGCCGCCAGGACCACAAGACAGAAGATGATGAGGATGTTCAGGAGCTTGAATGCCGCCTCCTTTTTCGCCCTTCTCTTCAGGGCAGAGGTAAAACCGAGGAAGATCCCCAGGGTGACATGGACAATGCCCACGGTGAAGGAAAAAACGAGCATCGGTAAAACCGCGCTCCTCCTCTCTATCCAGACAGGCTCGAGACCGAAGAGCGTATGCCCCAGCTCGCCGAAGAACTCTCCGTAGATGATGCCGAAGAAGACGGCATAGGCAGAGGATATGAGCAGTATTTTTGAGGCGTCCCTGACGCTGCCTTTCCTTCTGACCCGTTTAAGCAAAATAAGAGCGGTGAAGAAGAGCAGTATTCCATATCCTGCATCGCCCAGGATCATTCCGAAAAAGACAGGGAAGAATACGCCGATAAAGGGCGTGGGGTCAAAGGAGGTGTATTTCGGCAGGGGAAGCAGTCTCACCAGAAGTTCAAAGGGGCGGAAATAGGCAGGATTTTTCAGGACAATGGGGACCCGTTCGAGGTCCTCTTCGTGGATGCGCTTCTCCACCAGCGCCACTTTCCCCCCAAAGGCATGGAGCAATCTTTTCCTGAGGTTTTCCACGTCACCGGAGGGCATCCACCCGTTGATGAAGAAACACATCCTCGTCTCAAAAACAGAGGCGGCTGTTCTCAGCAGGGACAGTCTCTCCTCTGCCCATTCCTTCACCCTTTTATAGATGGGGAGCCACCGCCTGGAAAATTTCACCAGCTCCCCGTTGATCCATTGTATCTCTGCGTCCAGTTCAAATATCCTCTTTTTTACATACACGGACTTCTCCTGGAAGGTGAGTTCACCCATGGCCGCAGGAAAGCGCAGCTCAGGGATATGTTCATCGCTCAGCGCGCTTTTTACCTTTTCCGAAATGCCCTTTTCTATGGTGATCAGCCCCACCAGCGTGCCGTCCTCCCCTGTGTCGGTGAGAAGTTCGAACCGGTAATCCGTGAGACGTGAGATGAGCTCCCTGAGCCGTCCCACCATGCCCGGTTCTTTTATGGTAAGACCTATGAAGTCCAGGTCCGGGGTTTCCTTTACACTCTCAAGGAGGGGTGAGAGGGTGGTAAGAAATGTGCTGTATCGTTTAAGTTCATTCATCTCCTTCTGCAGCTCTCCCCTGCGCTGATCGAGGCGCCTGCACGTTCCGAGATGTTTTTCAAGGGTCCTGCTTATGGTGTCAATGATGGGGAGGGGTTCGATATAACTCCTTCTTACGTCAAGGACAGGGAGATAGGAAACAAACTCTTCGATCTTTTCCCTGAGGTCCTCAAGAAACAGGACTTCGGAAAAGGAGCGTTCATCCGGCAGAAAGGAGGTGACATATTCTTCGTGCCCCCTTTCGATGAAACCCACAGTGGCGGGCTCAATCTGGAAGATGCCGGCTTCCTTCAGCAGACAGAGGGCCTCCTCGAGAAGCGCTTTGGGACCTACGATCTCGACCTTTGACATCCTGACGATCATGGGGTTCCCTGAACTTTTTCAGACCCTCCCGCAGCAGAGGAATCCGCCGGCAATATTCCGGGAATATATTTCAGTACCATGCCGGTCAGAGTCTCATCGCTGATGCCGGCAAGTCTCTCCGCCTCAAGAGCAGAAGCCCTCAGGAGTTCGGCCGCCTGCTTCCCGGCATAGGCCTCTGCATCAGCCGCAGTCTTTTCATAATATTCCTTTAGGCGTTCCTCTTCCCTTGCAAGCTCTTCTTCTGCTTCCTTTTTTACCTCTCCAAGCCACGCCAGGGACTTGCTTTTCTCCTCCCTGAGCTTCTCCTGAATCTCCCTCTCGACCTCTATCACCCTGCTAAGGATATCCTTTTCCATCATCTGGCGCCCTTAACCGGTCGCCCTCCCCTGGGGAGGATCGCGATACCGGATGCATCAATATGACAGAACAACCGGTCCGCATCAGGATGAAACCCGAGCTCTTCACCCTCATTCACGATGTTATGTTTGTCCACGATTACCCTCCGGAGACTGCATCCTCTCTTGAGCACCGAATGATCCATGATGATGCAGTCCTCTACACTCACATCTTTTTCGATCACCACGCCGCTCCGGATGACCGAATTTCGTATCCTGGCTTTGTGAATCAAGACGCCTTCCGCAATAACACTGTTCCGTATGTCTCCCCTTAGTATCTTTGTAGGCGGCCCTTCATAAGTGGACGGATGTATGTTCCAGAGGGGATTGTCCAGCTCGAAGAGGGGAGAGTCTCCAAGCATGTCCATATGGGCGTCAAAGAAAGAGCTTATAGCGCCGACATCTCTCCAGTATCCCTTTTCCTCATAAGGCCTTGTCCCGGGGATCACGTTTTCCGCAAAATCGTAGGCAAACACCTTCTCCGTTTCCACCAGATCAGGTATCACATGAGCGCCGAAATCATGCTGTTTCTTCCTCTGAGCCTTGCCCAGGGCATCCAGCAGAACCTCCGTGTTGAACACGTAATTTCCCATGGAAACATAGGCGCGCTTCGGGTCATTGGGCATGGGGGTCGGTTTCTTCGGCTTTTCCTGAAAGCCCACAATCCTTTTTTCGCTGTCAGTCACGATGACGCCGTAAGCTGAAGCCTGTTCGATGGGTATCGGCCGCGCAGCAACAGTGACAAAGGCGTCACTTTTCAGGTGAAAAGCGATCATCTGGCGGATATCCATCCTGTAGATGTGGTCAGCGCCGAATACTGCAACGAGACCGGGATTGTGATCACGGATAAGGCTGATGTTCTGGAAGATCGCATCCGCAGTGCCCTGGAACCACTCCGGACCCATTCTCATCTGCGGCGGGACCACTGTCACAAAATGGTCTTTGATAACGGAAGAGAGCGCCCAGTTCCGCCTCACATGCTCGATGAGGGATTGGGATTTGTACTGAACAAGGAGATAGACAGAGTAAATACTGGAGTTCACAAGATTGCTCAGGACAAAATCCACTATCCTGTACCTTCCCCCAAAGGGAACCGAGGGTTTTGAACGGAATGCCGTGAGGGGGAAAAGTCTCTCCCCTTTTCCTCCGGCCAATACAAAGGCAAGGATCTTAGGCTGCATGTACACCTCCTGAAATAGATTTAACATGCGATGATAGATCCACGATGCAGGATACATGATAGATGATGCATGGTGCACTGGAGGCATTTCCCATATTGGCCAGATCTTCCATCATGTATTTTGTATCAGGTATCCTGTATCATGCATCCTTTTTTAAATAAATGTACTTCGGAGGGAACGGCATCTCTACCCCCTCTTCCCTGAATCTCTTCAGTATCCTCTTTCTTAATGCATGCTGCACAGGGTACTGGTCAGTGAACTCACGCACCATGCAGACCAGGGTAAGGTTGAGGGCATTTTCCCCGAACCCCGGGATGAAATTCACCCGCGGTTCCGGCTCTCTGAGGAGACCCGGCACGTCGGCAGCGGCTTTCTTTGCCTCATCAACGAGGAGCCTTTCGACCTTCTCGATATCCGAGTCGTAACTCACCGAAACAGGAATATGCAGGGACATGGATTTATCAGGGAGGCAGTAGTTCGTCACGATGCTCTGGGCCAGTTTATTGTTGGGGATCACCACCATATTATTGGGCAGCATCCTTATCCGGGCGGTCCTCCACGTGATATCTTCAACATATCCCTCCTGCCCTGTCTCGAGCCTGATGAAATCCCCCACCCGTATGGATTTCTCCATTAGGATATGGATCCCGGCAAAGAGGTTCTCAAGGGTATCCTTCAGCGCAAGGGCCACTGCGAGACCGCCAATACCAAGGGCAGTGATAAGGGGGGTTATGGAGATCCCCAGGACGCCGAGGATAACCAGAATGCCTGTGATAAGTATGGTCCCCTTCAAAATCCCCATGGCAAG
>CAMTVV010000105.1:0-5566 GCA_947085305.1 uncultured Nitrospiraceae bacterium
CAAGAAAGATCGTGGCGATACTTATGGGCATCTATACCATATCATTTGGTATTATCCTCATTATCATAAACGTGCATTTTACCCGCCTCTATAATCAGTCCGAAGCGGACAAGAAAAGGATCGAAGATATTAACCTCGAACTCATGAATCTGAACCGCGACATGGAATCCATCATCTCTGAGAGGACAATGAACCTGATCGCCCTCAGTGTGGCAGACCGTATCAGGAACCCGGCAACAGCCATTGCCGGGACATTCAACCGCATTCTCAGAAAGGAGGCTCTCTCCGACCCTCTGAGGGAGAGGCTCAGCGATTTGATGCTTGAGGCGCAGAAGCTGGACTCCATCGTGAAGGATTATGAGACGATCCTGAAAGGCAGGCAGAGCATGTTCAGGGTGGAAGACCTGAATGAGATCGTGCAGAGCGTTCTTCCCTTAATGGAGAGTGAGCGGAAGGAAAAGGATATCAAGATGCAACTGCTCCTCTCTGATAAGTCTCCGCGGTGCGTGGTGAACAGACAGCTCATCAGGGTCGCAGTGCTCCATGTATTGAAGAACGCGGTGGAGGCAACACCGCAAGGCGGCGCTCTAACCGTGACAACGTCCTCTGACGAGGACCATATATCCCTCAGCATCACAGATTCCGGCACGGGCATTCCCAAAGAGGAAATACCGAAAATATTCAGTCTCTTTTACAGCACAAAGAAACACCGGATAGGAATGGGCTTGCCTCTTGTGAAGCAGATTATCGAGGAACACAAAGGCGCTATCAGCGTAGAAAGTGTCATCGGAAAAGGCAGTGTTTTTCTGATCACCCTCCCGGTCAGGTGGTCAGAGGAGGAGATCAAAGGGAAAGAGAAGTGACAATGGAATAGTCTGAAAAAAGGAGATTCTATCAAAAAACCGGCTGCAGGCCTGAGAAAGGAGGTAAATGGAACAATGCGTTTTCAGTTCCGCAAGAATCTGTAATCTTCAACGCCTTATGTGACCTTGAAAGGAGGATAAAATGCAACACTCATCAATGAATCTGAAGAAGGGGACAAGACGTTATGAAAGGAAACCGTATCCGATAACTATCGCTTATTCAGTGGATACGCCCGGGACGGGGGGAAAAGAGGATAAGGAATCCGATTACGTTCGTGAAGAAACTGACCGGTATTATACCCTCCTGGAGACGGCAACCGCGCGGTTCAACAGGGAGCTGGAAGATCTCGAAAGGCGGTGCTCTGATCCATCCGGGAATCCGGAGCAACTTCGCGGGGCTACCGAAGAGGCCATTGATAACGTACTTGCAGCCTGCGCAGACTTTGAACAGGTTGTAAAGGACAAAAAGATTGTCCGCAGCGCAAGGGTATCATTCCACGAAAGAACGAACCCCATCCTCTCAAAAAGCTTCTGCATAAACCGGACAAGGATCTGGCCGCAGGGTTCCCAGGGCGACTATAAAACCCTGGAATATGCGTATAAGAACACGCCTCTTTCCGACGGCATAGGATACTACCTCGACCTCTGTCTTCTTAACTCAACCCTCGGCCATGCGGTAAGGAACAGAATAAAGAAACTGGAAGAGTTATTGAGTTCCGAGATCCGGAAGAGGCGGAAGCCTCATATTTTGAATGTCGGCTGCGGCTCCTGCCGGGAACTCATGGGGATAGCGCCTGAAATCATGGATTCAGAAGCAGTGGTCACCTGTGTCGACTCCGACAACGATGCCCTCGCCTTTGCGCAGGACCGCCTCTCCTATGCAGGGATTATCTCTCAGGTTGAGCTTCGGCGGTATAATGCCCTCAGGATGTTCGATGATGAGACGAACATGACAGAGTTCGGAAAACAGGATATTATCTACAGCGTCGGACTGTTCGATTACCTCCCCTCGGACTTTCTCATCAAACTGTTCGCTGCCCTTTACCGGCTGCTTAACCCCGGTGGCAAACTCATTGCGGCCTTCAAGGATGCCGCCCGATACCGGTCTCAGGATTACCACTGGATTGCCGACTGGGACGGTTTCCTGCAGCGCAGAGAAGAGGACTTCAGGGAAATCCTGTCCGGCGCGGGGATCCCCGATGGGACCGTATCAGAAACGCGGGAGGAAACCGGCGCCATCGTTTTCTACGTTATAACCAGACAGCCCGAACGTTAGAGAATATCTCTCATCCTTCGGGCTTTTTTCGCCGGAAAATATTTCTGGTATACTAAAGGCGTGAAGAGGGGGTTCCTTGCCGGTAGGGTAGCCGTTGTCACAGGAGGCGCGAGGGGCATAGGGCGTGCCATTGTGCTTGCGCTTGCGCGGGAGGGAGCGGATTGCGCCTTTACCTTTATGCGGCATAATGCCCTTGCGGAATCATTGTGCCGGGAGGTTGAGGGAATGGGAAGACGCGCTCTGCCGGTGCAACTGGACGTGAGGGACTTTGAGGGCGCGAAACTCCTCATAGAACGCATAAAGGGAGAGTTCGGGAGAATCGATATCCTGGTAAATAATGCCGGCATCACGAGGGATAAGTCTCTTATGATGATGTCGAAGGAAGACTGGACTGATGTCATCGATTCCGATCTCACCGGCGTCTTTAACACTACACGGGCAAGCATCATCACATTCCTCAAGCAAAAGAGCGGAAACATCATCAATATTTCGTCGGTGAGCGGCATTCATCCCCCGCCGGGGCAGACCAACTATGCCGCTGCAAAGGCCGGGGTTATCGGATTCACAAAGTCCCTGGCAAAAGAGGTTGCCCCGTACAACGTGCGCGTCAATGCAGTTGCCCCGGGGTTCATCGAGACGGATATGACAGGAAACCTGAATGAGAAATACAGGGAGAGGCTGACCGCCTCAATACCTTCGGGCAGATTCGGCGCTCCCGAAGAGGTAGCAAAGGTCGTCCTCTTCCTCGTGAGTGACGTATCGGAATACATAACCGGCGAAGTGCTCCAAATTGACGGCGGGCTGGGGCTCCTGGGATGAAACGAAGGGTCGTCATCACCGGCATCGGAGTCCTGTCATGCATCGGGACAGGCAGGGAACAGTACTGGGACGCCCTCTTCCATGGGAAAACTGGATTCAGTCCCATAACACTTTTTGAAACGTCATCGTGTTCCGTTCATAGCGCCGGTGAGATCCGTGACTTCACGCCTGAGGAATTCCTCGGAAAGAAGGGTCTTCGCGACCTTGACCGGAGTACAAGGCTGGTCTGTTCGGCTGCAAAACTCGCCATTGATGATAGCAGGTTCGCGATCGACGATGACACAGCTCACCGTATGGGGGTCTCGATCGGCACGACCTTCGGCAGTTTACACAGCATATCGCAGTTCGACCGGACGGGTCTCACTGAAGGCCCGCGATACGTCAACCCATCCCATTTCCCGAATACGGTGATCAATTCTCCGGCGAGCCAGATATCCATACGCTTCAATATAAAGGGTTTTAATACGACCATCTCTACCGGCTTTTGCGCAAGCCTTGATGCGCTCTCATACGCAGCGGATTTCATACGATTACAGCGAGCCACAGCGGTTCTTGCAGGCGGGGTGGAAGAGCTTTGCGAAGAGACCTTCCAGGGCTTTTCGGAGCTCGGGTGCCTGTCAGGTGGTAATGGCACAGAACCGCTCTGCTGTCCCTTTGATATGCGGAGGAACGGCATCCTCCTCTCTGAGGGAGCATCGGTCGTTGTTTTGGAAGATGGGGAACACGCGGTTCGGAGAGGCGCAACCATTCTCGCAGAAGTACTCGGGTACGGAAACTCCTTTGACCCGGAAGCGGAAAGAAACTTTGCCCATCACGGCGCCGGCTTGAGAAGAGCGATCGCTCAGGCTCTGAACGACGCGGCCCTCGCTCCCATGGAGATCGATTATGTCTCTTCATGTGCAAACTCAACGCGGGGGCTCGACAGGCTCGAAACAAGAGCGCTGAAGGAGGTCTTCGGCGAACCTGCATTGCGGCTCCCTGTAAGCTCAATAAAATCAATGGCCGGCGAGTCTTTCTCCGCATCAGGCGCGCTTTCAGTGGCCGCTGCGGTGGGAGCCCTTCAGAGAGGCCTCATTCCTCCCACGGTAAATTACAGGGAAAAAGACCCTGAATGCGACCTGGATTATGTCCCGAATGAAGCAAGGGAGGAAAAGGTGAGCGCTGTCCTCGTGACATCAGTGGATCCTTACGGCCAGAACACAGCATTGGTGCTGGGCAGATACGCTAGGTGAACATGCAACTTGACTTCGAACAGATTAAGAAATTGATTCCCCAGCGGTTTCCCTTCATCATGATCGACAAGGTGCTCGAACTTGAACCAGGCCGACATGCGGTTGCGGTAAAGAACGTCTCCGGCAACGACATCTTTTTCCTCGGCCACTTCCCGGAAAAGGCGATCATGCCCGGAGCTGCGATTATCGAGGCCATGGCACAGACAGCCATAATCCTTTTTGCCTCAGAAAAGAAAGGGGGGGATGAAAAAAGGCCGCTCTATTATTTCGGCTCGGTAAAAGCCCGTTTCCTCCATCCCGTCGTCCCTGGTGACCAGCTCGTGATAAAGGTGGCCAGTGTCAAGACACTTCCCACCGGCGCCTATGTTTCGGCAGAGGCATTTGTAAACGAAAAGAAAGTCTCTGAGGCAGAGCTCGTCTTCAGCGTGAAAAATGAAGGTTCATGATTCAAATGTTCGGCTCTGCCTCGCAATGACAACAATACTTTTTATCGAGAAAGATGAATAGAAGGGTTGTGATAACTGGTCTGGGGGTTGTTTCCTCCATCGGCATCGGCAGGCAGGAATTCTGGGACAGCCTTCTCAAAGGCAAATCAGGCATAAGTCCTGTATCAGCCTTTGATACGACGGCGTACCCAACGCATGCGGGCGGTGAGGTGAAGAGCTTCAAGCCAGATGAATTTATCACTGAAGAGCAGATAAGCACGATGAACCGCGCAACGCAGATGGCATTAGCTGCTGCGAAACTTGCATTAGATGATTCTGCATTGACCCCCGAAGAGTTAGCAAACTATAAAGTTGGGGTTTCTCATGGGACAACGCTCGGTGCTGCTCAGGCTATCGAAGAAGTAGATATGTTACTCATTAACAATACGCAAATAAGCAAAAACCTTATTTATCAGATGCTCACCTATGCACCGCCGTCCATGATAGCGAAAGAATTCAAATCTAATGGTCCTAATTTTATGTTTTCTACGGCGTGCGCTGCAGGGAATTATGCAATTGCTTACAGTTATGATTTAATTAAATTACAGAGAGCAGACATTGTGTTCGCAGGAGCATCCGATCCATTTTCGCGGATTGAATACACTGGGTTTAATCAATTTGCTGCCGTTGCTCCTGAAAAATGCCAGCCTTTTGATAAAAACAGAAAAGGCATGATGTTAGCAGAAGGAGCAGGAATGCTTGTCCTCGAATCCCTTGAGAACGCCACAAGAAGAAACGCGCGCGTTTATGCTGAGATATTGGGGTATGGGCTGAGCTGTGACGCAAAGCACATGACTTCACCTTCCGTAGAGGGCATCTCACGGTGCATGGTGAAGGCACTGGAAGAAGCCGGCATCGGCAGAGAGGATGTTGATTATATCAGCGCCCATG
>CAMTVV010000106.1:0-1512 GCA_947085305.1 uncultured Nitrospiraceae bacterium
GTATAAGTATAGCAAATTTGCAGGGCTGGATGTACACAAGGCGGACATTTCGGTAGGCATAGCGAATGCTGACAGAGGAGAGGCGGGCTATTACGGGACGATAGAGAACACGCCTCATGCCTATTTGAAACTTGCGAAGAAGCTTAGTAAAGGTGGAGAGGAAGTATTGTTTTGTTACGAGGCCGGGCCGTGCGGATATGAAGTTTACCGGCAATTGACGAAAGCCGGGTATGACTGTCTGGTAATCGCGCCGTCGCTGATTCCGAAGAAGGCAGGAGACAGGGTGAAGACAGACCGGCGGGACGCAGTAAGTCTTGCACGACTGCTGAGAGCAGGAGAACTCACCCCGATATGGGTTCCTGACAGAGAGCAGGAAGCGATGAGGGATCTGACGCGAGCGCGGGAGGATATGAAGGGGATGGAACGGCATAGCCGGCAACGGCTGGGAGGGTTTTTATTGAGACATGGGAAGGTATATCCCGGTCAGAGCAAATGGACGAAGACATATTTTCTGTGGCTTGAGGGCCTGCGGTTTGAGACAGCAGCCCAGCAGATTGTATTACAGGAATATATTGATATGGTTAAGCATGCACAGGGGCGGGTCGCAGCGATGGAGGAGGAGATGAGGAAGGCCCTGGATGTGTGGACGATGAAGCCGGTAGTCGAAGGACTGATGGCGTTACGAGGCGTCAACCTTGTGACGGCGATGACGATAGTTGCCGAACTCGGAGATCTCAGCCGGTTCGAATCGCCCAGACAACTGATGTCGCATCTGGGACTGGTGCCGTCGGAGCATTCAAGCGGAGAACGGCAAAAGCGGGGTGGGATTACGAAGACCGGCAACGGCCATGCAAGACGGGTGTTGGTAGAAGCGGCCTGGTGCTATCGCTTACCGGCGCGCAAGACCGCCCATCTACGGCGTAAGGCAGAAAAATCCAGTAAGGCCGTGCAGGAGATCGCCTGGAAGGCGCAGAAGAGGCTGTGCAGCCGGTACTGGTATCTGATCAACAAAGGAAAGCTCCCTGTTAAGAGTTGTACGGCAGTGGCCAGGGAACTGGTTGGTTTTATCTGGGCCATTGCTCGCGAGGTTATGGGAAAAGGCGCAGTTGATGCTACGATGAACGGATAAAACGAACGGATGACGAAAAGAAGAACAAAGGAAGTTGTCTTGCGGGGCTCCGAAAGTGAAGTAGGGTTTCTCCGCCCCTCCAGACAACAGGGTTTTTATCATATGCCGTGTATTTCGGCCAGGGTTCAAAGAACAGGTATGGAGAATCCTCGATTCCGGCTTGAGGCTCCTGAAACAAGGATGACCCTCGACACAAGACAGAGGCAGCTCCACGACGAAGACAAGTCATGCGGTATCCAACCCGCGTATATCAGAGTGATCTACCGTCGTCTAAGTTCTTGTGCCCTGACCAGAATCCACGGCTTTAACTCTGAAAGGAATGGAAAAACATAAAACATGTCTTAGCCCACTTGACAGGTTTAATACATATCAGCCGGAATGAC
>CAMTVV010000107.1:0-34394 GCA_947085305.1 uncultured Nitrospiraceae bacterium
CACATGGGACTTTCACGGAAAAGCGCAACGGATAAGGTGGTGGAGCTCTTAAAGGCCGTGAAGATCCCCTCTCCTGAGATACGGATGAGGGAATATCCCCATCAGATGTCAGGGGGGATGAGACAGCGGATAATGATCGCCATGGCTATCGCATGCAACCCTTCCCTTCTCATTGCGGACGAACCCACAACAGCGCTGGATGTGACCATAGAGGCGCAGATCCTTGAACTTATGAGGAATCTGAGAGAGGAAAGAAATATGGCGGTCCTGCTCATCACTCACGACATCGGAGTAATTGCTGAAAATGCGGAGAGGGCTGCGATCATGTATGCAGGCAGAATCATGGAGATCTCCCGGGTCTCAGGGGTGCTCGAAACACCAAAGCATCCCTACACCATAGGACTTCTGGAATCCCTCCCAAAGCGAAAGGGGATTCCCCTCAAACCTATCCCGGGTTCAGTGCCGAGGCCGGAAGAACTCCCGCCGGGCTGCAAGTTTTCGGACCGGTGCGGATATATGATTCCCGACTGCCGGAAAGAGGAGCCCGCTCTCCGGGAGATTACGCGCGGTCATTTCGCGCGGTGCATAAGGGCTGAGGAGATGCAGTGGACATTATTGATGTAGTTGACCTCAGGAAATATTTTCCTGTGAAAGCCGGACCCTTTATGAAACAGGGGGCGCTTAAGGCGGTGGACGGGGTGAGTATCTCCATAAGGCAAGGCAAAGTCTTTTCCCTGGTAGGGGAAAGCGGCTGCGGGAAATCCACGGTGGCCAGGCTGGTCCTTAGGCTTATGAAACCTACCGGCGGAGACATACTGTTTAAAGGAAGCAGGGTCTCCGAACTTGAGGGAGAATCCTTAAGGGCCTTCAGGAAATCGGTACAGATAATATTTCAGGACCCCTTTGCATCTCTTAACCCGAGGATGAAGGTCATTGATACCCTTTCCGAGCCCCTGAAGATCCATAAGATTGTTCCAAAGAAAGAGATTAAGGAAAAGGTGGTGAGCCTCCTGAAAAGTGTGGGGCTCCAGGCCGACGTGCTGGACCGCTACCCCCACGAATTCAGCGGGGGCCAGAGACAGAGGATATGCATTGCGCGGGCCCTTGCGGTATCCCCTGAGGTTATCGTGGCTGATGAACCCCTCTCGGCGCTGGATGTATCAATACAGGCTCAGGTGCTGAACATCCTCCAGGACCTGAAAAAGGAATCGAATATCTCTTTCCTCTTTATCAGCCACGATCTCCGGGTGGTGCAGTATTTCAGCGACGAGGTGGGAGTGATGTATCTTGGAAAGATCGTCGAAAATGCAAAGGCAGAAGACCTCTTTGATAATCCCCTTCACCCTTACACGGTCGTCCTGCTCTCATCCGCTCCGAAGATAAGGCCGGACGGTCAGAAGAGGACGATCCTTAAGGGGGATGTGCCGAGTCCCATAGACATACCCGGCGGATGTCCCTTCCATCCGAGATGCCCGAAGAGATTTGATCCCTGTGATACCGTTGTGCCGCAGTTGAAAGAGCCGGTGGGACACGGATTCAGCGGAAGGCTTGTCTCCTGTCACCTCTGGAATCCCTACCGAGAATACTGATAAGCTTGAAGCTCTTAATACAAACGCATTAAGTAAGTTGACATAATTCTTTAGTGTTGTCATTCCCGCTTGTCGGGAATCCTTCTTAAAGAAAGATGCCGAACAAGTCGGCATGACAGAAAATGTAACATTATTTATTGCGTTTGTATTAGTTCATCGCTCATGGCGCATGAAAAAGCTCATGGCTCATAGTTCATTGCTCATGGTTTTTACTATCAGCTATGAGCTATCAGCCAATTTGCTATGAGCTACTCTTGCTGAATTAATGGATTCCCAATACCGCATTGATCTTATCCCGGACATTGGCAGACTCCCATTCCTCTTCCCCGAGATATTTCTGAACAATGGCTCCTTTTTTGTCCAAAAGAAACGTGGTCGGCAGGGAAAATACCTTAAATTGTCTTGCCGCCTTGCTGCCGGAATCCATGAGCACAGGGAAGTCTACAGGGTTCTTGCCGAGAAAATCCTTTACCGGGGATGCGCTCCTGTCAGTCGAAACAGCTACGACAACAAGACCCTTGTTGCGGTATTCCCTGTAAAGCCTGTTGAGAGAGGGCATCTCATCCCGGCAGGGAGGGCACCACGTGGCCCAAAAATTTATCAGCACCACATTTCCCTTAAGAGAGGACAGAGAGACGGTTTTCTCGTTCATGTTCTTCAGGGTAAACTCGGGAGCCTTTTTCCCCACCAGTTCATCTATGTCCCACGGCGAGGGAGCTGCCGCGATGAGGAAGAGAAAAGAAAGAACGATCAGGAAATATCTCATGTCACCTCGGAAAACGATAAATTCTTGCTTTATTTTACAGCCACAATCGGCTCTTTCGCAACATCTTTCTCGTAAGCAATCGTGTTTTTGTTTTGGTCTTTCCGGCTGAATGCCCTGAAAAATTCTCTGGAAGCATTTTTAAACACCAAAAACTCTTCGAAATCAAGGGGGAATATTTCAAAAACATATTTTCTTCCAGCCAAACTTTCAGGGAAAATATTTTTCAAATAAAAACTGCTTGATCCGGTAACGAAAAACTTGATGTCCTGATGATCATGCAGATATTTGACGGCCCTTACGATTGGCGGCATGGCCTGAATTTCGTCAAGAAAGACGTATGTCTTTTTTCTCGTGTCAATGCCTATTTTTTCAAAGTTAAGAAGGATGTTATTAAAATCAGCTTCTTCAAAGCTGCGCCGGGTTCTTTTTGGAACGGCGCTGGAATATGGAGGGGATGAGCGGGACACTTCCAATACCGTTCGGCATGATATTTGTCGTTGGCTTTCAATGTTATAACTTACTGATATAACTGGACAATAAGCTATATGCCTTTACGAGGTTTAGTTATGGGGTGGATTGTGACCTACAGGCCGTTTCCACTCAGCAACTGAAATAACCAATTATTTCATATGGTTACATATTCAGCCTTGGCTGTCAATATTCATGCCGACACTATAGCTTATAGAAAATATCAGAAAATGAATGAAAATGAGGTAAGCATTCAATAAACCAATCGTGCGGATTAACAGTAAGGATAACCTTGCTCCTCACAGCCGCACCAACGCGACGCCGGCGATACCCTTGAAATGTTTCTTGTCAAAGGTATGGATCTCGCTTGCTCCCTTTTCCTGAGCAAAAGCGGCGATCTAGGCATCCACAAGATCAATGCCTTTGGTCCGGTACCGCCTCAGGGCAGAACGGACTATCGTATCATCCGGGACAGTAAGTCCCGGCGTATTCTTTTGCCTTCTTTCTTATATCCTCAAAGTCAGCTTGCTGCTGCTTGCCCTTCAGGACTCCCCTGAAATCCTGGAGCGTCTTGGCTGTTTTGACAACGAGCTTTTCGTCTTCTTTCTCAAAAACCACGATGCTGCCGGTCTGGATATGGAGCAAGTCCCGCACCTCTTTCGGCAGCGTGCTCTGCCCCTTGGATGTAACCTTTGCAAGCGCTGTCATGTCTTCTCTTTCCTCTCCTCTCTGCCTGCCAACCTTCCGAGACCGCATCCCGAAATCTGCTAAACTATATTGAAGGTTTTCAGTGCATACCGTTGAGTCGCCAGAATCGATTTTGAAGTGTGGGTTAGCCGAGCTTTCCCTCGCATATTCCCACGTCCAGATCAGGACATTCATGACCTATCTCTCCGAGCTGAAGAAATGGAACAAGGCGTACAACCTCACTGCCTTAAAAACGGACGAAGATATAATCGTAAAGCATTTCCTGGACTCGTTACTCTATCTTAAGGCAATACCGGAGGGTGAGGTGAGTGTTATGGATGTGGGAAGCGGCGCCGGGTTCCCGGGAATACCGATAAAGATTGTCAGGCCTGAGATTGCGATGTATCTTGTAGAGCCGTCGAGGAAGAAGGCGAGCTTCCTGCGCCATATCATCAGCGCCCTCGGACTTGAAAAGATTGAGGTTGTGGAGAAAAGAATTGAGGAGATCAAAGCATTGTCGGTCGACGTCGCGGTGACGAGGGCCCTGTTTGACATAAGGGATTTCTGCAGGAAGGCATTTCCCTTGCTAAAAGAAGGTGGAAGGCTTATTGTGAGCAAAGGCCCAAAGGTGAATGAAGAACTGAAAGCAGCAAAGAGGATGGATTATGAGTTATTGACCCTGACCTTGCCCCCTTCGAAGATAAAACGTTTTATCGTGGTGATTGCCAAAGGAGATCAAGAACCAAAAACAGCAGGAAAACTTAATCCAGCAAGGCTCGACAATGCACAATCAAACAGCGCCGACGTATGCGTTAACGCTGAATGCCGCCTGCGAAAAGCCGGATGTAAAGGGTTCGAAGCATGTCCTGGATTTAAGTCAAGAGCCTGAAAGCCTGCCGTCATGTTCCACGTGGAACATTTGCCCCTCCTTCCATTTTCTTGCCTTTTCACCATTTTTTGATACACTGGAAAATAAAACGGCAACCAGGAGGTTTATATGAGATATTTCTTTTTAATGATAGTTGTCCTGGCGTGGTCTATGAGAAGGCTGACAGGCGTTCATGGGAAGCGATGAAACTGTTTTTTGCCGAGATATTCAGATAGGGGAATGAGTATAAAAACACGAGGAGGTATTGGACATGGCAAGGGCTAAGAAGGTAAAACAACTCAGCTTTACCCTGCCGACGAGGGCGGGACTGCTTTCGGATGTGACCAGCGCCGTTGCAGACGCAAAGGTGAACATCACCGCAATATGCGCTTACGAGATGGCGAAAAACGCTTACTTCATGCTCGCCACAGACAGCGCTGCGAAGGCGAGGAAATCCCTTGCTTTCCTGAGGATAGGGATCGAAATAGAAGATGTTGTTGTGAAAATGCCTAACAAGGCGGGAGAGCTGCGGAAGGTGGCGAAAAGGATTGCGGACGCAGGGCTCAATATTGATTACATGTATGGAACTGCGGCAGCGGGAAAATCTTCAATGTGTGTCTTCAAAACATCAGATGATAAAAAGATGGTTAAGGTGATCAACAAATGAGGCAGGAGAATTTCCCGGAACAGGCTATAAAGAATAGTCACCGCTTATCGCGCCTGAGGGTTGTGGAGTTGGTCGTTCCAAATAGCACAGTGCAGCAGATTGACTATCTGTTCCACGCCCTTGCCCGGAAGCGCTCAGATCAGTTACACTTAATAATATGAGCGTCAAACCCGCAGCCGAAAAAGAGTTCTGTATTCACCTCGAAAAGAGGGTGATCGAGAGGGTGAGCAGGGGGATTCCCATGGATATGAGCCCCGACCTTGTTCTCCGGGTATGCCATTTCCCTTTGCCTTCTCTGACGGGCATTCAGTGCCGTGTAGCTCTTGATGGCACTCCCTGCCCGCATAGCGGTCCCTACGGCAACAACTGAAAAATGTTCCACGTGGAACATTACGCAACCTTGCCCTGCTGCCCTTAACTCTGTTAGAATTACGGCAATGGCCAATATCATTGCCATCGTAAACCAGAAGGGCGGGGTCGGAAAGACCACCACTGCTGTTAATCTTGGGGCTTCCCTTGCCCTGGCTGAGAAGGACATCCTCCTGATAGATACGGACCCGCAGGGCAATTCCACAAGCGGGCTCGGCATAAACCGTGATGAGATAAAGAAAAGTCTCTATGATGCCTATGCCGGCAGGTGCGTGCCTGACGAAGCTATTGTGTCCAGCGTCATGCAGCATCTGGATGTTATCCCTTCCACCGTGGATCTTCTCGGCGTAGAGGTGGAACTGGTGGGAAAAGAGGGCAGGGAAAGCATTCTTTCCAGGATCATAGCCGACTTAAAAAAGGAGTATAAATACATACTTATCGATTGCCCTCCCTCTCTGGGCTTGCTCTCTCTGAATGCCCTTGTGGCAGCGAATTCGGTAATCGTGCCGGTTCAATGCGAATACTATGCCCTTGAGGGGCTCAGCCTTCTTACAAGGACTCTGCATCGAGTGAGAAATTCCTTTAATCCCTCCCTTGAGATGAAGGGCATCCTTCTTACGATGTTTGATACAAGGAACAGTCTGTCAGAACAGGTTGCTCAGGAAGTGAGAAAGCACTTTGGAGAACAGGTATTCGACACTGTGGTCCCCCGTAATGTAACCCTTGCCGAGGCGCCGAGCCACGGCAAACCCATAATCCTTTATGACGCCCGCTCCAGTGGGGCGCAGAGCTATCTATCCCTGGCAAAGGAGATTCTGAATGAAAACGGCGTTGGGCAGGGGTCTTGAATCCCTTCTCCCTGAAAAGACTCAGGAAATCATCAATATTGACATCACCAGGATAATCCCCGGAGACCAGCAGCCAAGGAAGGTCTTTAAGGACACAGCCTTGCAGGACATGGCTGCTTCCATAAAGGAAAAAGGGGTATTGCAGCCGATCATCGTTTCACGGACAGGGGACGGCGCCTTCAGGCTTATTGCCGGGGAGAGAAGGTGGAGGGCCTCATCCCTGGCAGGACTCAAGAAGATACCCGCCATTGTGAAGGAAGTTTCTTCTGCAGATTCCCTCGAGATAGCGCTGATCGAAAACATCCAGAGGGAAGACCTCAATCCTATGGAGACGGCAGGGGCCTTTAATCGCCTGCTGAAGGACTTTAATCTCACGCAGGAGGAGCTTTCCGTAAAGGTCGGAAAGGACCGGGCAACCGTGGCAAATTATCTTCGGCTTTTGAAGCTCCCGGAGGAGATAAAGACATTCGTCAATGACGGCTCCCTGAGCATGGGCCATGCCCGCGCCATTCTCTCGATTGAAGGAAAGGCCAACCAGGTGGAGGCAGCAAGAAGGATAATCCATAAGAGCCTGAACGTCAGGGAGTCCGAAGCCCTTGCGAAAAAATGGAGCGCCGGGGCAAAAAAGAAGACAGTTCACCATAAGAAGGATCCGCAGATAGAATCCCTTCAGGAGAAGCTTATCCGGAGCCTCGGCACAAAGGTCCGCATCCACCATAAAGGGAAAAAGGGGAGGATAGAGATAGAATACTACTCTCTGGATGAACTGGACAGGCTCTTAGATATTTTGATTCAGTAAAAGAACTATTTACCTATACAGAACTCGCTGAATATCCTGTTCAGTATATCTTCTGTCGTCACTGAACCAACGATCTCACCCAGTCTGTCCATGGCATCACGCATCTCCACTGCCACGACTTCAAGAGGCAAAGAAGCTGTTAAGGCGGAAGCTGCATTGCTGAGAGCATTGACGGCATTGTCAATGGCAACTTTGTGCCTGATATTGGTAACAATGACCCCTGCGCTTTCGTCAAAAAAACCCCTGGCTTCTGATTTTTGATTCTTCTTCAAGGATACATCCAGTATCTTCTCCTTCAGCATATCCAGCCCCGCTTCCGTCTTAGCTGAGATTTTCAGTATGTATTCAGAATATGGTCTGAGTGTTGATTCAAGATTCCTTTGATTCGGCAGGTCTGACTTGTTTATTGCGATGATGGCCTCTTTCCCCCTGATTTTTTCGAGGACCGCCATATCCTCATTTTTCAGCGAACAGGTCCCGTCAATGATCCCTATTACCAGATCTGCGTCATCAATGGCCCGGAGACTTCGTATAACGCCTTCTTTTTCGGCCATCTCATGGGTCTCCCTTATTCCTGCAGTATCCATAATCCTGGTGGGAAGACCATTGATATTGAGGTACTCCTCAAGAATATCCCTTGTCGTCCCTGCAATTTCAGTCACAATCGCCCTGTCTCTTTTCAGAAGTGCATTGAGCAGAGAAGACTTACCCACATTGGGTCTTCCCACAATGGCAACCTTAAGTCCCTCGCGGAAGAAACGGCCTTCTTCAAAGCTCTTTGAAAAGGCAAGAAGACTTTTTTCAATATCCCGAACTTCGTTCAGGATACTTTCCATTGATGCAGGCTCGATCTCTTCTTCGGGAAAATCTATGTATGCCTCGATATGCGCGCACACAGATAGCAGCCTGTCCCTCAATCCGGTGATCTTTTCGGAAAGCCCTCCGGAAAGCTGCTCCAGCGCTACCCTTCCCGATTCTTCGGTCTTTGCCCTGATTAGGTCGATCACCGCCTCTGCCTGCGACAGATCAAGCCTGCCGTTCAGGAAGGCCCTTTTTGTGAACTCCCCTGGTTCTGCAAGCCTCGCTCCATGCTGCAGGACCAGCTCGAGGACCTTTCGCACGGCAAGGATGCCGCCATGGCAGTTTATCTCGACTACGTCTTCCTTCGTGTAGGTATGCGGCGCCTTCATCACTGCAACGAGTACTTCGTCAATGGTTGTTCCGGCTGAAGGGTTTTTTATGAAGCCGTAAGTAAGGGTATGGGATTCCGATTCCTGGAGTTTTCTCCCTTTTGGAGATGAGAAGAGTTTCTCTACGATCGGCAGGGCGTCTTTCCCGCTCAGCCGCACAATACCAATGCCTCCCTCACCAAGGGGAGTGGAGATGGCTGCGATGGTGTCATCAAGAAACACGATGCATTATTATAACCGACGAAGGGTGCATGGGCATGCTGCCAGTAAGGTGACGCGATTAGGTCGCAGGCTGATTGAAAGTTTAGCTTTCAATTTGACAAACAGGATATTCCACTGTTACAATGAACCATGATTGAGAGGACCCTTGCCGCAAAGCTCCGTTCGCTTGCCGGTGCATTTCCTGTGATCTCCATGACAGGGCCGAGGCAGTCAGGGAAGACAACGCTCTCGAAGATGGTATTTTCGAAACACCCCTACATCTCGCTCGAAGACCCTGACGAAAGGGATTTTGCCCTTGCCGATCCAAAAGGCTTTTTAAGGAGATTTCCCAAAGGAGCCATTCTCGATGAAATCCAAAGAGCGCCGGCTATTTTTTCCTACCTGCAGGGCATAGTGGATGCTGACCCTGCCCCGGGCAGGTTTATACTGACCGGTTCAAGGCAATTCGATCTCATGCATGAGGTGAGCCAGACACTTGCCGGCAGAGCTGCGGTTGTCCAACTGTTGCCATTCAGCATATCGGAGTTATCCGCAAGAAAGCCAGTCGGCCCCTTTAGGATAGATGCACCTGCAGGGTCGACTAAACGACCTTCAGAATCTCTCGAAACCTTTCTCCTTCAAGGTCTCTACCCGAGGATATATGATAAACAGTTGAACGCACGCGACTGGCTTTCCGCATATTACCAGACCTATGTAGAGCGTGATGTGAGGGAGATTATCAATATCGGCAATCTGGAAGCGTTTCAGCGCTTCGTGCGTCTCTGTGCAGGAAGGGCGGGACAATTGCTTAATCTTTCCTCGCTTGCGGCTGACGGGGGCATATCCCATACAACGGCCCGTCAGTGGATTTCCGTTCTGCAGACAGGGTTTATCGTGTATCTCCTTCCGCCGCATTTCGAAAACTTTTCCAAGCGTCTGATCAAGAGCCCCAAACTGTATTTTCTCGACACAGGGCTGCTCTGCTATTTGCTAAGAATACAGAAGGCGGAGGAGATTCTTACTCATCCCATGAAGGGGGCGATCTTCGAGAGTTTTGTGGTATCTGAACTGTACAAAGCCTTTGTTCATCAGGGTGAGACACCTGCATTGTATTACTGGAGGGACAGAACCGGCCATGAGGTGGATGTGGTGATTGATACCGGGAAAGAGCTAATCCCGGTCGAGATCAAAGCCGGGGAGACCGTAACCGATTCTTTTTTTGAAGGATTGAGGTATTACCGTAGTCTCGGCAAATCCAGGGTTGGGAATGGAGTTCTTGTATATGCGGGCGAGAAATCGTACGTGAGAAACAGTGTTATGGTTAGGACATGGTTTCAGTGTTCGTAGAGCCCTGAACTTGCCAGGATGTGGGTTCTCGAAAATCTGGAAAAAACAAAAACAGCATGATCTGCTGCCGGCCGCTTGCTCAACTTATGATTGATAATAACCTGGGCGCTAGTCCGTTGGCAACATACGAGATTAAGCGAAACAACACATCCCCTTATTACACAAACAAGGCTTCAAAATCTCTTGGAGTTATGATCTTAATGTTCTTATATCTTTTTATATCCAGCAGATCAGAGTCTCCTGTCACAAGATAATCCGCCTTTGCCGCCACGGCGCAGGCAATAATATTGTCATCATCAGCATCCCGGCAAATGTCCGCGATCTCGATGGTATGTTCAATGACTTGACTAGTCGCTTCACTTACAGGGTCTATCGCCAAAGCTAATTCTTCATGCGAGAGCCGGAATTTCTTCGAGAGGATGCTCCCAAGTTCCTTAGTAATGTACGGGCATGAAATAAGTGAGAATTCGCCTATGCGCGCCCTGTGCAATAGTCTTGAGCAAATCCCTTCAGTGATAATCGCCGCAATCAGAACATTTGTATCAAATACGGCAATCATGATATCGCTTTGAACACATCTTCTTCACTGACCATCCCAAGCTTCTTTGCTTTTGGGCCGAGTTTTTTCTGCACTGCCTTGAGTTTCATTTCCCACAGGAACAGACTCAGGGATTCCTTAACGATATCACTCTTGTTGCGCCCGGTACTCCTCGCAACCCTATCAAGTTCCTCGGACATCTTTTCAGGCAGGCTGACGGATAAAACTGTTCTCATAATGCACCTCCTGTATTACAATACACTACAATATTGAAAATTGCAATTTTACCCCGGTTTCTCTGTCTTTGCCGGAAGTTCGCCCAGGTCATAAGTGGCGGGCCACTTATGACGCTAACTTTACGGAAAAATCTTCCCCGGGTTCAGGATGTTCTTCGGGTCAAAGAGTTTCTTGATCCCCTTCATCAGGGCAAGCTCGCTTTTCTTGAGCTCCATCCCTATATACGGCGCCTTAGTGAGCCCCACACCGTGTTCGCCGGATATGGTTCCGCCGAGGCTGAGGGTCAATTTGAAAATATCTCTGACAATGGCATCCGCTTTTCTGTATTCCTCCTCATTGGATCTGTCGATCATCAGGTTTACATGGACGTTGCCGTCTCCTGCATGGCCGAAATTAACTATCTTAATCCCAGTATCTTCAGAGAGTCTCCTCAGGCTGGTGAGCATCTGAGGGATCCTGTCCCTTGGCACCACGATGTCCTCGCCTATCTTTCCCGGACTGATGTGATAGAGGGCAGGGGACACCCTTCGTCTGCACTCCCATAATCTGTTTCTTGCAGCCTCATCCTCAGCCATGCTCACATCAGCGCCCAGCTTCATGCAGATGTCTGCCACCTTTCCGGCCTCTTTCTTAATGGCCTCAGGATGTCCGTCCACCTCAATGAGAAGGAGGGCTTCCACGTTGTCAGGGAGGCCCAGAGGCTGGAACTTCTCGACGGCCTTTATGGCTTCCCTGTCCATGAACTCCAGGGTTCTCGGGATGATCCTTGAGGAAATTATCTGGGATACTGCCTTGCCGGAGGCCTCCAGGTCGGTAAACAGACAGAGGAGGGTGAGGATGTCCTCAGGGAGGGGAAGGAGCTTCAACCGTATCTTTGTCGCCACTGCCAGGGTGCCTTCAGACCCGACAAGGAGCCTCACAAGGTCATAGCCCACCACTCCCTTATATGTTCTGACCCCGACATTGATAATATCTCCACCGGGAAGCACTGCCTCTATCTCCATGACATAATCTTTTGTAACGCCGTATTTCAAAGCCCTTGGACCCCCCGCATTTTCTGCCACGTTTCCGCCGATGGTGCAGAAATTCATACTGGCAGGGTCAGGAGGGTAAAAAAATCCGTGGTCTTCCACCTCCCTCTGCAGTCTGCCGTTAATGATCCCGGGCTCCACAAGCACTGTGAGGTTGCCTTTTTCAAGCTCCAGTATCCTGTTCATTTTTTCCATGCTCAAAACCACAGAGCCTTTGAGCGGAACCGCTCCACCGGACATGCCTGTGCCGGCGCCACGAGGGACTACAGGTATTCCGTTTTCATAGGCGAACTTCATGATCTGAGCCACATGCTCGGTGGTCTCCGGCCAGACGACAGCAGAAGGCGCCCCCTCAAGCCCGCTTGCATCAAAGCCATAGCATACGAGGTCTTCAGGGTTAGAGGAGCTTTTTATGTGAGGTAGCGCATCGAAGATGTTCATAATAATAGTCGTGACGCGTAACATGTAATGCGTAACCCGTGATTAACAAAAATCCCTGAACTCGTCACGCGTCACCTGTCACGTGTTACGGTCTTTCTAAGATTCCACAAGTTGCATTGAGATAACCTTCGATACCCCCGGCTCTTCCATGGTTATCCCATAAATATAGTCAGCCGCCTCTATTGTTGCTCTGTTGTGAGTCACCACAATGAACTGTATCTTTCCTGCAAGCTCCCGGAGCATCCTCGCAAACCGGTCGATATTGGATTCATCCAGGGCGGCATCCACCTCGTCGAGGATACAGAGAGGGGACGGTTTTATGAGAAAACTTGCAAACAGAAGAGACAGTGCGGTAAGGGCCTTCTCTCCACCGGAAAGCAGAGTTATATTCTGGAGTTTCTTCCCCGGCGGTTGTGCTATAATGTCTATGCCGGAAGCGAGGATATTGTTTTCTTCCGTCAATACAAGTCCGGCCTTTCCTCCGCCGAAGAGAACGGAGAAAACCTCGGAAAACTTTTCATTGAGCTGCTCAAACGCATCCCTCAGTTTTTTCCGGGTCGTACTGTTTATCTTTGTTATCGCCTCCTCCAGCTCTGCAATGGATTTGTTGAGATCGTCCTGCTGTTGCGTGAGAAACTCATAACGGGTCTTCAATTCTTCATATTCATCAAGGGAGGCGAGGTTCACCGGGCCCAGCTCCTGGATCTTTGTCCTTATCTCGGAGAGGCGTTCTTCGTCCTCCGGAGACACGGGTTCAGCCTCGAAGGTTGCAATCTCGACACCGTAATTCTGACTGATGCCTCCTGACAGGGCTTCGATCCTCAGCCGGTGTTCAGCCATGGAAACGTCCGCCTCACTGATCGCGGAGGTCAATGAATCCAGCCTGCTGCGATGTGATTTGGATTCCTGCTCTGCGCGGATGAGCTCCTCTGACTCGCTGCGGATGATCTCCCTGTTCTCCGTTATCACGGTTTTGAGGTTGTCGGCCTTCAGAACAAGTCCCTTGAGCTTGTCATTGTTCTTTTCGATCTCTTCGCTGCACTGCCTTATCCTTGATTCTATATCTGTTTTTTCCTTTGCCAGAATATCCTGCGTTTTAGCAAGGTCGGCAAGTGTTTCCACGGAAGATTCCAGCTCTTTTCTGATGGATTCTATCCGCTCGCGGGATGAGTTCAGCGCTAATCTCAGCTCAGTGATGGATGCCCGTTCCGCTTCATAGCGCTCTTTGTTTTTCGCTATTTCATCCTGTATCGCGGTTACAAAGCGTTCTGCCCCGGTTTTTGTTGCCGTTATCCTTTCAGCCTCAGATTCTTTTTCCGAAGCGATTGCTTTCAGGGATTCCGTTTCCCTGAGGATCTCCTCCTGTTCAATATTGAGAAAGGAGAGTTTGCGGCTTATCCTCTCTTTTTCCTCAATCCGGTTTTCAGCGGTTAATCTCAGGAGGGATATCTCTTTTTCCCGATGGATTATCGCCGACTCGATATCTTTCAGGGAAGCCAGCTTTTCCTTGTGAGACGTCTCCACGTTTTCTAATGTCTCCCCGAGGCGTTCCATCTCATGTTTCTTCTGTTCAATGAGGGATTCCAGCTCCCGTATCTCCCTCTTCCTTTTCAGGATACCTTTCCCCTCGCCCACAGAGACCGCTCCTGACGGTTCCACTGTCTCGCCGTCCAGGGTCACAAAAGTGAAGTGGGAGTGCCCGGTCCCGAGTGTTTCCGGGAGAAGGGAAAACGCTGCATGGAGATCCTTTACCACCAGTATATTGTTCAGGAGATCTTTCAGGACGGCCGAGACACCGTCGAGCTCAGAATGAATGCGCACAAGGTCGGTTGCTTTGCCTACGATGGAGTTGTTACCGACGCTCCCCGCACGTTCAATGGGTTTATTCATTGCCGAGGGCGGCACATTGAGAGGGACAAAGGTTGTCCTTCTTATCCCCTTTCCCTTGAGGGACGGGGCAGCGGCCGCGATCTCGTCAAAGGACTGAACGATAAAACCGTTTATCTTTTCGGATAACGCGTTCTCAATCGCCTTTTCGTATGCCTCGTCAACATCAAGCGCCTCCGCGATGGACGCTATTATCCGAATATCCTCCACGAGGGATTCCCGGGAGAGGTCTTCATGCATTATCTCCCGGAGGGAGTCCAGCCGTGAAGATGCCGAAGCGAGTTCCTCACGGACCCGCGCTACCGCATTCCGCGCCTCTTCCCCTTTAGACCGGTATCCCTCTATTTCTGCCCTGACAATTTTCGTCTGTTCATTGAGGAGGAGGATTTCATTATTCTTACTGATGAGCGCTCCGTCGGTTTCCCGGATGCTCGTCTCTACCCGTGAGAGCTGTTCCTTCGCTGTTTCGGACTCCTTTAGTGTTGCCACATGTTTTCTTTCGAGGTTCTCCATGGATGTCAGGACCCTGCCCGTCTCGTTCCTGAGATGGCTTATTTCTTCCGCTATCCTGAAGATCTCTTTCCTCTTCGCTTCTATGATCTCTTCCTTCTCGAAAAGGGATCTCTCCATGGCCTTGACAGCCTCGTTCTTCTCCGCCAGTTCCAGTTTGAGGCTGTCCATTTCAGACCCCAACTCTCTTTCCGTGGTTTCCAGTTCCTTTTTCCGGTTTTCTGTGGCAGCGATCTTCTGGATAACATCCGATTCCTGCAGGCTGAGCTTCGTAACGTACTCAGTAAGGTTGGCCCTTTCCGTGGTCGAAACCGCAATAATCCGCTCGGTCTCCGCGATTTCCCTTTCCAGGTCCCGGAGTTCCAGCGTGAGCGCATCAAGGGATTTCTCTTTATCAAGCAGTTCGATCCGCTTCGTCTCGATAGCGTTCTCGATTGTGCTCAGTGCTGCCCTGACCACGGAGTCCGATTCCTTGAGGGAGGTGTAATCGGCCAGGATTTTGTCAAGGGAGTTTCTGAGATCCGAGTAATCCCTCTTTGCTATCTTCATCTCGATGGATGTCATCTCAGCGGTGAGCTTCTTGTATCGTTCCGCCTTCCTGACCTGCCTGTCCAGGGAATTGATCTGCCGCTTCACCTCTGTGACGATGTCGTTCACCCTCTGCAGGTTTATGCGGGAAGACTCAAGCTTTGAGAGCGCTTCGGCCTTTCTGGCCTTGTATTTCATGACGCCGGCAACTTCCTCGATGAGGAACCTTTTCTCCTGCGGCTTGGTATTGATTATCTCGCCTATTCTGCCCTGCTCCAGAATCGAATAACTTTTTATTTCAAGTCCCGTGTCAAGGAACAGGTCTTTGATATCCTTGAGCCGGCACTGGTTCCGGTTGATCAGATATTCGCTCTCCCCCGAACGGTACAGTCTTCTGGCCACTGACGTGAGGCTCTGGGAGTCGCCATTGCCCTGCTCGGGGGAATCAAAGGACAGGAGGAGATTCACCTCGGACATTCCCCTCGGTTTTTTTGTGGCTGAACCGTTGAAAATGACCTCCTCCATCTTCTCCCCCCTCAGGCTTTTTGCGCTCTGCTCGCCCAGGACCCAGCGGAAGGAATCCACAATGTTGCTTTTTCCGGCGCCATTAGGACCCACGATACACGTGATCCCGGGGTGAAGCTGGAAAGAGGTCTTTTCAGCAAAGGATTTGAAACCGATAAGCTCAATCTTTTCTATGCGCATAACAATCCTGTCATTGACTTATTTGCAGAATTTTTTTAGTATACCCTCTGTTGAACGGTTATGACAAGCATATATTTTTTTGAGGCGCTTGACGCCCTCATGCCCTCTTTGCAGTTATAGGCGACAGATAAATAAGCAATTATGATTTATGGATTAATTTTTTTAATTTGACCGTATACTTATGCATGTATTACCCTTTAGCAATTTCATTTCCAGTCCTATTCTGTAAATATAAAGGGTTGAAAGAATCAAAATAAAAGGAGGATTTTATGCCAAAGAAGTATGACACCCCCTTATTGGACGAGCTGGAGAAGGGTCCGTTTCCGAGCTTTGTGACAGAGATCAAGAAGGCGGCAAAAAGAAGCGACATGGCTGCTGACGAGCTTGGCGTGCTCGAAAAATCTTACAGGGACAAACGCGGTTACTGGAAACACGGTGGTATCGTGGGCGTCCGCGGTTATGGTTCCGGCGTTATCGGCAGATATTCGTCCCTTCCCGAAGAATTTCCGAATGTTGCAAATTTCCATACCGTCAGAATCAATTCAACCTCGGGGTTCTTCTACACCTCGAAGTTCCTGAACGAGACGTGCGATATCTGGGACAAATACGGCAGCGGGCTTACCAACTTCCATGGTTCGACGGGAGACCTTATCCTCCTCGGAACGACTACTGAAAATCTCGAGCCTATCTTTGCTGAATTCACCTCCCGCGGGTGGGACCTGGGCGGCTCCGGCTCTGCCATGAGGACCCCGAGCTGCTGTGTCGGCCCGGCACGGTGTGAATGGGCGAACATAAATACCCTTGACATCACCTATAGCATAACACAGGAGTTCCAGGACGAGATGCACAGGCCGGCATTCCCCTATAAATTCAAATTCAAGACAGCAGGCTGCGCAGTTGACTGTATCGCATCCATTGCCCGCGCAGACTGTTCGATCATCGGAACCTGGAAAGGCAAGATTGCCGTTGATCAGGCAGAAGTCGCAGCCTATGCCAAGAAGGGCATGAATATCTCGGAAGAGATCGTGAACAGGTGCCCGAGCAAATGCATGAGCTACGACGGCAAAGAATTAAAGATAACGGATGAAGACTGTGTAAGATGCATGCACTGCATCGCGAAGATGACAAAGGCGTTAAAGCCGACGGGCGAGAAAGGCGCATCGATTCTCATCGGGAGCAAGGCGCCCTTCGTTATCGGAGCTACCCTCTCATGGGTCATTGTTCCCTTCATGAAGATGGAGCCGCCCTATGACGAGTTCAAGGACCTCGTCCGGAAGATGTGGGAATACTGGGATGAGCACGGAAAGAACAGGGAGAGGATCGGCGAGCTGATCATCAGAAAGGGAATGAGGGAGTTCCTTGAGTTTATCGGAGTTGCTCCTGTTCCTCAGCAGGTGAAGGAGCCGAGGAGAGACCCGTTCTTCTTCTGGACCGAAGAAGATCTGAAGAACTAAACGTATAAAGTTTAATAATACAAGGAGGAAGCTTATGTCAGCACCACAGAGAAAGACAGATATCGGACCGCCTCACTATAAGGATTTCCTGCCGCCCGTGATCCAGAAGAATTACGGCGACTGGAAATATCACGAGATTATCAATCCCGGCGTTATGGTCCACGTGGCCAACAGCGGCGATAAGATCTGGACGGTGAGGGTCGCATCGCCGAGGCTTCTGAGCACCGACACCATCAGGGACTTCTCCGCCATGGCCGAAAAGTACTGCGGCGGCTATATCAGATTTACAACAAGGAACAATGTCGAGCTGCTTGTTTCCGACGAAAAAAATCTCGAGCCTTTGCAGAAGGAGCTGAAGAGCAAGAATTATATGGTGGGCGGCATCGGCCCGAGAGTGAGCAATATCGTCCATACCCAGGGATGGATTCACTGCCATTCAGCGTGTACAGACGCATCCGGTATTGTTAAGGCGCTGATGGATGAATTTGCAGATTATTTCACAACAAAAGAAACACCCAACAAGGTCAGGCTGGCGGTCGCCTGCTGCGTGAATATGTGCGGCGCGGTCCACTGCTCGGATATCGCTGTTGTCGCGATCCACAGAAAAGTTCCGGTTATAGACCACGACAAGATCAAGAACATCTGCGAGATTCCGTCCACAATCGCATCCTGTCCGACAGGCGCGATAAGCCCGGACCCTGCAAAGAAGAGCGTCAAGGTTAACAACGATAAGTGCATGTACTGCGGCAACTGCTTCACCGTCTGCCCGCCCATGGAGATCCATGACCCTGAATATGACGGAGTGGCGATCGTGGTTGGCGGTAAAGTCGGGAACCTCAGGTCCAACCCGAAATTCTCAAAGCTGGCTGTGCCGTTCATCAAGAACAATCCCCCGAGGTGGCCGGAAGTCACCGCAGCGGTAAGAAAGATCTTTGACGCATACATCGCCGGCGCGCAAAAGCACGAGAGAGTCGGTGAATGGGTTGAGAGGATCGGCTGGGAAAAGTTCTTTAAGGTCACCGGCTTGCCGTTTACCTTCCAGCACATCGATGACTTTGTGATAGCAAGGGAGACCTTCCGGACGGCGGCAACATTCAAGTGGTAAGAGAGCAGAGAAGGAAGGGGGGATATTGTCCCCCCTTTGTTTTATTATAATAACTACGTTTAAACGGGGTGGCAGAATGGAAAAAGAGGAAGTAAAACAGCGGATATATGCTTTGATCGAAAAGTCAGTAGGGAAAAAGAAACTGAAATCTTCTGATATTCAGAAGACCATATCTGCAGAAGCCGGCATTTCAAGGGATGAAGTAAAAGATGCATTAAAGGATCTCGTTGACGAAGGCAAGCTCATCTATACCTACTTCGGCGGCAGTTTTGTAGAGATCCCTCCAAAATAGCGGCTTCGGAATTTTGATAGATAACCGAAAGGCAGTCCATTTATTGGGTGAACTGCCTTTTTGTTTTCCTTCGACCAGCAACCAGGATGCATATCATGAGGAGTCATCCCCTGTCTTTGGCTCCCTGGCATAACCGTATCCAGTTTTTGACACGATTGGTTATAATAAAAAATGTCGCATAATTATCCGAGATTGGTTATTGCCGGGCTGAAAGGCGGCTCGGGTAAGACGACACTGTCCCTCGGATTAGTCAGGGCTTTGAAGGAAAAAGGCCTGAAGGTTGTGCCCTTCAAAAAGGGCCCAGACTATATTGATGCGGGCTGGCTTGCCAGCGCTGCAGAACATCCCTGCTACAATCTTGACCCTTTTTTGGTCGGCAGTGACCGCTTGTTGTCTTCTTTTATCACCCATGCAGGGGATTCGGATATCGCCATTATTGAAGGGAACAGGGGACTGTATGACGGTATGGACGCAGAAGGGACATACAGCACTGCTGAAGTCGCAAAGCTCCTTCGGTCACCGGTTATTCTCATCGTTGATTGTGCGAAAGTCACCCGCACTGTTGCAGCGATGATTCTCGGAGCACAGAGATTTGACCCTGAGATAATGGTCAGGGGCGTTGTTCTGAACCGGATAGCAGGGAGCAGGCATGAGTCAGTGATACGGGCATCCATAGAAAAATACTGCGGTCTTCCGGTTCTGGGGGCAATCCCGAGAACCGATTCAGGGGAGTTTCCCGAACGGCATATGGGACTGCTGCCGCATCAGGAGCATCCCGATACCGCGAAGGCTATTTCTTTTGTGGAAGAGATCGCCGGGAGGTATCTCGATCTCGACGGTATCCTGAAGATCGCAAGGAGCGTTGAACCATTAGAAAAAAGCCGTGACGAGTTATCCGTAACGCGTAACGAGTTAAATAATGAGGGTAGTGCGTCTATTGTTCATCACGTATCACGCGTTACGCGTCACGGAGTAAAAATCGGAGTGGTCAGGGATTCTGCTTTTCAGTTCTATTACCCGGAGAACATTGAAGAGATGAAAGGATGCGGGGCTGATATCGTCGAGTTCAGCGCACTTTCAGAGAGGCAGTTGCCTGATATCGATGCCCTCTATATAGGGGGTGGTTTCCCGGAAACTCATGCTATCTCACTTGCAGAAAATACCCGGTTCCGTGACTCTCTCCGGAACGCCATCGAGGAAGGTCTGCCGGTATATGCTGAGTGCGGCGGGCTTATGTACCTGGGTGAAGGACTTTTGCTCGATGACAGGATATACCCCATGGCGGGCATCTTTCCTTTAGTCTTTTCCCTCGAAAGAAAACCACAGGCCCACGGATACTCTGTTGCGGAAGTGGTGAAGAAAAACCCCTTTTATCCTGAGGGAACGATTTTAAAAGGGCATGAGTTCCATTATTCGAAGCCGTGTAATGTCCTTGAGGAGACGAACGGGTTTTCGTATGCCTTCAGGATGAAACGGGGACAGGGGATATACGAAAAGATGGACGGCATCTGTTATAAGAATGTCCTTGCCACATATACACACCTCCACGCCTTTGGCGCGCCTGAGTGGGTTGAAGGTCTGGTCAAAAAGGCCGCAGAATTCAGGGAAAGGAAGGCGTTACGAAAAGTCTGAGGTGAGTAATTTGACTTTATTAAAAGAAGAGATTAAGGATGCTTTGCTAGAAAGAGATTTTGAGAAAATAGTTCGACTTGCTCTTGGAAATAAAAAGGTGTTCAGCATATTGATTTCATTGGCCTATGACAAGGAGGCCCTTCTCTGCTGGAGGGCGATCGAGGCCATGGGAAAGGCTGCCGGCGCTGTTGCTGAGAAAGACCCTTTGACGGTGAGGAATATCGTTCAGCGACTCATATGGTCGGTGAGGGAGGAGTCCGGGGGGATTGGATGGAGCGCGCCCGAGATGCTTGGGGAGATAGTCATAAACAGCCCGCTTACCTGTGAGGACATCCCCCCCATCATACTTTCATTTCATGAGGAGGAAAGCCTTCTTAAAGGCGTACTGTGGGCCATGGGAAGGATTGTCCATGCGGGGATAAGCGGGATGGAGGGTTCTTATGAAGTCGCAAAGGCAGCGCTTAACCATAAAGACCCTTCTGCCAGAGGGCTTGCGCTCTGCGCAATTCCGGAAACAAGAATCGTAGAAACTGCGAACAAGATTAAGGATATGATGGCTGATGAGGGAAGGCTTAAAATTTATGAGAACCATGAACTGTTCGAGACACGGGTGGGAGATATCGCCCGGAAGGTATTGAGCCATTGAAGGAAAGAGGGGGAGATTGAGGCAAAAAATAAGGGAAGATAAGGATGAAGGGGCGAAATGTCCTTTTTGCGCAACCCTGATTAAGGCTCCGGAGGAGATAAAGACAGAGTCAGGAAAATTGATCGGCGGCAAATGCTGGTGCGGGGCTGTTTATGTGTGCGACCCCACAGGACATAATGTGGGCGAGGCATATCTTGATGCCCTTACCCATGCTTGCGGCGGAGACTGGATGAAATTTGATTCCCTGAATTCCGGGGAAACCTACCGCGAAGCTGTTTTTAACTATGACCTGAGAACGCATAAATTATGGGAAATTAGGGATGCCCGGAGGGATTATTCCGGGAAGCTCATTTTCATAAAATTGGGTCCAAAAGGATAAAATAATAAACGACTCAAATTAGCCGATAAGTTATTTTTATTTGACCATATGTGGTATATTGTTTTATTGTGTATAACTTGTTTAGGATATGGCGTCTCATTTACTGAAAGATAGCGCAGCACGCGGAGGGCGCCCTTCGAGTGGAAGAATCAAAATGCAGAGCACAGAGAAAGGAGGAGTTTTGATATGCCGACAATTGATTTTCAGGGAAAGCAGTATGAGGTGGACGAGGATGGGTATCTTGTAAACCTTGATGATTGGAGCAAGGAGCTTGCAGGGCACCTCGCAAAGTTAGAAGAAGTTGAGATGACCGATTCTCATTGGGAGGTTGTCAACTTCCTGAGAGATTACTACCAGAAATACCAGATTGCGCCGATGATTAAGATCCTGGTAAAGGAAATCGGTAAGGTCATGGGGCCTGAAAAGGGAAACACGAAATATCTTTATGAGCTCTATCCGGGAGGGCCTGCAAAACAGGCATGTAAAATCGCCGGGCTCCCGAAACCGACAGGTTGTGTATAGGTAAAAAAGAAATAAGAAGTAGGAAGTTTTTGCATCTGCTCTTCTCTTTTTCTCTCATATCGCGTCTCTATTCCTACTTCTTTCTTTTCACTTTAGGGGGGAAGACGGGGTGAGTATAGACGCAAGGGGTCTTTTATTAGAAAAGAAATCCGCTCTTCTGGAACGATGGTTTGATATAGTCCTGGAGACGTATCCGCCCGATTCATCAAGTTTCCTCAAGAATAAGAAAAGGCAGTTCGCTAACCCTGTGGGATATACGATCTCCCGGGGATTGGAACACCTCCTTGATGAGCTTCTCAGGGAGGGGGAGATGGATGCTGAGAAGATATCTTCCTTCCTCGAAAGCATCATCAGGATCAGGGCAATTCAGGAGTTGACCCCGTCGCAGGCCCTGGCATTCGTGTTCCGTCTCAAGAAACTGTTGAAAGAGGAGATGGGAAGCGCGGGGACTGCGCGTTCTGAAAAAATCGAGGCGCTTGAGTCCCGGATAGACGCGATAGCCCTCATCTCTTTTGATCTCTATATGAAATGCCGGGAGAAGATTTACGAGCTGAAAGCGAACGAAGTAAGGAACATGACATTCAGGCTGTTGCAAAAGGCGAAGCTGGTATGCGAGATCCCCGGCGAGTGAGTAGCCGGCTCGATCAATGGAAGAGATATAATTTAGAACGCAAAAAGAGGTAAGAAAATGGGATTCATAGTTGCTTTTTTTGCAGTGGTCATACTCGTTCTGATCGCCCTTGTGGGCGTGAGCGCCGGGAACATGCAGTATCTTTTCGGCGTTGTTATTCCCTATGCTGCCATGCTCATTTTCATAACCGGCTTTATTTACCGTGTCCTGAAATGGGGGAGTTCGCCGGTGCCCTTCCGTATACCCACGACCTGCGGACAGCAGCAATCCCTGCCGTGGATTAAACAGAATAAGATTGAAAATCCCTCTACGATACTCGGCGTAGTCGTAAGGATGGCGCTGGAGGTGTTTCTCTTCCGCTCATTGTTCAGGAACCTGAAGACCCAGATGGGTGAGGGCCAGAGGCTCGCTTATGGCGAAGCCAAATGGCTCTGGCTGGCCGGCCTGGCTTTTCACTGGTCCTTTCTGATCATTTTAGTGAGGCACCTGAGATTCTTCATCCAGAAGGTGCCTGTTCCCATACAGATGATCGAAGGACTTGACAGTTTTTTGCAGATCGGCGCGCCGCTTTTTTACATCAGCGATGCGGTGATCTTATTGGGGGTAACCTATCTTTTCGTGCGGAGGGTTTTTATTCCGCAGATGCGTTATATCTCTCTCCCGGCAGACTACTTTCCCCTCTTTCTGATTTTTGGAATTGCAGTTTCCGGCATACTCATGAGGTATTTCCTGAAGACAAATGTTACAGGAGTGAAGGAGTTGGCAATGGGACTGGTCGGCTTTATTAATCCCGACGCGAAACTCCTTGAGAGCATCGGGGTTATCTTTTATATTCATATCTTCCTTGTAAGCATTCTTTTCGCCTACTTTCCCTTCAGCAAGCTGATGCACATGGGCGGAGTTTTCCTGAGCCCGACGAGGAACATGGCGAACAACAGTCGCATGAAAAGACACATTAACCCCTGGAATTACCCTGTGAAAGTGCATACCTATGAAGAGTATGAGGATGACTTCAGGGAAAAGATGAAAGGGGCTGGGATACCAGTGGAAAAGGAGTAACTATGGCAAAATTTACTGCAAAACCTGATGAACTTGCAAAGATAGATTTCAGACCCCCGAAGACCGGATGGATGGATACCCCGGTCGAGATCAGGGAGCATATGTTTTGTCACGCCGCAAAACCTAAGGATCTCGAGACAGTCGGTTTCCCTAACGCCCACGAGTGGAGACCGAATGACGAGGACTGGAAACTGCCGGAAAACTGGGAACGGACGATCCTGGAGGGTATGAAAGACCTTTTGGGGAAATACCGCTCCTTCAGGCTCTTCATGGATATCTGCGTGAGATGCGGGGCCTGCGCCGACAAGTGCCATTTCTACATCGGCACCGGAGACCCGAAGAATATGCCTGTTCTCAGGGCCGAACTCATGCGTTCAGTGTATAGAGGAAACTTCACCCTGGCAGGGAAGATCCTGAGAAAGATCGCCGGAGCAAGGGATCTGACGGTGAATGTGCTGAAAGAGTGGTGGTATTACTTCTTCCAGTGCACTGAATGCCGCCGCTGTTCCGTATTCTGTCCCTTCGGCATTGACCAGGCCGAAATCACCATGATGGGCAGGGAACTCACCAACCTGCTGGGGTTGAACATCGGCTGGATAGCCGGCCCTGTGGCAGCCTGCTACATGAAGGGAAACCATCTGGGCCTGGAGCCTCACACCATCACCTCGAGTATGGAATTCTTTGTGGATGATATAGAGACCATTACCGGGGTCAGAGTGAACCCTACATTCAACAGGAAGGGCGCTGAGATACTCTTTGTCACCCCCTCCGGCGACCTCTTTGCGAACCCGGGAACGTATACCGCCATGGGATACCTGATGCTTTTTCATGAACTGGGACTTGACTATACCTGGAGCACCTACGCTTCTGAGGGAGGCAACTTCGGTTTCTTTACGACCAATGAGATGGCAAAGAGGCTGAACTCAAAAATATATGCTGAAGCAAAGAGGCTTGGGGTGAAATGGATCCTCGGCGGAGAGTGCGGCCATATGTGGAGGATTATCCAGCAATACATGGACACCTGGAACGGCCCTGCCGATTTTCTTCAGGAACCGGTTTCTCCCATCACCGGCACCAGGTTCGACAATGCGAAGGCTACAAAGATGGTTCACATTGCGGAATTTACCGCGGACCTTATCAAGCATGGCAAGATCAAGCTGGATCCGGGCCGCAATGATCACCTGAAGGTGACGTTCCATGACTCCTGCAACACGTCCAGGGGAATGGGACTGCTGGAAGAGCCGAGATATATCGTTAAGAATGCCTGTAATCATTTCTACGAGATGCCGGAAGACACCATCAGGGAAAAGACCTTCTGTTGCGGAAGCGGCACCGGATTGAATGCCTCGGAAAATATGGAGCTGAGACTCAGGGGAGGATTTCCGAGGGCAAATGCGGTGAAGCACGTCAACGAACATTATGGGGTAAACATGCTCGCCAATGTCTGCGCCATTGACAGGGCTGCCCTGTCGACCTCCATGGATTATTGGGTTCCCGGGGTAGGTGTTTGCGGTGTTCATGAGCTGGTCGGCAATGCCCTTGTGATGAAGGGAGAAAAGGAGAGGACTCAGGATTTACGCCTTGAACCTCTTCCCGGGAAGGAGGTTAACGAGTAATGAAACTCTATGACGGCGGTAAAATCATTACCGGGATTATAATCTTTTTCTTTCTGGTGACATTCCCCTTTTTCCTTAATATAGGGAAGGTAAATGCCAGGCCGGAGCCGAAAATAGATACCCCTGAGATCCAGAAACTGGCGGAGAAGAAGTGCATAGAGCCGAAGGCGTTCATGAGGGCGGAACATATGACATTGCTGAATGACTGGAGAGATGCTGCGGTGCGGGACGACAGGCGGCTTTACGTGAATTCCGAGGGGAAGCAGTTTACCATCAGTCTTCAGAATACCTGTATGCATTGTCATTCGAACAAGAAGAAGTTCTGCGACGAATGCCATAACTATGTGGCGGTGAAACCGCACTGCTGGACGTGCCATATAGCGCCGAAGGAGAAGGAGTCATGAGTATGAACAGAAGACAATTCCTTAAGATAGCAGGGGTTTCGACTATTCTTGGACTGGGAGGCACATCAGCGCTGAACGCTCTCAGGGGAAGCGCCCTGGAGGCGTCCCATGTCCTGACCGACGAGAAGGCCCTGAACGCAAAACGGTGGGCAATGGTCATTGATATGAGCAAGTTCAAGACCGGGGAAGATTACAAAAGAGTCATCAAGGCTTGCCACAGTATCCATAATGTCCCTGATTTGGGAAACCCGAAAGATGAGATCAAATGGATATGGACCGATACCTTTGCGCATACCTTCCCGAGCCAGCCCAATGAATATATGGAGGAGGGCATCAAGCACAGGCCTTTCATCCTTCTCTGCAACCACTGCGCCAATCCCCCCTGCGTGAGGGTCTGTCCCACCAAGGCAACTTTCAAGCGGAAAGACGGCATCATTATGATGGACCAGCATCGCTGTATCGGCTGCAGATTCTGCATGGCTGGATGCCCTTTTGGGGCAAGAAGCTTTAACTATAAAGATCCGAGACCCTTTCTCAAGGAGGAGAACAAGGAATATCCCACAAGGACCATAGGGGTTGTTGAAAAATGCACCTTCTGCTTTGAACGGCTTGCAAGGGGTCTTGTCCCGGCATGTGTTGAGGCATCACAGGAGGCTGCGAAGGCAGCAGGGGGAGAACCCGGAATGTTTTTTGGAGACCTGGATGACCCCAAATCTGAGGTGAGAAAGCTTCTCGCAACGCGGTACACCATCAGGCGCAAGCCGGAGCTCGGCACAGACCCCAGTGTTTTCTATGTTGTAGGAGGTGATAAAAATGCTTGAAAAGGCGTTGACAGGAAGCAGAAGCTACTGGACATGGATATTCTTTTTGCTCGCCCTTGTCGGGATAGGGTTTGTGAACTATCTCTACCAGTTCAAGACCGGTTTGGGAATAACAGGCATGAGCAGGGATGTTTCCTGGGGACTGTATATCGGTCAGTTCACATTTCTTGTGGGTGTTGCGGCTTCTGCGGTGATGCTGGTCATTCCTTACTATCTCCATGACTTTAAGAAATTCGGGAAGATAGTTATCCTCGGAGAGTTCCTTGCTGTTGCTGCTGTCACCATGTGTATCGCGTTCATTTTTGTTGACCTGGGGCAGCCCATGAGGGTGCTGAATGTGATATTGTATCCGACCCCCAAATCCATCCTTTTCTGGGATATGATCGTTTTAAACGGATATCTGTTCCTTAATATTGTAATCGGCTGGATGACCTTAAGCTCGGACCGTAAAGGGATAAAGCCGCCAGAGTGGATTAAGCCTCTTATTTACCTTTCAATTCCATGGGCCGTCAGTATACACACAGTCACAGCATTTCTTTATGCAGGACTTCCTGATAGATATTTTTGGCTGAGCGCACTCACGGCTGCCAGCTTTCTTTCCTCGGCGTTTGCTGCAGGCCCTGCCCTGCTTATAATATTGGCTCTTATCGTTAGAAAATTCACTAAATTCGACCCGGGAAAAGAGCCCATTCAGGCGGTGGGAAAGATCGTTACCTATGCCATGATAGCAAATGTATTCTTTCTTGGACTGAAAATATTTACTGCTGCATACAGTCAGATACCCGGCTACCTTTACCCGATGAAATATCTTTATTTCGGAATAGAAGGGTTCGACAAACTTGTTCCGATAATGTGGGCATCGAGCATACTTGCTGTGATTTCCCTTGCTATTCTAATTGTTCCAGCATTGCGAAAAAACGAGACAACCCTTGTGCTGGCATGCATAGCGTTGTTTGTATCTTTATGGATAGATAAGGGATTTGGTTTTATAGTCGGAGGTTTCGTGCCTAATCCGTTTAAAAAGGTTATGGAGTACTGGCCTACGATGCCTGAAATACTGATTACAATAGGGGTGTGGGCATTGGGTTTTCTGGTGCTTACGCTGCTTTACAAGATAGCTGTAACGGTGAGAGAAGAGACCGCAGGGATAGAAATAGAGCACTAAGAGGTATTTTATATAAAATAAGGGGAAAAATTAGGAGGTGATTGCAACGTGTACATGGTTACCGTAGATGCGGCGCAATGCGAGGGCTGCGAGGAGTGCGTGAATGTCTGCCCCCAGGTTGTGTTCCAGATGAGCGACGCCAAGTCAGACCCGTATCAAACCGCAGAGTGCGTTTTCTGTGAAAGCTGTATTGGGGTGTGTCCTACAAGCGCCATAACTATAAAAGAGATGTAGGATAAAGAAAGAAGAGCAATAAAAAGGGGATGCAGAAAAGGCATCCCCTTTTTATTTATCAAAGAGAAAGGGCAGGTCTAAAAAGAAGCAAGTTATCCTTCTCCTATGACTTCCGTATATAGAGTTCCCAGTAACCCTTGTCCTCGAGTTTGACGGCCTCGAACTTAAACCCTTGCTTCTCACAATAGCGGGGGATGGAATCCTCTGCCGAAGCCGGAGCATCGCACAAAATCTTGAGTATCCCCCCGCTCGGCAGCTTCTCAACAGCTTTTTTTGCCAGAACCAAGGGGTAAGGGCATACCCTCCCAAGGACATCAAGTGTCTCTGTAGGCGTTGTACTGCTCAGTTCTCCCATACATTCCTCCTTAAAAGAATAGAAGATGGTTCGATGAGTCCATCTCCTTCATAATCTCGCTGAAGGCTACAATATTTGCCCTGGTCTCACCTCCGATGTCCTCTGCATCCATGATCAGAGCATCTTCGGAAATTCCGAACTTTTCCACATCCTCTTTACAGATCAGGACCTTTAAATCAAGGAGGAGGGCGTTTTTCAAGTGCTGCTCAAGGCTTGTTACGCCATATGTATTCATGGCCGTCTGATTCCTCAGACAGTTTAACACACCGTCGCCGATAAAGGCCAGAACCGGTTCCACGTTGTCGCCGTCCTCAAGATATATCTCCACTGTCTGGCTCGCGATGGCGTGGGTTAACGCCAGTCTCGAGGCCTCTGTCTTATAGGGAAGGCTTTTTACTACGAATGCGAATTTCTTGATAGCCATATTAATCACCTCCTATATGAAGTACCTTGTCTGCGCTGAAACAGCTTGCAAGATACCAGTCCATGCTGTGGCGTTTCCATCCTTCCATGGTGTCTTCTTTATGGTATCCCCTCGCCTCAGCACACGCCTCACAGGCAGTAGCCTGAAAATTTCCCGTTGCAAAGAGCTCCTTGAGTTTCTTTTCCAGCGCAGAATAGTCCTTAAAAGCCCTTTGGCCCTTTTTCGAGAGCATTGTTGCATTCCCCGATACCCAGAAATCAACCTTATGTCCCTTCTTTATTGCGGCCTCGGACAACTTTACGGTAAAGTCGAGGGACAGAGAACCTACTAGTGAAGAGAAAACGCCGATGGTTAATTTAGCCATGATGACCCCCTATATCCATATTATCTTCTCGTATTCATTGAAAATCAGGTCTACGAGATCATTGTAAGTTATAGCCTTGATCCTGCCGTCAATATCTGTTTCCGCGAAGCCCCTTGTCTGTAAGTCTTCTGCAAGCGCATAGAGATGAGGAGACTTCTCCAGTATCGCAGATTGTTTTCCGGCCTCTTTCACTTTCGCATGATAGACCCCGTTGCTGACGAGGATAATGCCAAGCGTATCAGCCTCTAATCTCAATAAGGTATCGTCCATATTCCTGAAGTCGCTGACAAGCACGCCTAATTTCATGAAACACCTCCTGGAAATATTTTTTTGGGAGTGCAATTTTATATCACCTGGAGAGATAAATTGTAAATAAAAAATCCTTTATAAATTCATTAATAATTGTTATAACTTACAATATGAAGTGTGATATCACGATGAGAAAGGGCAATCCGCACAGGCCGGCAGCGGTTTTTATACATGCGACAGCCCTCACATTCCTGGTAATTGCTTGACAAATGAGGAGTAATGCTGTAAATGTAATAAGAGACTTTGATAGGAACGTTCACGGTCTTGCGGGGATGTTCATTTAAGGGCTGGTTTCCGGCCTTTATGAGATAATAAATAATGGAGGATGGTCATGGCGAGTAAGAAATTGCAGGATATGCTCAATGATGCAATTGCAAGGGAGATTCAGGTTAGCATTCAGTATATGTGGCAGCATGTTATGATCAGGGGTATCAATGCCGAATCCGTCGGCGGTGTTTTCAAAGGCATTGCAATCACGGAAATGAAGCATGCAGAGGCTATCGCTGAGAGGCTTGATTATCTTGGGGGAGTGCCGACCACAAAGCCGACACCCATAGCCATAGGGAAAACAGCGAAAGAGATGCTCCAGATTAATAAGAAGGCAGAGGAAGATGCAATGAAACTCTACAGGGAGATTGTTGCCGTGGCCGCCAGGGACGGGGATGTTGTGACCAGAAAGCTTTTTGAGTCTATCCTTTCTGATGAAGAGGGCCATCATAACACATTTATTACCCTGTTAGAAAAGGATTAGCGAAAATTGTTCTTCAATGGTTATCCGGCGGCTTTAGGATAACAGGCAGTTTTCATCCTCCGGCGACCGGATTAGGAGTTAAGTGTAAAACCCCAAGGTTCATGCCATATAATTATGTCTTGACAAATAGTAGCAATTCCTATATAGTAGCAATTATGAATAAAGTCGCTTCCAAGAAAGCAAACGGCTATAACGAGTTTTTCAAGGAGAAATGCAGGGAAAACAATCTCAAGTTCACACCGCAGCGCTTTGCCGTTTACCAGGAGCTCCTTAAGTCACGAGATCATCCTTCCGCGGATGTCATCTTCAGGAGATTACGAAAACTCTTCCCCAACATATCTCTTGATACAGTGAACAGAACGCTCCTGACCTTTTACAAAGTCGGAATTGCGCAGATTGTTGAGGGCTCCGGAGCGCCAAAGCGCTTTGACGCCAACAGAGATCAACATCACCATTTCAGGTGTATGAGCTGTAACGGCATCATTGACGTTTATGGAGACTCTTTTGACAACATCAAAATCCCGGAGGAGATTAAGCGGCAATTTATTGTAATGAACAAAACCGTGCATCTGGAAGGTATTTGCGACAAATGCAGGGGCAAGCCCCGATAGAAGCCAAGCTTCACACGGGGCAAGCATAAGGTGAAACCGCGGAGGATGGCAGGAACTCTTTAGATGCCGGGTTTGAGGATCTTCCATCAGACTGGAAATGCCCGGTATGCAATGCTCCAAAGAGCGCATTGTAACAAATAGGATAAAGGAGGAAATTAAATGAAAAAAACCATTGAAAATTTAACAAAGGCATTCATAGGAGAAAGCCAGGCACGAAACCGTTATACCTTCTATGCGAAGACCGCACAGAAGGAAGGCTTTGATCAGATTGCGGAGATATTCCTTGTTACGGCTGACAATGAACGGGAGCATGCCAAATGGCTCTTCAGGCTGATCAATGAACTTAAACAAAAGCAGGAAGAGAAACTGGATGAAATAATCGTGGAAGCGGCAGCGCCTACAACCCTCGGTACCACTGCCGATAATCTCAAAGCGGCGATCAGGGGAGAACATTATGAATACACTAAAATGTATCCTGAATTTGCGGATATTGCCGAAAAGGAGGGATTTCCCGCCATTGCCGCACGCCTGCGGTCGATTGCCAAGGCAGAAGCGCATCACGAAGAGAGATACAGGAAGCTATTAACGGAAGTTCAAGGCAATACCGTATTCAGGAAAGACAAAAAATGCGACTGGGTATGCAGAAAATGCGGTTATGTCCATGAAGGGGAAGCGCCGCCGGAAAAATGCCCGTCCTGCGATCACGAGTCAAGCTATTTTCAAATTAAATGTGAAGAATATTAATGACGACAGATAAAGAGGAAAATGGCCGAATTACTGATTATCCTGAAAAACAATGTTCCCTTGGAGCATACATGCTAAACGTTTTTTGGCCAGTGTATAGCTGAGGATTATACCAGGAGAAAAAAATGGTGCAACTTGGAGAAAAGTACAAATGCAATATCTGCGGCAATGAAGTGGTCGTAACAAATGCCGGCGCAGGGGCACTTGTCTGCTGCGGAGAACCGATGGATAAAATTGGAGAAGATTTCGAATGCAAATAGGAAAGATTCATGCAAAAACAACAAAAGGCTGGAGGGCTCATGAAGGCTGTTGAGATTAAAAACAGGATATACTGGGTAGGCGCAATTGACTGGGCAGTGCGGGATTTTCATGGCTATGCAACGCCCCGGGGCACAACCTACAATAATTATCTTGTCATGGACGATGAGATAACCCTGCTCGATACTGTCAAGTATGACTTTTCAGATATTACCATCAAAAACATCAGCAGTGTGGTAGATCCTTCAAGGATAAAGAATGTGGTGATCAACCATATCGAGAATGACCATGCCACGAGTCTCGATAGAATCATGGAGCTGGCCAAAAACGCTACCATCTATATCACCGAGAAGGGCAAGAAGGGACTCCAGAGGTTTTTTGATACATCAAAATGGAGTATAAAGGTGGTGAAGACGGGGGATACGTTATGCATAGGAAAAAGGACGCTCCTCTTCATCGAGACCCCGATGATACACTGGCCGGATTCCATGATGACGTACATACAGGAAGAGAAAATCCTCATAAGCCAGGACGGGTTTGGCCAGCATATTGCATCCGCGTTGAGGTTCGACGATGAATTTGTCACCTGCGAATCCATGTCGGAGCTGGAAGACGCAGTGATTGATTACTACGCAAACATCCTCATGCCTTTTGGGCAGCTGATAAAGAACAAAATTGCGGATATTCAGAAATTGGGCCTGGAGATAGAGATCATCGCGCCTGACCATGGGATCATCTGGAGGGCAAATCCACAGAAAGTCATGCAGGCGTATCTCGACATGGCAGGAGGCAAGACAAATCTAAGCGTTCCGATCATATATGACACCATGTGGCAAAGCACCGAAAAGATGTCGCTGCCCATCATGCAGGGGATAAAAGACGAAGGGGTTGATTGTAAGGTCATCAAACTGAGGGCCACACCCATGAGTGTTGCCATCAAAGAGTTCTGGAAATCCAGGGGATGCCTCATCGGAACTCCTACGCTTAATAATATCATGTATCCTACCGTAGCCGAATTCCTCACTCACTTGAGGGGACTCAGGCCGAAAAACCGGATTATGGGCGCCTTCGGAAGCTTTGGCTGGGGCGGCGGCGCAGTGAAGGACGCATATGAAGAGTTTAAGAGGATGGGCCTCGAAACCTTTGAGCCGGGATTGCAGATTCTCTATCGGCCATCCCTGGAAGATGAGGGAAAGTGTTATGACTTCGGAAGGGAGTTCGCAAAAAAGGTAAAGGAATATCATTCCAAATTCTGAGAGGAGCCAATGGACAAAGCTTGAAATTGCTCAATAAGGAGGGATAATGACGAAGTCAGAAAAGAATCTTGCGGAGGCATTATGTCCCGTATGTAAGTCAAAGAAGCAGGCATTCAAAAAGGTTGACTGATGAAGGTGTTCGCCTTTCAAGGCAGTCCGAGGGTAGATGGAAATACCGAAATTCTGCTCAGGGAGACGTTAAGAGCTATAGGAGAATCCTTGCATGAAATTCACGTGTTCACGTTGAATGGCATGAATATCAAACCATGCCAGGATTGCGGAGGCTGCGATAAGACCGGAACGTGCATCATCAATGATGATATGAACGATGTCTACCAGGCGATACGGGAGGCTGACAGGATTATACTCGCCTCACCTATTTTTTTCTTCGGCCTGAGCGCACAGGCAAAGATCATGATTGATCGGTGCCAGGCCTTCTGGTGCGAGAAATATCTTCTAAAGAGACCTGTCCCGGCAGATCCTCATGGGAGAAAAGGACTGCTCTTGTTGGTCGGAGGCATGAAAAAAGAGATCGGCATCCAATGCGCAGAGGCAACAGCAAAGGCATTTTTCAGAACCATAAGCATTCCGGAACACGGGACGCTGAGCTTCCTGGGCATTGATGCCAAAGGAGCAATCTTTGAGCATCCTGAAGCATTAAAGGCTGCATATGACGCAGGCAAAGAGCTCATGGCGACAGAGGGAAAGGGCTGAATCTTCCCGAAGACCGGGAGAGAACCTCAGGAACATCACAGCACAAGAAGCCTTTTCGCAAGTTTACAAAAAATCTTATTTTATGGTAAAACTAATATCATTGCATGGGAAAGGCTGAACGCCCTCTAAAGCTCGTCGTTTATTCTTGGGGAGTCGTCCAATGGCAGGACGGCAGACTCTGGATCTGCTTATAGGGGTTCGAATCCTCTCTCCCCAGCCATTTTAGCCGTCAGCTTTCAGCGGTCAGCTTTTAGCCGGATGGTTTAAGTTTTTTGCTGATTGCTGAATGCTAATAGCTGATTGCTTTTTTTATTGGTCCCATCGTCTAGTGGCCTAGGACGTGGCCCTCTCAAGGCTAAAACACGGGTTCGACTCCCGTTGGGACCGCCAATAAAATCAAGGTGTTACACGGTTTCAGTATGTGTCGCCCCATCCGAACGTTATAAAAACGTGATATTCAGTCTTGAAACGGCGCTTCTCAATGAATCCATAGTGAGGTGCGCGTAACGCTTCGTCATCCTGAAATCCTTGTGACCGAGCAGCTTCGATATCGAGTGCAGGCACCACATCTTTTTGCTGAAATATTGAGTTGAAAAATTCATCTCCATCGGTTTTCTGCTGACCAACGCAGAATAAGCTCAGATCATAGTTGATGTCGAGAGGTTTTATGTTGACAAAATAACTATTGCGTGGTTAAATTGTAACCATGATAAAGAGGCATCTTTCTGCTGATATAGTCGAATCCCTGAAGCATTTCCCCGTTGTCCTTCTCACAGGGGCAAGACAGGTCGGCAAATCCACCTTGGCACAGAAACTGTCCGGGGCGGGATGGGATGCTGAATACCATACGCTCGATAACCGTGTTGTGCTGGATGCGGCATTAAAAGACCCTGACGGTTTTATCAGCGGGACACCGACCCCTGCGGTCATAGATGAAATCCAGAGGGCGCCTGACCTCATGCGCGCCATAAA